>NZ_MCTV01000008.1:0-47608 GCF_002874545.1 Shewanella sp. 10N.286.52.C2
CACTATTGGCATTAGCGTTTGTATTAGTATTAGTATTGGCATTAGCGTTTGTATTAGTATTGGCATTAGCAATCGAGATCCCCGCAGTTAAGTTAAAGCGCATGGCATCTTCAAATGACCAATCGACTTCAATTAAATCTTCACGCTTGACTAAACTCGTCACCCCAGCCATTTGGTAGCTAAGCTGAAACAATACTGGCACCCAATCACCTTCAGGTAGGGCTTCAGTAAGCGGTTTAGGCGCCTGTTGATTCATGATAAAGCCAACCACATAACCGCCATTGGCTTGCTTGATCAATACGGTTTTTTGATTCTTTGGCTTACCGTCTCGTTTCATTAAGTTCGCAATATCACGAATACTGCCATAGACAGATTTAAACAGCGGGAACTTCATTAATTGACGCTCAAGCCAAGCGTATAACCAAGCAAATGGGCTAAATGAAAATAACAGCCCTGAAATAAACACTAACACTGCCACCAAAATAAACCCGGCGCCGACAAAGCTGTTTTCTAAATTAACAATATCCAGCAGTAAATGGCCTAAACCATCTAAAGAAATAAATAATGACCAGAATAACCACAGACTCAGTGCCATTGGCAGTAAGTTAGTTAAACCACGAGAAAGGGTGTTTTTCATTGAGCCTACAAAACGAACGAGGAATTACAGAAATTTTAACACAGTTTGCTAATGCTCCAGCCTATTTAGCCCCCTTGTTGAGCAAAGGCTAATTAACTTTTGTGAGTTGGCTCACAGCATTAGCACTACCAGCATAAAAGTGACAGCAATAAAAAAGTCCCATTAACCATAATGAGACTGTTATTTTTTGCTTGCAGGCAAACATAGCTTACATATTTAGATCTTTTTCCATCTCTTCATAGGAAGTATGGCGAACATCTTTACCTTTAACGAAATAGATAATGTACTCACAAATGTTTTTACAGCGGTCCCCCACACGCTCAACCGCCCGCGCAGCCCAAAGTACATCTAACACACCAGGAATTGAGCGAGGATCTTCCATCATATAGGTCATTAACTGACGAATAATCCCTTCATATTCTTTGTCTAGTTTGGCATCTTCTTTGTGTAACTCTAAGGCATTATCAGCATCCATACGTGCAAGCGCGTCCAGTGTCGAATGCAAGGTACGGGTTGCATGGCGACCCATGTTTTCAATACTCACCAATAATGGCTGTTGATTGTTTAAACGTTTATCTAATGCTGCTTTTGCGATACGTACACAAGCATCACCAATACGCTCTAAATCTGTAATAGTTTTAGTTATGGTGATAATTAAACGTAAGTCACTTGCCGCTGGTTGGCGCTTAGCAATAATGCGGGTGCATTCTTCATCAATTGACACTTCCATGCCATTTACGCGGTGATCGCCATTAATCACTTTTTGGGCAAGCTCGGCATCTAAGCTACCAAGAGCATCAAGGGCTTGTTCAAGTTGGCGCTCAACTAAACCGCCCATGGCCAAAACACGGTTACGAATATCTTCTAATTCAGCATTAAACTGTCCAGAAATATGCTTATTTAAACTTTTGTTTTCCATTACTTTATTACCTTAATTATCTCTGACTTTCTCACCAATGACTTGCCATAAGCGCCAGCTTACTCACTTCGTTATTATTAACCGTAACGACCTGTGATGTAATCTTCGGTTTTACGCTTTTGCGGCGTGGTGAAAATGGTATTGGTATCCGCATATTCAATCAACTCGCCCATGTACATAAAGGCGGTTTGATCAGAAACCCGCGCCGCTTGTTGCATGTTATGGGTCACTATCACTACTGTGTATTTCGATTTAAGCTCAGTGATCAGCTCTTCGATGGTTAAGGTTGAAATAGGATCCAGTGCTGATGTGGGCTCATCAAGCAATAACACTTCAGGCTCAATAGCAATAGCGCGAGCAATAACCAAACGTTGTTGCTGACCACCCGATAGGCCAAAAGCATTATCGTGTAAGCGATCTTTCACTTCATCCCAAATCGCAGCGCCACGTAATGACATTTCAGCAGCTTCGTCTAGTTCGCGGCGATTACTCACCCCTTGTAGGCGTAAGCCATAAACCACATTCTCATAAATTGATTTAGGAAATGGGTTTGGGCGCTGGAAAACCATACCGACATTTCGACGCAACTGAGCGACATCAACATTTTTGTCATAAATATTTTGCCCGTTCAGTAAGATTTCACCACTGATTTTACAGGTTTCAACCAAGTCATTCATGCGGTTAATACAACGCAGTAAGGTTGATTTACCACAACCACTTGGGCCAATAAAGGCGGTGACTTGTTTTTTAGGAATTTTCATTCCAACGTTATATAACGCCTGCTTATCACCATAACGTAAATCAAGGTTACGAATTTCTAGGGCAGTATCCTGTGCGGGTAAGTTTGCTAAATCAATAATGTTAGATTTAGTTGCGCGTTGATCAATTGAAATCATTTTTGTATTTTCCTCAGGATATCGCTAATTAATGTTCTAGCGAACGGAATTTTTCACGTAAGTGATTACGTACACTAATTGCTGTTAAGTTAAGTGTCACAATCACAGATACTAATAAGAATGAAGTCGCGTAAACCAATGGTCTCGCCGCTTCAACGTTAGGGCTTTGAAAGCCAACGTCATAAATATGGAACCCAAGATGCATAAACTTACGTTCTAAATGCACAAACGGGAAGTTCATATCAATCGGTAATGTCGGCGCCAGTTTTACCACGCCCACTAACATCAGTGGTGCTACCTCACCTGCTGCTCGGGCGACCGCAAGAATAAGTCCGGTCATAATCGCAGGGCTTGCCATTGGAATAACAATGCGCCATAAGGTTTCAAATTTGGTTGCCCCTAAGGCTAAGCTGCCTTGACGCACGGCACTTGGAATACGGCTTAAGCCCTCTTCCGTAGATACAATCACCACAGGTAAAGTTAAGATAGCCAAGGTTAAGGCTGACCAAATCACCCCTGGAGAACCAAACGTTGGCGCAGGCAATGCTTCAGGGTAAAACAGCTGATCTAACGAACCACCAAGCATATACACAAAGAAGCCCAAACCAAATACACCATAAACGATTGATGGCACACCGGCTAAGTTAATCACCGCAATACGGATCATCTTAGTAATTGGCCCTTTTTTGGCGTACTCATGTAAATAAATTGCCGCGATTACGCCAAATGGGGTCACGATAACCGCCATGAGCATCACCATAAATACCGTACCAAAAATAGCAGGGAACACGCCGCCTTCGGTGTTAGCTTCACGTGGGTCTTGGCTAATAAAACGCCCCATGCCCACAAACCAATGACCGAGTTTATCGACGATGTTCATGTGATTGACATAGCTAACATCAAGCACGCTATCAAGTTTTAAGGTGACCTCTTCACCGCGCATATCACGCACAACCACTGAATCTCGCGCCGCTTTGTCGCGCAGGGCAAATAAGTCTTTTTCCATGACTAAGTAGTCTTGGTTTAACTGCTCTGCTTGGGCGTCCATCTCAGCTTTAATCGCTGGAGTGAGTTTGCCATCCAGTTCATATTTACGCTCTTTTAGGCGCAAACGCTCTAAGGCATAGTTCACTGAACCAATTTCAGACTTTTGCAGTGCCAGCGCCTCATCAGCAATATCAACTGCACGCTTGATATGTGCTACTAACGAAGTTTCAATGGCCTCGCCGGTAATATTTAAGCGCTTACCGTCTTCAATGACCGCAATTGGATAACCGTAAAAGTTACCATTTTTAGCCCTTTCGAGCATGGCCACATCAGCTGGCTTTTCACGGCTGACGATATCGGTGCCGAGGATCCAGCGAAAATCTAAGCCAACGAATTCACGGTTACCGGTTTTAACTAAGTAACGAGTCACAAACTCGCCAGGATGTTCATCAAACTGATGACCCGCTGCAATTAAACGTTCAGTGGGCACTTCTTCACGGTCGTAGATTTCACCAATTAGGGTTGTTTTAACGCCATTATTGTCTTCTAGCTGCCACTGATAAATATCGGCAGGCCAGAAGTAACTTAAGCCGCGCCACGCAATCAATAACAACAAACCCAGTACTGCAATCAAACAAATGCTCACCGCACCGCCAGTCATCCAAATCCATGGAGAACCTGATTTAAACCACTTACCCATTGCACAAACCTCTCAAGGCGATTGGCGAAATATTAAAAACTCTGTTCATCTTCATTCCTTAAAGTGAGCTATAACGTTCACGTAGACGTTGGCGTACCACTTCAGCAATGGTGTTAAAGACAAAGGTGAATACAAACAACACAAATGCCGCAAGGAATAGCACACGGTAATGGGAACTACCAATGGCAGACTCTGGCATCTCGACGGCGATATTTGCCGCTAGAGTACGCATCCCTTCAAACACACTCCACTCAAGGATTGCGGTGTTACCTGTTGCCATTAATACAATCATGGTCTCCCCCACTGCGCGGCCTAAACCCATCATGATGGCAGAGAAAATACCTGGGCTTGCCGTAAGCAGCACCACGCGGGTTAAGGTCTGCCAGTTAGTCGCGCCCAGTGCCAGTGAACCATTTGATAAATGACGTGGCACTGAGAAAATCGCATCTTCAGCAATGGAGAAAATTGTTGGAATAACCGCAAAACCCATCGCAATACCCACAACAAAGGCGTTGCGTTGATCGAATGTAATGCCTAAATCATTGGTAATGAACTGACGGGTATTACCATCAAAGAAGGCGATTTCGATTACAGGGCTAATCTCAAATGAGAACCAACCCACAAACAAAATCACTGGAATTAACATGATCTCTTGATAGGTTTCAGGTAGGCGTTGCTTCCATTTCGCTGGCAATTTACTCCAGGTAAATGCACTGACTAAAATACTGGTGGGCAGTAATGTGAGTAACACTAAAATGCCCGGTAAGTGATCTTCAATCAATGGCGCTAACCAAAGGCCAGCTAAGAAGCCTAAAATTACTGTCGGCAGTGCTTCCATGATTTCAATGGTCGGCTTAACCACGCCGCGCACTTTTGGCGACATAAAGTAGGCGGTATAAATCGCCCCTGCAATGGCCAGTGGCACGGCAAATAACATTGCATAAAATGCCGCTTTCATGGTGCCAAAAGCTAACGGCATTAAGCTTAATTTTGCTTCAAAATCATCTGAGCCCGAGGTTGACTGCCATACATATTGTGGCTCTGGGTAACCTTCGTACCAGACCTTTTCCCACAAAGCACTCCAAGACACTTCAGGGTGAGCATTATCAACCGCGAAAATGTTGAGCTTATTATTAGCTTCAACCACTAAGGCGTTTGAACGAGGGCTAAATGCCATCGCGCCCGGGTTGGCGATATCAAATGTTTCAGTGAATAAGTTGCGCTGACTGGTGGTATAAAGCAGTGATAGCTCACCTTCAGGGCTGACTACCGCAAAACTTTTACGGTAAAACTCTGTCGTCATGGCTCCGACTTTAGCGTCATTGTCAAAGTGTCTTATTTTTTGATACAAACGACCACTGCGACCACTGACTTGGAAATACTGGTCAATTAAGCCATTATCATAACTGACTAAAATTGAACTAGCACCTGCTAGCAGCATCACTTTCGACACCACTGACTTACCATTTTTCACATCGATAACTTGCAACAAGCTAGGTTCGTCACTATTGCGAATATCATAAATAAACAGTTTATTCGATGTTGGCAGGATCAATTGACGATGATCCGGTGTCATTAAGGCCGTAAAGGCATTATTGGGTGCATCTTTGATATAGGTTAAATCTGAATACCATTCGATTTCTTCAGTCATCATGTTTTCTTCGCCTTCAAGGCGACTTAGCTTCCACGAGCCATTGTCATCTTGATAAGCAAAACCAACACGATTATCGATATAATCAAAAACCAGATTGTTAAGGGCTTGGCCTTCATCCACCATAATCGGTGTTTCACCCAGTGGATAACGTAATCTTGGGGTAATGGTGCGCTTGTTATCTGGGTAAGTTACTCCAAAATCCACCCCGACGATTAATGCTTCACCAGTGCTTAAGCCTAAGGCAAAACGTTGCTCGTTAGGTTTAGCTTTAGCGCTACTAACAACCGTTGCGCCCTTAGGAAGCTTAGGTTTGAAGCTGGTGATTAACTGACGCCCTGCAACTGAATAAAAATCAACTTGGCCATCGACTAATACCCGATAAGCAATTTCATTTTGCTCATCACTGCCGACCATTAAGGTCGCGACCTCAGTTTGTTGATAGCTGATGGTTGAAATAGGCTCAACATCGGCGCCATCAAATATAGGTTTAATCACATACAATAAATAAAAGAAAATCAGCAACAAAGCGACAAATACCATGGTGCCACCCACAGTGACACCCACTTCAGCTGCCTTATCCATAAACGCTCTACGGCTGGTTTGTCTGTTTACTAACAAACTCTTCGCCGCAGAACCAGGCTGACTTACCTGACTTTCCATTAAGAACCTCTATAATTAATCGTTAACGATATTTCGCTATGATTGTTTGATTCGCTGTGTTACTAACTAAACGGTGCTTTTTACTTAAGCGAACTGTTTTTTCTTTAAGCAAATTGCCAGTTTTAAAACAGCTATTTAGCTTGTGTTTATGGCAGACTATAAATGCCATATTTTATTGAGCTGAATTATATGACGTCTTTATGACAGTAGTGTTACAGCAGATTTATTTGTTAAAATTTTGGGAGTTTATTTTATGCTTCATTACCTGATAACCCTTCAAGCACCTGATAGAAAAGGATTAGTTGAACAAATCGCCAATGTAATAAGTCGTCATAACGGTAACTGGCTGGACTCAGAAATGCGTCATATTGATGGCATTTTTGCGGCAATATTACAGTTAGAAGTATCAGCCCTTAAATGGGACGCATTATTAGATGCTTTAGAGTGCATTGACGGCCTAACCTGCAGCTTTAATAAAACCAGCCAAACCCCTGTACCAATAAAACGTCTCAGCTTCAATTTAGTCGCTTATGACCGTGAAGGCTTAGTGCTGGAAATCTCAAATAAGATCAATGCCCTTGGGATCAACATCGAGCAATTTAGTAGCAAACAAGAAACTGCTGGCCACACAGGCATCGCCTTGTTCAGGGCTACAATGGGCTTGGGGTTATCAGATCCATGCCAAGAAGAGCAACTTACTGACTCTTTGTATGAGTTAGGTGATGATGTGGTATTAGATAAGCTCAGTAAAAGTGCTTAATAGTCAATATTTTTCAAGGCACTTGAACAGCATATTCAGAAGTATTGAAAGCTTGAGATGCAAAATAATCAGTCATGGCCAAGTCCATGACTTTTTATCCCCTACTTGAGCGTATTTAAGGAGTATTTCTCCCTAAAGCCAATCTAAAAAAGCGGTTAATCTAACGGGCATTCATCTGGTAGACTGCATGACATAATCAACAATAACACCACAATATAAGAGAATACCGATGTTAGGCACCTTATCAAAAATGCGCACTCACCTTAATGAACAAGATGAAGTGCAGTACGAACTGCCGGTTGGCGATAATAGCGTTGCGCTAAACCCATTAATTGGTAAAACCCTAACCCTTAGCCATACAGGCAATATTTTCTGTTGTAATTGCGGTAAAAAAACCAAGAAGAGCTACTCTCAGGGCCACTGCTATGTGTGCATGCAAAAGCTGGCAAGCTGTGATTTATGCATCATGAAACCTGAAACCTGCCATTTTGATCAAGGTACTTGCCGTGAGCCAGAATGGGCGCAAACTCATTGTTTTGTGCCTCACTTTGTTTACCTATCAAATACTTCAGGCATCAAAGTCGGCATTACCCGTTACACCCAAATCCCCACGCGTTGGATTGACCAAGGTGCCACCCAAGGGCTACCTATTTTCAAGGTCTCAACTCGCCAATTGTCAGGTTTAGTGGAAGTTGAGTTTGCTAAACTCATCAATGATAAAACTAATTGGCAAGCCATGTTAAAGGGCAATGCTGATGATGTTGATTTAGTAGAAATGGCTCAGCAATTAATGCCTGAAGTAGAGCAGAGACTCGTTGAACTGCAGCAAGAAAACCCTGATTTTGTTATCGAAAGGCTCGATAATTCGATACAAAGCATTCATTTCCCTATCACTGAATTTCCTAAAAAAGTTAAGTCGCATAACTTTGATAAAACACCTGAGGTCACCGGGGTTTTACAAGGTATCAAAGGCCAGTACTTAATCTTTGACACTGGGGTGATTAACATCAGAAAGTTTTCATCTTACGAAGTAGAAATCGCACAATAGCCAGTCACCTTGCGTTAATTCTTCATATAAATGTGATTGTTTAGATTAATACTAACAGCTTGCTTTAACAAAAAAAGCCGCCGACATCACTGTCAGCGGTTTTTAGTTTTTGGACGCAATTGCTTAATTAAAGCCTTGTTAATTATTAAATAATTCAGTAGCTGTCATTATGTGGGATAGCTCTTAGCATCATGGTGGTTAATTTATCAAAGCGTTGTTCTCGATTTTGAACCGGTTTATCTGTTTCAGTGAAACCTTGAGCAAGTACACGCCAAATAGGTTGTTGACTATTAGGAATAAATATCGCTACAAGTACAGAACCCTTTTCAAACTCGTCATCTATCCCTGCTGTTGATAGTCCAGCGACTAAGCCAGCCTTGTCCATAATTTCTTTATCGCTCATTTCAGACTCTAACGCCATGCCAAAACCTATGACCATACTTGGCGACTGCGCTTCACTCACCAATGAATAGCCTTTTTGCTGCATAATTTTAGTAATAGATTGGCGCATATGTTTAATAAGCTCTTCATCATCAAGCTTATTAGCAGTATGAACACTAAACATCGTTGGATGCCAAGCAAAGGTTTTGCCATAAGGCGATATTGCGCCTAAATCACCAGTGGTAACCATAGTAACACTTGTTGGCACATGGACTTCTGTGGCCTCTTTACTGGTGCAGCCAGTTAAGAAAATCAATAATAAACTCACCCATAAAAAATGTTGTTTCTTTATCATTTACGCCTCAACTATCTATTTCAACCAGATTGGTAGTTTAGAAGGTTACAAAACCTCTTATTAATATAAATCTACCATATAAACCATAACCTAACCTGACTGAAATTCAACGAGATCACAAACTTAATAGCCAGTATTCACCATCCAAGCACTTATAAAACAAAACACAGGCGTAACACCAGCGCCACTCAAACCCATCATTTAGCAAACCAATGTAACTCACAAAAAATGCTGGCATTGTCATTCGCATCATTCAGGGATTAATTTTCACTAGGTTACTGTTTAAATTAAGGCTAATATGCAGTTCAAAAATCTTTTATCCTAACCCCCAAAACAAAACCTTATATGGAATTAATTTTTACTATTGCATTATTCGCCTTTTCAGCCGGTATAACCCCTGGGCCAAACAATATTATGTTGATGACCTCAGGAGTGAACTTTGGTGTTAAACGTAGTATTCCCCACTTGATGGGTATTTCTTTGGGCTTTCCGACCATGATACTGGCCATTGGTCTGGGGTTAAGTAGCTTATTTCAAACCTACCCCATCATGCACCAAATTATAAAAGTCGTTGGGATCACTTACTTACTTTACCTTTCTTGGCTAATTGCTAACAACAACAGTAATTTAGAAGGTAAACAAACCAGTAAACCCTTTAGCTTTATACAAGCTGCAGCCTTTCAATGGGTCAATCCTAAAGGCTGGATAATTGCAATTGGTACCATTGCGACTTTCACGAACATTGAGCAACCGTTAACACCTCAAGTGCTCACTATTGCCATGGTCTTTTTATGTATCGCACTGCCCTGTGGCTCTGTGTGGCTAAGTTTTGGGGTTGGGCTGAAAAAGTTATTAAAAAATCAACGACAGCAACGCATTTTCAATGTTTCGATGGCAGTGTTATTAGTGCTGTCGATCATTCCGATGATCCTACCCAATAGTTAACCCAAGTAGTAACAATAGGTTTATATGTCTGAAATTAGCCAAGTCGAATTAGAAACTGCCAACTGGGTTTCTAAAGTGATTATGAAATACAATATTTGTCCTTTTGCCCGCCGTGAAATCGAACGCAATAGCATTCGCTATTTCACTTGTGAACAAACCAAAGTAAAGCAGGTAATGAAGGATTTTTTAACTGAATGTCAGTATTTGGATGAAAATCCACAAGCAGAAACCACACTGTTTATCTTGCCTCGTGGCTTTGAAGGGTTTTACAGCTATCTTGATATTGTTGACTTGGCCAATGACAAGTTACTTGAGCATGACTATGAAGGGGTATATCAGTTAGCAAGTTTTCACCCTGACTATTGTTTTGAGGGAGAGCCCCAAGACAGCGCAGCAAACTATACCAATCGTGCGCCTTATCCAACCATCCATATTATTCGCGAAGCCAGTATGGAAGCCGCCTTAGCCGAATATAACGAACCTGAAACCATACCAGAGCGTAATATTGCTTTTGCAGAAAGAAAAGGCAGCGACTTTTTTGAAGCGTTATTAAAGCAGTGCAAACAGAGTTAGCACTGCTAAGGGCCGCTAGAAGGCTTCATTGACGTTAAAGTAAAAGCCGCTGTCACCATCACCAAACGCTAAATCTAGGCGTAAATTGACTTTAGGCTTAACCTCTAAACGATAACCGATACCAATATTAGGCAGTAACTCATCAAAGGACAATTCGCCCACTTTGTCTGCAATACTGCCTGCACCAACCCAATAAACCATGCCGTGCCTGCCAGTTAAATGTTGTCGATACTCCACCTGAGCCAGCAGCATTTGTTTGTCACGATAGCGACCAGTGGTGTAGCCCCGTAATGAATTACCTCCACCGATTTTAGATAGCTGATCCCAAGGTACATCGCCGTGGGTGAAGCGTCCGCGCACTTGCCATGCTATGGTGTCATCATCAAGGATTGGATAATAGGCACTGTATAAAGCGTTATAGACTTCAAAGTCGTGCTTGCCGCCAAAATCTTCGCGATACACGCCAATCTCAAACTGGCTAATGCTCCCCTGCTGCGGGTTAAGCACATGATCGCGGGTATCATAGTTAATTAATAAATTGACCCCAACATTACGAGAAACTTCTTGTAAAGGGTCAACATCCACATCAATTGAGACCACATCAACATCCGTGGCCTTTGCATAGGTAAAATCAAAACCTGCTCCCACAAAACTATGGGCGGATATGCGCTGCAGGAACATAGGGTTAACTTGAAATGTTTGACTATTAAATTCAACCCGATTTAAGTCTTGCTGGTTAAATTCATAACCTACGCCGTAGTACACATCCGGTATGTCATACACATTGGCATTTAAATAAAGACGTTGGTTATCGCCATTAAAAAAGGTTTTATTTTCAATCCCGACCCCTAGCGCGCCATTGATTGAGGCTAAACCATTAATAACCAAAGAAGATAAATCACTTACAGTATCCTCTGGGTCGACTTGATATAGCCCAACCACAGATATCCCAACACCTAAACTCATTTCAGGGTTATAAAATGGCCCAGGTAAATAGCTAAAATCAATGCCCTTATCTGGATCAAACTCACCATCGGCACCGAGGTTAGTCAGTAGGTTTTCAAACCAGCCTTGATCTTCAGCTTCATCGGTTATGGTTTCAAGCTGATCAGCGCCAACCAATACCGCCTCTCCTTCGCTTGTTGTTATTGGCGCTGACGTTTCTGGCTTTATTGTTGAATTTACTTGTGAATTTATTTCTGCGTTGGCAGAAATAGCCGCATTCGCCTCCGTTAATGGGGCAGCAATAGCGGCATTGATGGCAAAAAAGCTGGCACAATTTACAATCAGTAGGCGAGTAACAAACGGACTAATTATTTTCATTTAACAGCGCACCTATTGCTGGTTCAATTGTGGCAGCGTCATTAATAGCTGCACCAGTGTCTGCAGCATTTTGAGGCTCTGTTTGTTCGCGAGTGTCTGGCAAGTCATCTAGCGGCGTTTGTTGATGGGTCAAATGAGGGTTTTCAGCTAAATGCTGCTTTAACAACTTATAATCCTCACGTTCATCATATTTAGCAATCTCTACAAACTGCAAATGGGTAAAGCCATCAAGCCATAATTCTTCTGGTACGTGGCTAAATGAACCTGCAAACTTTTTATCTACACTAATGTGCTGCACAGCCACTTCATCAAAGTTAATCCCAAAAAGCTCAACGGCTAATGATAAGTGTTGTGGTGATGCAGGCGCGTCGTAAACTGCTGCTACCTTGTCCCATTGATCACTCGCCTGAGCTTGCTCTTTACTGACCAAATAAGGTGATTGTTTGTCGCCGAGTAGGTAATGACGTTTAAGTAATACGAATTTATTTGGTAGTGGCTCGTTTGAGTCCCACCAGTCACCATCGATTGCCCTAAAGAGCGCATTGGTTTGCTCTTTAGATAAAGGCTCCAACCAAGCCAATGTGGCCGCTAACCAACCCGTCATATGATAATCATATTGCTGCTTGGTCATGGCTAAATTGTTGGTCAGGATTGCTAACGCAATTTTGGCTCCCAGCATGTTTGAATATAAATCTTCTAACGAATAAGCCGATACCGCTTCTGTCCATAAGGCAAAACTGCGATAACCATGCCACTGGGATATTTCATGGGCTTCAGCCATAGTAAAGGCTAAGCGTACCGCCATGGCCGCCGCTAACTCCCAACGGTCATCTGCCGATAAATAACTCACATCAAAAGCGGCAAGTTCAAAGGTTCTATGGCCAATTTCTAATGGTAATTCAATTGACTGTGCCTGACCCAGTTTAGGCTGAATAAGATAAAACAGGGCAATAGCATTATCAGCGGTATCACGCACATGGGCTAAATCAATAAAGCCGCCTTTACGGGTATAAAGCATGCCATTGTTTTCCATGCTCTTACCGCTATCAGGTGAGCCTTTTTCATAACTAAATGTACCGGCATCAAATGCATGTGCGCCAATATCCTCAAGCGCTACTGTGTTAGCGTGACGATAAAAAGGGATCGGTAATAACCCCATAGCGACTTTTTGGTCAAAACCAAAAGCACAACAAGGTCTGACACTGGCGGGCATTGAAAGTGCTGCATTTTCAGGAAGGGTAATATCTCTGACTAAGGCATTATCAGGTATATCATCTAAAGCGGCACTGACCGCAATATCTGTGGGTAATGCGCGCACTTGCCACTCATTACTAGAGCAAGCGCCTAAGGTCATAACTAAGCCTAAAAATGATATCGCTACGGGAATTTTTATGATTTTCATTGAATAAAAGCCCTGATTTCTTTATTAATTTGTTTAGGAAAGTCATTACTCAATCCGTGAACACCGTCAGGTATAACTATGATAGGTGCATTTAAAAACTCAGCAAAACGACGACCGTTATCTAATGGGAACACCACATCCTTTTCCCCCCAGATTAAGATGGTTGACGGTAAAGAGTCGGCAAATTCGTCGGGGTTTAATTGATCCCGATAAGCCGGCAAGGTGGTAATAAGAGATTCTTTTTGTGGCAGAGAGTCGGCAAAGTAATATTCATAAACCTGCTGGTCGATGAACGCTGGCATCCATGGATAATCAACGAAAGTTTTTTCAAGTAAACGTCTTACTTCAGGGCCATTTTTAGGCACAAACACCGCTTCAGGCACATCGGCACCAAAACGCTTAGTCATTGCTAGCATATCCTCATCTGAAAATATCAGTCCAGGACTTGCTAGCATCACCACCTTATCCACTTTGGGCTCGTGGATCATTAAATCAAAAGTGACAAAACCACCAAAAGAAATACCCACCAGGTTAACGCTGCTTAACGCTAATTGGCTTATCAACTGTTGCATAGCTTGGGTTTCACTACTGATAGTGGCAGGTGCAGCGCTATAGGACTCACCAAACCACAGTAAATCCGGCACTATCACTTGATAATCCTCACTCAAGTCGAGCATCATTTCATACCAGCTGGTCATGCCATTACCACCAAAACCGTGTAGTAATAATAAAGTGGGTTTAGCGCTATCGCCCCCTTGCCAGTAATGTAACTCGCCTCCCTCAGTCAATGACATTTGATGACGCTCAAAACCGTTTTTGAGCAAATTGTTTTGTTGGTGATCATCAACCATGGCAACAATGCTGCAGCCACTAAGCAATAGCGCAAAAAAACTAAGGATTATGAGTCTCATCAATATTAAAACCTATATCCAATACCTGCCATAAAACTAGTACGAGTACCAATACCGCCCTCAAGCAGTAAATCAAACCCTTTACCCAACTCAATTTGGCCACCAATTAAACCATTCCATTTATCGGCTAAATGTTGGTTAACTTCGAATTTAGCACCAGGAATAGGCACGCCAATATCCTGTAAAAAACCACTGAAGGTTTGCTCAACATTTTGGTACATTCCGCCAATCCAAATTTGGGTATCGTGACCACGGATATCAAAACGGTAGCCAACTCTTGGTGAAACAACAATTGAACTGATTTCACCTTCTAAAATATCTAAATCTGTATTGGTATAATTAACATCGAGCAAGGCAAACCAGTTACCAATACCGCCAACAATGGTGCCACCGGCGCCATAGGTTAAGCCTTCAAAATTTAAGGCAAAGTCAAAAGGAGCGGTTTCTACCGGCTTAAATGGAGGAGGAAGATCTAAGTTGACCGTGACATTTGCAATACTACTACCTGAGGTTTTACCAATAATGCCGTATAAATTTAAAAAAGGCAGCACCCACATATCAGCACGAAAGGTAATTGTTTCTGACTCTTGAATCGCTTCACTGCCTTTAATTGAGACAATTTCATCAAGCAGACCTAATCCCGAGAAACTGACATTTTCTACCACCAATGGCTGATCCATATTCATATAGGTCACCCCTATGCCATACGGCTTAGGTAACTCATAGCCTAAATCAATGGCATCTTGTGCCCAAATAGGAAAAACTCGGTCATATTTAGGCTGAACTTCGATAGCTTCATCCGCAGCTTCTGTAACCGACTCGTTAACGGACGCATTCACGTTTGCTTGAGTGGCAAAAGCAGTAAAACCTAAAAAAATACCTGATAAAACTCTTAACATCATGTAGGGATATCCTTGAATAACCATGATTCTTTAATAGGCTATAAACTGAATAAATTCAACTTTAGCTATTATAGTGTACTGACAATAAAGCGTTGATATTTTGTACGAAAAATACCAAGCTGCGCATAGTAGAGACGGAAGCTGAATTTATATTAAAAGCCCTCAATATAAAAATAAATTCATTTAAACATAAGCACTTAATACGCAATTTCTCCATCAGGTTTACAGTCATAATGTTTTTGAATATAAAAACAAACAAATCTATAACAAACCTAATAACCTTGTTGAGACGCGATTGTTAGAAATGGTTATTAATTAACGCTGCAACTCATTGTCGCAGCCTCTGAAATCGTAATTACCACTCTTTTATGAATTTCAAAATTAGTAATATAACCGCACTCACCTGCGATGATCTCGCCACTATCAAGCTCTATGTGATAACGATATGCGCCATCTAACTGCGCTAAATCATAATACAGGGTGTTAGTATGCATGGCGGCGATGTCACCAAAGTCTAAGCGGCTATGGGGAAGTTTTACCACCGCTGATTCAACACCTTGAGCTGATTGATTACTGATGGTCAAACTGGGACTGAGATATAAGTACGACCAATATATTAATAAAATAAGCCCGCATAATAATATCGACACTTTGGCAAATAGTGCCCTCCAGCCAGTCACGACCTTAAGTTTATTACCCTTTGTAAAAACCATTTAGACTTTGGTTCCTTTCACTGTAAACACTAAAGGCACTGAGTTACCTTTAACAATAGAATGAAACTGATTAGGCGCTTGCTCTATCAAATTTTCAAAGCAGTTATAGGGGCTAAATGGATACTCGTTAAGACTATCAATTCTGATCCCTGCTTTGATTAGCGCATTAATAACATTACTTAATGAATGCGGCCAAGTCAGCATAGTTTGTGGTGTCGAAGCTGTTGATTGCGGTGAAGATGCAGACTCGAAATTACCGTGTGATTCGGTATAACTACCCTCAACCACCACATCAGCCTCAGTTTTATGAAAATAACTATAACCTTCTAAAACATCCTGTAGTGGATGAAACTCAGCCATATAAAAACAGCCACCCTGCTTTAAACTCTTGGCAATGATGTTTGCCCAACGATCAAGACAAGGCAGCCAACAAATGGTGCCGTATGAGGTAAATACAATGTCAAAATCAGTGACTTGCTTATCGGTAAATTGGGGCAAACTTTGATCGCCAAATTGATACACATCGGCGCAAATAAACTCGGCTTTTAGCTCACATTGCAATGCCAGCTCATTAGCTTTAGCAATGGCAACATCCGATAAATCAACTGCAGTGACAATTGCACCTTTACGAACCCAAGATAAGCTATCAAGACCAAAATGGCATTGCAGGTGTAATAAAGATTTTCCATTAACATCAGTAAGTTCAGCTGTTTCAATTTCGGTTAATGAAGATTTTCCCTTCAAAAAACCAGCCACATCATAAAATGATGAATCAAAATGCACTTTTGCTCTTTCATTCCAAGCATGCTTATTAACTGAAACATAATCCATCATCAAAGCCTTGTAAGTCATTATTAATATTGTGTATTTTATAAATATACAATTTTATAATTAGCGCCTGCTTAACCTGCGACCAAATAGGACACAGTTAGCAAACAAATGATAAACATTATGCCGAAAAATGTATCTTACGGATATAAAAAAAAGCCGACAATAAAAATTGTCGGCTCGAGGGAATATCTGCGTATTTCTAGCTTAAGGTAAACTTTTGTACTTGCTCAGACATTGCCGCTGCGTCTTCTAATAAGGTTTCATTGAGCTGACTTAAAGCAGTCGCAACGTTTTGAGTTTGACTGTATATTTCACTAATTTGCATGGCATTGCGATTTACCTCTTCTGCCACTGCCGCTTGTTCATGTGTTGCTGATGCAATTTGCTGATTCATACTGTCAATGGTATCTATCTCTGCCACTATTTGCTGTAATTCATTACCCGCTTGTTCAACTTCAATAACACTCTCATCAGCACTAACCATACCACGTTCCATGGTTTGCACCGCTAATTGCGCGCCCGTTTTTAAACGTTCAGTCATGCGTTTAATATCGTCTGTTGAAGACTGTGTTCTTTGGGCGAGGGTTCTCACTTCATCGGCTACCACCGCAAAACCTCGGCCTTGCTCACCCGCCCTTGCCGCTTCAATAGCGGCATTTAACGCTAGCAAATTAGTTTGCTCTGAAATCGCACTAATCACTTCTAAAATGCTAGCAATAGACTGAACATCTTGATCTAAAGTCTTTATCGCCGTTGAAGCGTCATTAATTTCACCAGCAAGATGCTTAATAGACACCGCCGTTTTTGATACGCCAATATTACCGATATTGGCTTCTTTATTGGCGGAGCTTGATGCATCGGATGCTTGTACAGCATTAGCGGCAATTTGGGTAACGGTTGCGCTCATTTCAGTCATCGCTGACGCCACCTGTTCAGCTTCTAAGTGGCCTTGTTCAATATCTTGTCTCATGCTGCTTGCATAGCTATTAACTTGCTCAACCACATTAACCAGCTGGCTGGCATTGTGTCTCACTTGAGTAATCACAGTTTCAAAATCTGCCATCATCCCATTGAAGGCTTTCGCTAGCTCACCAAACTCATCGGTTGAGTCGTGATCAATTCTCGTGCTCAAATCAAAGTTATTACCAGCATGGCTAACCTTATTAAATAATTGATTTAAACTGCGACTTAAATATCTAGAGACCGATAGACTTAGCCAAACTAGTAATAATACCGATACCGTTAATGCAATGAGCGAGCTCCACATTTGTTGACTAGCCGTGCTCAATTTGTGCTGGGTAAGTGTTACGAGTTCGGTGGCGAGGTATTGTTCAAATTTAGCCAATAGATTAATTCGGTTAGTGGATGTTTTAAACCAAACTTCAGGATGTTGATTTTTAATCTCTTCAGCATTTTGTGAAAATGCAATTTGTCGTATGGCATTAACAGCATTAACTTCTTTTGAACGGTTATCTTGTTCAAACCGCGTTAATGCCAAATCTGTCGCCATAGTGCTAAAGCGTTCAGCATAGGTATTTTGCTCAGCCACTAAGGTCACAAACTTTGCATAACCACCCGCTTTAAAACCTTGCTGTCCAAAGGTCGAACTTAATACCGCTCGCTCAATACCCGCACGTTCTTTTAGTTGTAAAAACGCCCCGAATGAAGCGAGTTTCAAAGACAACTCACTGATGGTACTTTGCATAGCGGTTTCATCAACCACGGATAATAGGGTTTTATTTAAATCTGAATAATATTTCACTTCTTCAGCCACTGAGATGCTTAGATTATCTACTGAGCGGCGGATACTTTGAAGTTGTTGTAATTGCGAGTCTATTTCTCTTAATGTTGAACTGATTTTTGCAGGAAAGTGATCTGCAGCTGGAATACTCGAAAAGTTAGACACTTGTTGATCTGTCATTGAGCGTTGCTGAGGTAAATCCTGAGCAAATGATTGACCTTTAGAGCCCAGAAAACCTGCACTCATGCCACGCTCCTTTTGTAATTCATGTACTAGGGCGCTGTTGATAACGGCCAGTTCACTTAACGAAAGTACCGTATTAAGCTCTGTTTGTATTTCATATTTATTGTGCACAAACATGCCACCATAAATTAAACAGATTAACAGTGGAGGAATAATTAATAGTGAAAGTTTGAGTCGAGTATTGAGATCGATAATCCATTTCATGACAGCTGTGACCCTTAAGAAGTGTGTTATGTTTCTAATTGAAATTACATTCATTAATGTAACTACAGCGACAGGATTTTCTAAAATATGTATTCTAAAATTCTAAAATTCTAAAATTTATAATTATCTTTTTTAGGCAAAAAAAAACCTGTAAATCGCTTTACAGGTTTTCGGCTTAATGTAAAAAAACTTTAATTAATTATCCTTCAACGCCTTTACTGGCAAGGAACTCATCATAAGTACCTTTAAAGTCATTGATGCCATCAGCAGTAATTTCAATGATGCGTGTTGCTAGTGACGATACAAATGCACGGTCATGAGACACAAACATTAATGTACCTTCATACAATTCTAATGCATTGTTTAATGACTCGATTGATTCCATGTCCATGTGGTTAGTTGGTTCATCAAGTAATAAGATATTTGGCTTTTGCATGATGAGCTTACCAAAGTACATACGACCCTTTTCACCACCAGATAACACTTTAACTGATTTTTTAATGTCGTCTGAGCCAAATAACATGCGGCCTAAGATGCCACGTACTGATTGGTCGTCATCTTCAGGTTTACGCCATTGGCTCATCCAGTCAAATAAGGTCATATCATTAGCAAAATCAGCTTCATGATCCTGCGCGTAATAACCAATGTTACTGTTTTCAGACCATTGAACCGTACCTGCATCTTGCGGGATGTCATGCACTAAAGTACGTAATAAGGTGGTTTTACCCACACCGTTATCACCTAAGATAGCAACACGCTCGCCAACTTCAACCATCAGGTCAAGTTTGCTGAATAATGGCTTATCAAAGCCTTTCGCTAATTGCTCAACCACTAAAGCATTACGGAATAATTTCTTTTCTTGCTCAAAACGAATGAACGGATTCACACGGCTTGAAGCCTTGATATCCTCAAGCTTAATCTTGTCAATTTGCTTAGCACGTGATGTTGCTTGCTTAGCTTTTGAAGCGTTAGCAGAGAATCGTGCTACGAAACCTTGTAGCTCAGCAATTTGGGCTTTTTTCTTAGCATTGTCAGATTGTAAACGCTCACGAGCTTGCTGGGCTGCCATCATGTATTCATCGTAGTTACCTGGGTAAACACGTAGTTCACCGTAATCGATGTCAGCCATATGGGTACAAACTGAGTTCAAGAAGTAACGGTCATGGGAAATAATCACCATGGTACTGTTACGTTGGTTAAGCATTTCTTGTAACCAGCGAATGGTGTCGATGTCCAAGTTGTTGGTTGGTTCGTCAAGTAGCAAAATATCTGGATCAGAGAACAAGGCTTGAGCCAAAAGTACACGCAGTTTAAAACCTGGTGCGATTTCACTCATTAGGCCAAAGTGCTGGTCTACACCAATACCTACGCCCATTAATAAATCACCAGCACGAGATTCAGCGGTATAACCGTCCATCTCAGCAAATTCCATTTCAAGCTCAGCGACTTTAATGCCGTCTTCTTCACTCATTTCTGCGAGTGAATAAATGCGGTCACGCTCTTGCTTCACTTCCCACAACTCTTTGTGGCCCATGATAACGGTATCAACCACTGAGAACTCTTCATAAGCAAATTGATCTTGATTCAATTTACCAAAACGTTCACCAGGATCGATTGATACATTACCGCTTGTTGGCTCAAGATCGCCAGTAAGGATCTTCATGAAGGTTGACTTACCACAACCGTTTGCACCAATTAGACCGTAGCGATTACCGCCACCGAATTTGACAGAGATATTTTCAAATAACGGCTTGCTGCCGAACTGCATGGTGATGTTGTTGCTGTATATCACGTAGGAGATTCCATTAGTTTTTGGACGAAAAATTGTCGCGATTATACATTATTCGACTCAAGCTTTACAGCCAGAATATTGATTGATTTATTTTTGCCTATTTGTCAGATTGTTGCAGTAGCTATACTCATGATTAACTCAAGATGTAATCTAAACTGAGCTAACGTTAGCCTTTCACAATTTCGATTAATCTTGTAATAAACAACTTAACTGATTCAGCCGTTTCAAACTTAAAAGCTAAACCATAGTGGCTTTCTTTTAAGCTTTTATGGCGACGAGTCGGGAAACGGGTCATCTGCGCATTATGGTGATAGTCATATTGTGCATGTACCCCGTCTAATGTGGCTAACTCACCAGAGAACACTTCAAAAGCCGGGCGAATAATGAGTACCGGAGTGTTGCTGTCAATATGTAAATACACCGGCTCTTTAAGCTTAGGCAGCATGTATTCGGTAACATTACTAATGGTGAAATTGGTACGGCAATCTAATTCATTTAATGCTGTGCGCATATCTTCTTGGCTAATAATCATTTCTTTTCGCTTGAGTAGTAAGGGCAATGACGCTAACTGTAATGCCAAATCAACAAAAAGCCTCGAAGTTTCGTTCGAGGCTTAGATATAAATCACTGACTTAGATTAAGTTTAACTGGGTTAAAATATAATCCAAACCACCAGTAATTGCTGCCACTTGGGCATCATTACATTCTTGGTCATTGACCAATGGGCTATCAGGATACACTTCAGTGGTGGTATTATAGTGATTGTTTGTCATCCCCGCACATAAGCCAAGCTTTTTAGTTGGGTAGTTAATGACCCCAAACTGCTCAATATCAACACCAATTAACTGACCATTATCATCTGGGGCAATATGGGTTACTTTGGCTACCGACTCAATAATCGCCTGTTGAAAGTCAGGAGTTGGATTTTCTGAGTCACCAACCAAATAAAAACCATCTGGAATAACGCCTTTTTCATAGTCTTTGCCATCACGAGCTGATAATGCGGGGCGAAATTCTAGCTCGTCAGTATCTGTGGTTTCATGCAAATCAATATGGGCATAAACGTCACCAAGGCTAGCTACAAATGCCATTAAATCTGCCGATTCATTGGCTGGGCTGTCAGCATAAAAAGAACGGTTTGGGTCCACTGCGTATGGGTTCCAGCGATTAATTGTTTCATAACCCCATGGGCTCACACACGGCGCTACCGCAATATTAAAGTATTGGCTGTAATGCTCAGCCTGAGTCGCTAAAAACTGAATCGCGCCATGTACGCCACTGGTTTCATAACCATGAACACCGCCAGTTACTAAGATAGTTTTTTTGCTGCTATCCCAATGTTTAGATTTAAATGCAAATAGCGGATATTTGTCGGCATCATAAGCTAGAGCACCATATTGCACTTGTTCAAAGCGTGAGGCTAAAGGCGCTAATTTTGTTAGCACTTCTTGTTGATAGCTACGTTTAATGGTTACTTGGGCAAGCCACTGGGCCTTTTCTTGTGCATTCCAAGGTTTGCCTGGGGTGCCAATGGGGAAACTTGACATAAAAAATACCTTATTTGCTGTCTTTCTCTTATTCATTGCTTTGAATCCTATCGCAATGTCAGCACAATTTCTATTTAAGTGGTGGTTCATTTGCGGATAACAGGGTGTTCGCAGCTAGGTAAATGATAACCACAAACGTCAGTAACGAAAAACTGCCATTAGGGCTAAATACCCATTGCCGCCAATAAAATAAGCTATCTGCCTGTTGCGGTTATAACGCGAGGAGTTATTTATTGGTAAAGGTAAATTTGTTTTTAAGCCAACTAAGACTGGCAATTTGCTGTGTTTTCGTTAGGCCAAAGTAAATACAAACCCATGGGCAAATTAATAAAAACCAAGGTAATGCTGCTGTTGGTACGCCACTAAAAAAGAAATACAAAAAGCCGCCATACATGACGATAACCCCAATAATGCCCACCACTAACATGACTTTTTTCATCAAACTTTCTAAGCGTACAATATTCACAACTATCCTTACTGTCATTGAGCACTGCCGAGATGCAGCTTTATTTCGATTGAAATAAACTAAGGCAAAAAATATAACCACAGGGTAACATTTTTAGAAACCCAGAAAAACTTATCTCTTTGCTTTTGTGCTCGCCTAAGCTGTAACCCGCCACCTAAATTAACCAATATAAATAAACGCTTATAATCTTGTGTACGCATACTTGCGGTTCAAAAACAAAAAATCCCTACCAGAAAACCGGCAGGGATTAATACTATTAATGAGCCAATATTATTATCGCTAATGAGACTAATATTGTTATCGCTAATGCGACTAATATTGTTATCGCTAATGCGACTTAAAGGCGAATACCGCCATCAATTTCAAACACACGGCCATTAACGTAATCATTCTCAACGATAAATTTAACCGTTGATGCGATTTCTTCAGCTTGACCTAAACGCCCAACTGGCACCATTTTCTCCATTCGCTCTAGGGCTTCTGGTTTCATTGCTGCGGTCATTTCAGTGGCAATCACACCAGGTGCTACCGCTGCGCTACGGATATTATAACGGGCTAGTTCTTTCGCCCAACCTACGCTCATGGCAGCCACACCCGCTTTAGAAGCTGAGTAGTTAGACTGACCCATGTTGCCTGCTTTAGCGACACTTGAGATATTAATAATCACCCCAGGCTGCGCGGTTTCAATCATCACAGCCGCAGCTTCACGGCCACACAGGAAAGTACCGGTTAAGTTGACATTGATAACTGACTGGAATTGCTCATATGACATACGGTCAGTAACCTTGCCATCTTTTGCCTTAACCATTAAGCCATCACGCAAGATCCCAGCGTTGTTGATAAGAATATTAACCTGACCAAAATCTTCACGGATGAAATTAAACCCCGCCACCACATCTTCTTCATCGGTGATATCTAACGCATAGCCTTGCACTTCAGTACTTGCACCTAAATCAGCACAAGCACGTTCTAGCTTTTCTTGATCAACATCGATAAGTGCTAATCTTGCGCCTTGGGCGGCAAACTCTTGCGCCATAGCCAGACCTAACCCACCTGCACCGCCAGTAATGACAACAACTTTATCTTTAATTTCCATTAACTGGATCCTTTCTCTATTTATTTAGTGTTTTGCATACTCACATTCCGGCGCGGTTGAATGGCTCAACCAGCCTTCAAGCAGCTGTTATTTATCTTCATCTGCTTTAGCAAACTGTTCAAAAATACTTGAAAAATCACGGCGACCATTGCCTTGACGGGCATGGTTAACATATAAACTGCGCGCCAATGCCCCCATAGGAGTGCTGGAATTCGATGCCAGCGATGCTTGCTGTGACAAGCCTAAATCTTTCACCATCAAATCAACCATAAAGCCGCCCTGATAATCATTTGAAGAAGGCACATTCTCCATTACATCAGGGCACGGGTTGTATTTTTCGAGGGTCCAGTTGCCGCCGCTACTGACTTTCATGATATCAGATAACACTTTAGGGTCTAAACCATTATCAATACCTAGCTGCAAAGATTCACTGGTGCCGACCATTAATACTGATAACAGCATATTATTACAAATTTTGGCAATTTGGCCTGCGCCTGCCGCACCTGCATGAAAAATATTAGCCCCCATAACCGTTAATACTGTTTGCGCTTTATCATAGGCGTTATCACTGCCACCACAAATGAATGTTAGTGTGCCAGCGGCTGCGCCCGCTGTGCCGCCTGACACTGGCGCATCCATAAACTCAATGCCTTTGGCTGCAGCTTGTGCCCCAACCGTTTGCGCCGTGCCTGCATCTATGGTGGAGCAATCAATTAATATGGCATCTTTAGCGACCACATCCAGTAAGCCTTTGTTGTCATCATCGCCAATATATAAACTGTGTACATGCTTACCTGCAGGCAACATGGTAATGATATAATCTGCTGCTGCCGCTGCGCCGCAAGCGGTTTTTGCGCTTAACGCGCCCTGTTTAGTTAATGCCTCAACCGCCGCTGGTACTAAATCAAATACCGTGACTGTCATGCCTGCTTTAATTAAATTGGCTGCCATTGGGCCGCCCATATTACCTAAACCAATAAATGCTACTGTTGCCATGATAAATTCCTTTTAGATGTCTTTTAGCTAGATGCCTTTTACTTAGATGCCTTTTAACGGATGGTCATCGGCTTGCCAAGGTGATGTCAGCAATTGGGTCACTGCTTCTGCGGTCACTTCACTTGCATGACTAAATCGCCATTGTGGATTGCGATCTTTATCAATGAGTAATGCCCTTACCCCTTCACAAAAATCGCCATAGGAGCAGCAATTGACGCTAATACCTAGCTCCCACTTAAAGCACTCTGCTAATGTTTTATTCGTACCTAAGTTGGCTTGAGCAAAAATTAAAAACCAACTTAATGGGCTACCTTTTAAAGCCGTTTTTTGAGCCCGTTTAAGCCAATCTAATTCAGTGTCTAAACTGGTGAGTTGATGATGCACCTCTTCAATTTCACCCGACATTAATTGATCAATCTCAGTTTGAAATTGCTCAAGTGGGCTTTGGCCTATTTCAGCTGTGGTATTTTGTTGCTGGGTATTTAACACCATACTTAGCTGCTGATGATTTAACTCAGCATCATCGCTCCAACTGACGTCAGCAAGGGCATCAAATAACGGCTGTTTATCATCGCTTGCTAAAAAGTGATTGCCCAGTCCAACATGCAAAGCATCGGCGGCGTTCATGTTATAAGCGGTTAAGCCTAAAAATAAGCCTAATTTACCCGGCATACGATTTAAGAAATAACTGCCGCCTACATCAGGGTACAAACCTATGGATATTTCAGGCATGGCAATGCGGCTTCGCTCTGTCACCACTCGGTGACTGCCACCCGCCATTAGCCCTAAACCGCCGCCCATAACAATGCCATCGCCCCACACCAGCACTGGTTTACCATACTGATGTAGTAAATAATCTAATTGATACTCTTGGGTGAAAAAATCGCATGCTTCTGCAGTCATGGTATTAGGATTAGCAATCGATGCATGGTAAATCGCCCTGACATCACCGCCAGCGCAAAAGGCTTTATCCCCTGCGCCATCAAGCACAACAAAAGCAATATCATCATTTTGCTGCCAAGCAAGCAGCTGCTTGGTCATGGCCTTGACCATGTCTAAATTCAAGGCATTTAAGGCCTTTTCAATATTAAGGGTTACCACCCCAATTGATTTACCAGACAGGGTCCCTAGAGTTTGAAATATTACATCTTGAGTCATTAGCTATTATTCCAATTCAGTATATTGTTTTACAGCTTATTAAGGCTTATTTTCCGGTAATCCAAGCTATCATTGCGACTAGGGTAAATACCCATTTTGGCTAATTTCATTAGCCAACATAAAGCGCTTGGCTAGTAACTGTTACAAAATAGCGTGCGCATTTTCATCTAGCAAACGACGAGCAATAATTAAGCGCATGATTTCATTAGTGCCTTCAAGAATTTGATGTACCCGCACATCTCTAAAATGACGCTCTAATGGGTACTCACGAATATAGCCATAACCGCCGTGAAGTTGCAGGGCGTTATCACACACTTGAAAACCAATGTCGGTAGCAAATCGTTTTGCCATTGCGCAGTAAGCTGTGGCTTCTGGATCTTTTGAATCTAATTTGAAAGCAGCTAAGCGCACCAACTGCCTTGCAGCGACTAACTCTGTCGCCATATCAGCTAACTTAAACTGTAATCCTTGAAATGCCGCAATGGGCTTACCAAACTGCTTACGTTCATTCATGTATTCTGTGGCACGGCTCAGCGCAGCTTGCGCTGTACCGATAGAACAAGTGGCGATATTAATACGACCGCCATCGAGGCCCTTCATGGCAAAAGTGAAACCTTGGCCTTCTTCACCGAGTAAATTAGCCACTGGCACGCGGACATTTTCAAAGGTTATTGAACGTGTTGGCTGGGCATTCCAGCCCATTTTGTCTTCGGCTTTACCATAGCTTACACCAGCAGTATCTGCTGGAATAGCTATAGCTGAAATACCTTTTGCGCCCGCTTCGCCTGTACGGCACATCACTACTAATAGCTCAGTTTCACCCGCACCAGAAATAAACACTTTTGAGCCATTAATGATGTAATCATCACCATCACGAACCGCTTTAGTCGCAAGTGATGCAGCGTCACTGCCTGCACCCGGCTCTGTTAGGCAATATGATGCGAGTAATCGACCTGTGGTTAGACCTTCAGACCACTGCTGGCGCAATGTTTCACTACCCCAAGTGGTGACCATCCATGTGGCCATATTATGAATAGTCAACATGGCGGTAGTTGCTGTGCAGCCTTGTGATAACTCTTCAAAAATAATCGACGAATCTAATCGGCTTAGCCCCATTCCACCTTCTGACTCAGGCGAATACAAAGAGCAAAAACCTAGCTCGCCAGCCTTGTGAATTACATCCTTTGGAAAGTGATGCTCTTCATCCCATTTTGCGGCAAAGGGTGCCAGCTCATCTGCGGCAAATTGACGGGCTAATTCTGCGAATTGGCGTTGGTCTTCGGTTAAATTAAAGTCCATGGTGTTAATCCTTTTACTATGACTCTTTAGGTCATTTTATGGCTAAACAATCCTGTGCTTTTATGTGAGCGTGTTTGCAAAAACTGAGTGACTTTTGCAAACTGATTTTTACTAAATGCTTATAGCTAACCGCATTTTAGTTACACGCTATTTGGTTACACGCACAGTGATCATTAAGTGAGTCTTGTGGTTTGCTTGTCTGAATAATTAACTGGTCTTCTCCCATCAGAAGACCAGTACATTTACTTAAGATTGATGCTCATATTCGGGCCACTCACCACTTCGTCATCAAACCATCGTGAAGTGATGGTTTTAGTTTCAGTGTAAAAACGCACCGCTTGTTTACCGTAAGCGTGCTGATCGCCATAGAAACTGCCTTTCCAACCGGTAAATGAGAAGAATGGTAATGGCACAGGAATTGGCACGTTAATGCCCACTTGGCCCACTTCGATGTGGTGTTGATACTTACGCGCTGCACCGCCGGATGCGGTAAAAATTGAAGTGCCGTTACCATATGGACTGTTATTGACTAACTCAATGGCGTCATCAAGGTTGTCAGCTTCCATGCAGCACAATACAGGACCGAAGATCTCTTCTTTATAAATGCTCATATCGGTAGTGACTTTGTCGAACATGGTTGGACCAATCCAGTTACCTGACTCATAGCCCTCAACCGTAAAGTCGCTACCATCGAGTAAACAGTCCGCGCCTTCAGCTTTACCTTGGGCAATAAGCTTAAGTACACGCTCTTTGGCAGCGGGGCTAATAACTGGGCCATAGGCGGCATTGTCATCATTCCATAAACCTGGGCGTACTTTTGCTAGTGCTTCTTTAAGCTCTGGGATCCACTCTTTAGCAGCGCCAACAAATACTGCCACTGAAATCGCCATACAACGTTGACCAGCAGCGCCAACTGATGCGCCAACCATGTTATTGATCACTTGCTGCTTATTAGCATCAGGCATGATCACGCAGTGGTTTTTCGCGCCAGCAAAGGCTTGAACACGCTTTAAGTTATCAGTACCCGTTTTGTAAATGTATTGCCCTACAGCCACAGAACCAACAAATGAAATCGCTTTAATGTCAGGATCTGCCAACAAAATATCCACCGCGGTTTTATCACCATGAATAAGCTGCAGCACGCCTTTGGGCGCGCCCGCTTCAACAAACAATTCAACTAAACGCTGCGGCGTCATTGGATCTTGTTCTGAAGGCTTTAAAATAAAGGTATTACCGCAAGCAATCGCTAACGGGAACATCCATAACGGGATCATCGCCGGGAAGTTAAACGGGGTAATACCCGCACACACCCCTAATGGCTGGGTGTAGCTATAAGTATCAATATTACGCGCCACATTCTCAACGGTTTCGCCCATTAACATTGAGGCGATATTACAAGCATGCTCTGCCACTTCAATACCACGCCAAACATCACCTTTTGCATCTTCAAAGGTTTTACCGGTTTCTTGGGCCAGAATAGTGGCGATTTCATCGTGATGCTCTTTTAAAAGGTGTTGATAACGGAGCATTACGCGAGCACGCTCTGACACAGGTACTTCTTTCCACGTAGTGAATGCTTGTTTTGCACTGTCTATGGCTTGATTAACTTCTGCAACCGTAGCAGCGTTAATATTGGCAATAACGCTGTTGTTAGCTGGGTTAGTAACATCAATGTTTTGACTACCTGTACCTTCGGTGAATTCACCGGCAATATAATGTTTAACTTGTATGGTCATCTTGCTTCCTAAATCCTGTTACAGATTATTGTTGAGCCCCAAAGCTCTTGAGTAATAATAAGCACCAACCAAGCTGTTATTGTTAGCATCACTCTATGATGATTCTTTGCCATAGCCTTTACTGGTGCTTATTTGTTGTTAATAACGCCAACATCAAAAGTGACGCAATTAACAACGAGTCTTGTTAAATCTTAATCAATTACAACGAGGTTAAACTTCAATCGCCATAGCAGTTGCTTCGCCGCCGCCAATACATAATGACGCCACACCTTTAGCGGTGCCTTTAGCTAAACCTTTAGCTTGTAGCGCATGGATGAGGGTCACTAATACACGGGCGCCAGAACAACCAATTGGATGACCTAATGCACACGCTCCGCCATAGATGTTCACTTTATTGGCATCAAGTTGTAGCTCTTGGATTGCTAACATGGTCACCATGGCAAAGGCTTCGTTGATTTCAAATAAATCAACATCTGTTTTTGCCCAGTTAACCTTGTCGAATAATTTTTTCATCGCGCCCACTGGCGCTGTGGTAAACATTGATGGCTCTTGTGAGTGAGTGCTATGGCCTTTAATCGTGGCCATCACTTCCAAACCTAATGACGCTGCCTTTTCTCGGGTCATTAGCATTACTGCTGCGGCGCCATCAGAAATCGAGCTTGAGTTGGCGGCGGTAATGGTGCCGTCTTTAGTAAATGCGGGGCGCAATGTCGGGATTTTTTCAGGGCGGGCATTGCCAGGTTGCTCATCGGTATCAACGGTCACATCTCCACGGCGATTTGCAATGGTAATTGGCACAATTTCAGCTTTAAACGCACCTGAATCAATCGCTTTATTGGCTTTTTCAAGTGAGCTTAAGGCAAAGTTATCCATTTGCTCTCGGGTGAGGCCGAAATCATCTGCAGTTTTTTGCGCGAATGTGCCCATAGCGCCGCCAGTGTAGGCATCTTCTAATCCATCAAGAAACATATGGTCTAACACTTTGCCATGCCCCATACGCATACCGCCGCGCGCTTTATCAAGTAAATATGGCGCTTGACTCATACTTTCCATACCACCAGCAATAACCACTTCGCTGCTGCCAGACTTAATTGCATCATGAGCTAACATCACGGTTTTCATGCCTGAACCACAAACCTTATTCACGGTTGTTGCGCCAACACTCAAAGGTAGGTCAGCGCCCAATGTCGCTTGTCTTGCTGGCGCTTGACCTAAGCCTGCCGGTAATACACAACCCATAAACACTTCATCAATTAAATCAGTATTGATTTGAGTTTGATTGACTAAGCCTTTAATTGCATTGGCCGCTAAGGTTGGCGCTGGTACTGCTGATAGTGCGCCTTGAAAGCCCCCCATTGGGGTGCGTTTAGCTGCAACAATGACAATATCTTGGGGTGATTGGTCTGTACTCATAACTTCTCCGGTCTAAACTGCTGGTAAGTAAGCGGACAAAATCAGCAAAAATGTGATCTAGTTCAACTATAAAATAATAGTTACACTCTGACGTTTACGCTAACGTAAAGCAAGTGGTTTGAATGTGATTATCAATAGTGAATATTTTATGAGTGTCACTGAAGATTTACATCAAGCGTAAAGCCCTGATTTAAAATAGCTAAAATGTAATAAATCCCACTAAAAAAGTCATAGCCAGCGTTAAATTATCAAGGTGTTTTTGAGGAGATTTGCCATAAAAAAGGGCGATATCGAAAACGATATCGCCCTTTTTATTAATACTTGTAGCATGATGTTTGGCCGAATTTACGCCATATTTTGTTTAAACACCTTAATCAATCTGTGATTAGCTTTTCAATTCCCACGGCGTTCTTGCGCTCATATCTGATAAATCATAAGGCGTAAGCTGGTAAACATAGTAGTTAAGCCAGTTGCTCACTAACAAACTGCCATGACTGTGCCAGCGAGCAATGGGCTCTTGGCTTGGATCATCATTTCGATAATAGTTTAGCGGCACATCTGGATTTAAATCTTGCGCTAAATCCCGTTGATACTCGTCATTAAGGGTCGATTTTTGATATTCAGGATGACCCATCACAAATAAGTTTCTGTTATTACGGCTAAGGACAATATAGGCCCCTGCCTCTGCAGATTCAGCTAACACTTCTAAGTCAGGATGCTGCTTAATAAGTTCTACATCCATTTCAGCAAAACGCGAATGAGGCGCATAAAATTCATCATCAAAGCCCCTAAGTAGCGGGTGCGGCTTTAATGAGCGGCTATGTTTAAATACCCCTGAGCGTTTTTTAGCTAATAGTTTTCGGTGTAAATTATAAAGATGGAATAACCCCGCGTGACCTGCCCAGCACAAAAATAATACTGAGGTGACATGGAGCTGAGACCAATCAATAATTTCTTTAATGTGATCCCAATACACCACATCTTCAAAATCCAGCTGCCCAAGTGGCGCACCGGTAATAATTAACCCATCATAATTGTTCGTTTTAACCGCTTCAAAATCCCGATAAAAAGCATTCATATGATCGACAGAAGTATGCTTAGATGCTTTGTCATGAATACGCAATAGGTCAACATCCACTTGCAGCGGGGTATTACCTAATAAGCGCAATAGCTGGGTTTCGGTTTCAATTTTATTGGGCATTAAATTTAGAATTAATACCCGCATAGGTCGAATATCTTGATTTGCAGCGCGAGTTTCCGACATTACAAAGATATTTTCAGACTCTAAGATTTCAGCTGCAGGTAAATCATCTGGAATTCTAACCGGCATAGGAGCACCTTTTTAATACAAAATAACCCAGTGCATAGCCATGAAACGACTAGCCACCGACTTTATTAACAATCACATTTATGGGCTGTGTCTCATTGACATCAATGCTATACGCTTGCGTATTGATAAACCACAGCTTGCCATTTACTTCTATTCGCGCCCCAATTGAGTAACTATGACCAGCAATAAATTGGTCTGCAGCTATTTGAAACTCAAATGCTTGCGGCGCGTTCACTTGTTGGTACACTTTTTCAGCGATAACAATCGCTTTGGTATCTTGCAAAGACACATCCTTCACTTGCACGGTGAGTATTGCGTTGTCTGGCAATGCCATGCGCTCGCGATAACTCACATCACCACTTATAGACACTAAATGATCTACAGAGCTGCAGCCGAATAATCCGCCTAGCAGCATTAAAGAAATACATGCTTTGCTGATAAATGCTTTGATGATGTTCATATATCCTGTCCTTATAATACATTAAGACTTCTAGAAGTCTATACGTCTCATATTGAATAATATTCTTGCTTGTTATCCCTCGCAGTTGTTTTTATCATAGGCCATCATTTCGTCGTCTAAAAGCACATGACTACAGCAAACGCAATAATAGTGGGCGCTAGCTCACACCTTAGTAAAGAAATCGCCCGTCAATTAGCCGAGCAGAAAGTTTCTCTAGTGCTATTTGTACAAGATCCCGATGCCATGGCCGAGTTTGCCGCAAGCTTACCGACAAAAGTTGATGTGCTACCGTTAGATATTGAAAATCCAACAGCCATTATCAGCCAGCTTGAAAAAGTATGGTTAAGCCTTGAAGGCGCGCATTTAGTGTTAGTGAATACTGGACTTAATGCCTACAGTGAAGCACTGCCTTGGGAAATCGAACAAGATATCATTGACGTCAATGTGCGTGGTTTTGCCGCAATTTGTAATACCACCTTTCGATTAATGCGCGAGCAAGGCTATGGTCAAATTGCTGCAATCAACTCTATTGCCGGTTTACGTGGCGGCCCAAGTGTGGCCTATCATGCATCAAAAGCCTTTGCAGAAAATTACCTTGAAGGCTTAAGCATGCATGCGCAGCGATTAAAGTTACCAATCACTATTACCGATATTCAGCTAGGCCTATTGGATAAAGCTGCAATGCAGAAAAGTAAACTGTGGTTGCCGCCATTGCCAAAAGTGGCTAAACAAATTGTCAGCGCGATGCAAAAAGGCAAGCGCAAAGTCTATGTCACTAAACGCTGGCGCTTAGTGGCTTGGTTAACCTTACTTTTACCTGAGTTTATTTATAATACTCGCCATTGGAAGGTTAAAAAGAAAAAGTAGCTTATTCCGTTATTAGCTCACATAAAAAAACAGGAGCCTAGCTCCTGTTTTTTTTGCTCTAAATATTTTTCAAATATTAGAAGGTGTAACCAATGCTGACCATGTATACCCATGGGTCAATATCAGTTTCAACTGAAATAGCATCTTCACCTAAATTGAATTTAACATCCGTTGAGATATCAGCGTACCAAACCGATGCATTTACTAACCAGTTATCATTAAATTGATAATCAAGCCCAACTTGTGCCGCTAAGCCCCAAGAGTTACTCATGCTTAAATCAGTTAATGCGCCGTCTAAGTCATTGGTAAACTCGTTATCAAAAAAGTTAGTAAAGTTAACACCAACACCAATGTAAGGACGTAATTTAGATTGGCCATTACCAAAGTAATACTGCGCCACTAAGGTTGGTGGTAAATGCTTAGTTTCAGCAATTTTACCTAACTCACCAAGAGAAACATCATGACTAAAAGGAGTTGCTGCCAATAATTCTAAACCCCAATTATCAGTTAGCATGTAACCAAAGTTTAAGCCGACTTGGGTATTATCATCGACTGTAAACTCTGCAACATTAGCAACAACTGGACTAGACTCATTTGGCACAACCGCTACCGCACCAACACGAAAGATAAAATCACCAGCTTGATGAGCAACCGCAGCTGAAGAAACACCTGCAGATAATAAACTGGCAGCAACTAGACTAAGGGCTATTTTTTTATTCATTATGACAACTCCATGTGTACAACATAATTAGCGCTTTCGATAAACACCTTTAACAATTGCCGCTACACTGCCAGATAAAACCTTTAACAATCTTGATCCAGATCAACAAAGCTATTTACATCAAACTAGGTATAACGCTTTATTGACTTAGATCACATTTAGCTTGAACTTTGTCTACTAATAAGCTTTTAAAATGCCAGTTTAACTGATGAAAACGTTGGTTTTTTAACCAGACACTTTCATGAGCAAAGCATGAGCCTGATATTAACTAAGCAATAACCATTTACCTTTTTGTAACATTTAATAGCGGTATTGCTTGTTAAGCAATCCTATAAAAATTCTGCCTATTAAAGCCTGTCTATAAAAAGACTCATAAAATAAACGCCGCTGCCAATGTTTAAAAGATAAACCCCCTCAATTGTTGTTACAAAGGTGCTACCCTTGAACAAAATACCTTTACCTTTGTTTATAGGCTGTAATTATCTTTCAATGACACAAATATGGATAACATCACTGTTTAGCCTCACGCTGTTTATTGCAGCTGATTTAGCTGCATCACAGCCCAAGGACATCGCTAAAGCTATCTTTGATAATGAGCCCATCTCTGATGATAAGCCTACCTCTGAAAAGACCATCACCGACAAAAAATCACCTTTGAATGAAACCCAGTCAGATGATGAAGTCGAGCCATCAGCTTGTTATAGCCGTTCACAAACTGATGAGAAAATTGATAAGGCTTTTGATTATCTCAACACCAAATTCTGCCAACCGGCCATTTGGTTTGACAGCTTCTTTGTCGATGTTCGCATTGAAGATGATGCCAGAGCTGGCACGATTGTCCGTTGGTATAATGATTTTTCCTATTATGAAAAAGAAGGTTTTAAATATCATGCTAACGTCAATGCGCGGGTAAATTTACCTGGAGTCACTAAAAAGCTAAAACTCATTTTTGATTCAACTGGAGAAGATGATCCATTTTCATTTATACGCAGCCCTGACGATAACAACGACAGGGAATTTAGCTTACGCTATGACTGGCTAGCTCGAAATAGAAGTAGTTTTAATATAAAGCTCAGTTTTAAGCCTAAAATCGAAGCTCGTTATCGCTATACCTATCCTATTTCAGAAAATACCATCAGCCGCATCACCCAAAAGCTGTATCAAGAGAAAAATCTCACTGGTGAGTCTACTGAATTCGATATTGAACACTCTTTTAACGATGATTTTTTATTGCGCTGGAGTGCTGCGTTCCAATATGAAACTAACGATAATGGTTGGGAGCTAGGCTCAGGTCTGCAGTTATATCAATATATCAGTGATAAACAAGCCATTAGTTATCAAGCCCACATACACGGCGTCGACCAGCCTTATAAATATATTGATAGTGCAAAAATTGGCTTAACTTACCGACAAAACTTTGTCCGAGATTGGTTGTTTTTTGCCATCACGCCTGAATATACTTGGACTAAAGAAGATGATGAAGTGCGCATCAATCAAGTGGTGCTAACCTTTACCATAGAGTTTTTATTTCAAAATATTTAACTCTATGCCGATTAGCTAAACCACCGCCAAGAGGACAAGATGATGAATGAAAAATTTATAAAATTTGATGTGTTTGGTAAGTCCTTGTCAATTAAGCGCCAAGATAGACAAAGTGATCAGCCCCAATGGCTACTGTTTCGTGATTCAGGCACCGGGCTTAGATCGCGTATCCATGAGGTCATCATTCCACCTGAGCTTAAAGAAACAGAGCTTGCAGGTTATCTTGATGATATTTTCCATGAAAATGCCACTGCAAAACATTCACAAGTGTTAAAGCTGACATAAAAAAATGACATAAAAATGACATAAAAGGTGCAGCTAAAGGCTATAACTTAAACTCAAGAGCTAATTGACTAATGATAAATGACAAGGGGTTACGGGGGGGTTAGAGCTCAAGTGAAAGCTTAGGATATTGCTTAAACCAAGGTTTACTGGCAACACGCTCCATAAACACATGTTTATCGGCATTGGGGTTATAGCTCACCGATAGGCTAAATAGGTTTTCATAACCAAATAATGCCTTTAGCACTAACTTGCCATCATTATCCAGTTTTACCGCTACCGCTGTTTGTTGCTCAGGCCAATAACACATCGCATCAAGGGTTGATGTATAGGCTGGGTGATGATTCCTTTTATGCATTCTGGCTTGGTTTTTCACCGACCAAGGCAGTTTTATCCGCTCAGATAATGCTTTTTCGATTAACTTATCACGATAGGCACAGGTTTGTTTGCTGCAATAATAAATCACATCAATATCAGTTAACGCACTGGGCGCTATTTGATGCTGTTTATCCCACACTAAATTACGCACAAACCCTGCAGCAATGTACCAATCTGTAATATTAAGCTCAGTAAAAAGCGCTGCAACTTGCTGCAAGGCACTAATGCGCATCTTGTCTGCTACAATCCAATTTTTTAACTGAGCTTCATAGTCCATATTTTACTCGAGGTTATCTAAAAAATGCTGGGTTAACTGGCATCATCTTGCTGCTCAGGCGCAGCTGCAGCAAAGGCTGGGTGAGCCTGACATGTGTGCCAAATCCGCACAATATTAGGGTATGCAGATAAATCTACGTTGAAGCGATAGGCATTGTAAACCTGAGGGATAAGACAAATATCTGCCAAGCTTGGACTGTCGCCAAAACTAAATTTACCAGAGTGAACAGCTAATTGCTTTTCTAGCGCCGCAAAACCTAAATGGATCCAATGATGATACCAGTTCATTTTGTCTTCTTCAGATACGCCCATGTCTTTAACGAGATACTGTAATACCCGTAAGTTGTCCAGTGGGTGAACTTCACAAGCGATCAATTGCGCCATGGCACGCACTACGGCTCTATTTTTAGCGCCTTGTGGCAATAAACTATATTGCGGATATTGCTCTTCTAAATACTCAATAATTGCCAATGACTGGGTTAAATTAAACTCTCCATGGTCATCTTCATCAACCAATGCCGGAACCAAATGCTGTGGGTTCAATTGGGCAAACATATCACTATGCTGCTCACCGCCATTTTTGACTAAATGCACTGAAATTTGCTCTGCATCCAGCTGCTTAAGATTAAGCGCGATACGCACCCGATATGCCGCACTGGAGCGCCAATAACCATATAATTTCATTGTATATCCTTATCAAATTAACTGAGTTAGCATTGATGATATAAAAAAAGCAATAACGTTAGACGCTATTGCTTTTTATCACAGCAAACACTTATTTAAGCTTTGTATTCAACCACTTTTTGATCGATAGAACCAAAGATTGAGTTATCTTGATCATCAAACATTTCAATTCTTACTGTATCGCCAAAACGCATAAATGGCGTTGAAGCTTTACCGTCTGCAATGATTTCTAGCATGCGTTTTTCAGCTAAACAGCTAGAACCGGCACTGCGATCATAATTTGAAATAGTACCAGAACCAATCACAGCTCCCGCTGCCAATGGACGGGTCTTAGCAACATGAGCGACCAATTGACTAAAGTTAAACGTCATATCTACGCCCGCATTAGGACGACCAAATAAATCACCATTTAAATGAGTTACCAATGGTAAGTGCACTTTGCTATCTTGCCATCTGTCACCTAATTCATCAGGGGTAATCGCCACTGGCGAAAACGCACTTGAAGGCTTTGATTGGAAAAAGCCAAACCCTTTCGCTAACTCCCCAGGTATAAGATTACGTAACGATACGTCATTCACTAGCATCAATAATTTGATGTGCTGGGCAGCGTTATCTGCATCTACGCCCATTTTAACGTCGTCAGTGACCACTGCGATTTCTGACTCGAAATCAATACCGTACTCTTCACTGGCCATTTCAATATCGGCTTTTGGCGCGATAAAGCAATCTGAGCCACCTTGATATACTAATGGATCAGTCCAAAACGTTGCTGGCATTTCTGCGCCGCGCGCTTTACGAACCAATTCAACGTGGTTGACGTATGCACTGCCATCAGCCCATTGATATGCACGAGGCAATGGCGATAAACATTTAGCTTCATCAAAATCAACGGCGTTGTCCATCATACCGGCATTTAATGCTTCATATAATTCTTGTAATTGCGGGTTTAATAAATCCCAAGCATCTAATAATTGCTGCATAGTATGCGCAATAGCAGGTACGGCAACGGCTTTGGTTAAATCTTTACTGACCAACATCAGTTGGCCATCACGGCGACCGTTGTTATAACTTGCAAGTTTCATTTTGACTCCTAGATGGGTACAAATAATGTTGCTACTACTCAAGACAATGTGATTACAAGACGTGCTAACTGGCTTGGCAATTCGATTAAATCAAATATGCTACCTGTAAAGCGCCTATGCTGAGTAATAACAACTAAAATAGCGTTGTTAACGATACAAATACCCTAAGCTTAACCGAATTAATATAGCGTGAGATAAATCACACTTTGTTTGCTTGAGAGTTAAATTGTAAAGGTTTCAATACAGAATGAGATCCCAGTATCAGAATGCGGATCTCAGGCTGGTAAACCTCAAAATGCCAGTGGCTTACTGACATTTTGATGGCATGAAATCGTTACACTAAAAATAACCGCTACGATTAATTAACGTTTTTTAGATATTTTGTAGTCGCGCAGCTTGTTAGCAATAGCGGTATGAGAAACCCCCAGCTTTTTAGCTAATTGACGGGTACTTGGATAAGCTGGATATAAGCGCCTTAATAAGCTTGCCTCATATTCTTTCATGGCTTGATCTAAGCTGCCTTCAAACTCTTCATCAAAGTAGCCAAAGCCTTCAGCATAAGAAGGTAACTTAAGTTGCTCAACGGTTAGTTCTGCCGAGCCATCCCACATCGATACCGCTCTAAAAATAGCGTTTTTAAGCTGACGCACATTACCTGGCCAGGCATAGGTGAACAAGTAGTCCCGACATGATGCTGAAATACGTCGTAATGGACTCGATAACTGCTGGCTATAATGCTCTAAAAACATTTCAGTGAGCGGAATAACATCCACTTTACGTTCACGGAGCGACGGCATGTGATAACTAAGTACATGAATGCGATAGTAAAGATCTTCTCTGAATTCACCTGATTGGCACAGTTCTGCCAAGTTCTTTTGGGTAGAACAAATTATACGTACATCAGCGCGCACTTCTTCATCGCCGCCAATGCGTCTAAAAGTGCCATCTTGTAGTAAACGCAATAGTTTTACTTGAGCAGCTTTTGACATTTCGGCAATTTCATCTAAGAAAACAGTGCCACCTTTCGCCTCTTCAAACAAGCCACGTTTTACCACTTGGCCATTTGACACAAAGCCAAACAATTCTTCTTCTGCCACGCTATCTGGTAATGCAGCGCAGTTAATAGCAATAAAGGCGTGCTCTCGGCGCATACTGGCATCATGGCTCGCTTTGGCCATCAACTCTTTACCAGTACCCGTTTCACCAGTTACTAATAACGGTGCATCCAGTTGGGCCATACGTTTGGCTTGTTTAAGCACATCTTTCATTTTATCGCTAACGGCCAACACATTATCAAAGCCTGTGGTTTGATTTTGCAGCGCATTAAATTGCTTACCGACACGGGCTGGTGATTTTAGCGACACCACCGCGCCCGCTAAAATACTGGCATTGTTTTCATCAGGTAAATAGATAGGCAGCATTTCGGCTAAATATTCATTATTACCAATTTGCACCCGAGTGGCTTGCGCTAATACAGGGGCTTCAGTTAACCAGCGAGAAAAGTTAAATCCTTGCACCCAATGATTAAGCGATTCATCAATCACTTCATGCTCTTGCATATTAAGGGTTAATAATGCGGATTCATTAACAATACGAATACGGCCTTTAGCATTAATTGAAAAAACGGAGTCTGGCAGGGTTTGTAATAAGGTTTTGAGCGCGTAATGTTCTTGCTCGGAGGGCATAAACGATACGGTACGAACATCATGGACGCTTTCTACTTTGCGAATTAAAGGCATTAATTCACTTAAGGTTTCAAAGCCAATTTCGGCAAACTGTAGGTACAAAAAGCCTCTATTGCTGGCATCAATTGCAATTAAGTTAATGCCATAGTTTTCTAGCACTTCTAGAATATCTTTCGCAAGGCCGATACGATCTAAACAACTGACTTCCAAACGCATAAACAACTATTCCCTATTATATTGTTTTCTGGAATATCCGAGGACTCGATTCTGACCATGTCAGGGTGCCCTTCTTAATTTGTGAGCGATACGTTAAAAGGTTATCGGGCGCGTGGCAAGTGTTGTTTACAGCATAATTGTAACAGAGGACGTGCTAAAACAGGTTACGTTAACGTAACCTGCTGATATAATTAACTAAGATTTTAGTTAATTAACTGGTCGGTTTTCGCCGCCATAATGAAATCATTCTTATGAAGACCTTTAATGGAATGTGACCACCAAGTCACTGTCACTTTGCCCCATTCAGTTAAGATCCCCGGATGGTGAAAATCAGCTTCAGCAACATCAGCGAGTTTATTGGTGAATTCCATCGCCAGTTTGAAGTTTTTAAACTTAAAAACTCGCTCTAATTGATTAATACCATCACGGTTTTTAACGGTCCACTGGGGTACCATTTGACTAAATTCAACCAGCTCTTGCTCGGTTACTTTTGGGGCATCTATTTGGCAAGCCTCACATTTTAGTTCGGATAAATCTGACATAACAGCTCCTGTATTATCACACTAGTTTAATCTGGTGTTTATATTATTAATGTATAAATGAATGACTAGTTTTAACGAGTCCCTAAACGGCTATTGGGTTGGGTTTTGGGGCAAATTTAGCCGCAAACAAACCTAGCTGCCGTGCTTTAGCGACTTCAGCCATAATATCCATTCGAGTGATTTCATCTAAAAAGTCGATATTGTCGATAACGTAATAAATCGGCTGCATAATATCTATTCGATATGGGGTTCTCAGCACATCCAGTAGCTCAAAAGGCTTACGCTCCGGTTTATCACTTAATGCGTATAAGGTTTCACCTGGCGAGCTTAATATACCGCCACCATAGATATTAAGTTGATCATCTTTGGCTTTCATTAAACCAAACTCGACCGTAAACCAATATAATCTCGCTAAAAACACCCGTTCTTCTTTAGATGCCGCCAAACCTAATTGGCCATAAATATGCGAAAAATGTGCAAATGACGGATTGGTTAATAACGGGCAATGACCAAATATTTCATGAAAAATATCAGGTTCTTGTAGGTAGTCGAACTCTTCTTTTGAGCGAATAAAGGTCGCCACAGGAAACTGCTTATTGGCCAACAATTCAAAAAATTTACCGAATGAAATAAGTGCCGGCACTCCTGAAGTTTGCCAGCCTGTAGATGCAAGTAACACCTTATCGATTTCTTTTAATTGCGGTACCCGATTCGTGGGCATAGCTAAAGCATCAAGGCCATGCATATATGCCTCGCAAGCTCTGCCTGGCATATTGTTCACTTGGCGCTGATATAACTGATGCCAAATGTCATGTTCTTCATCGGTATATTGGATGTAACCCTGACTATCAGGGATCTTCGCGGTGTAATTTGTTACTTTGCTCATAAGTGCCACTTTACGTAAACTTCACTCCCTTCATAGTGTGCTAAGGATCACATTTTGTTAACTGCTTGGGGTTTTATTCTTCAGTGATTTGACAGTACAATTCGTAAACAAAACGCTACATTAGCAGTTTCTACTAAACTTAACTTAATAAAATTAGTCATATAAACTGCCACCTTTAAATTACAAAGTGGCCAACAACTCATCTCCCGATTCTGTCTTAAGTCAATGGATAAAACTTTTAAGCTTTAAACAGGTTAAAGCTTGATACCTTTTTTAGTGAGCTTGATAACTTAAGTAGAATAAAATCCAAGCAATTAACTCGCTTTACTTTGGCGCTATAGTTAAACTTTTAAGTAGACTGTCATTTTTGCATTCAATTTTATGTCATCCACAGTTAAGGACATTTCATGGCAATTTTAGTCACTGGCGGAGCCGGATATATAGGAAGCCACACTGTAGTTGAACTGTTAAATGCTAATCAACAGGTTATCATTGTCGATAATTTATCCAACGCCAATGTCATCGCCTTATCTCGCATTGAACAAATTACCGGTAAAAGCTGCATTTTTTATCAAGGCAGTGTGCTAAATAAAGCGCTATTACATAAAATATTTACTGATCATGTCATTGAATCAGTAATTCATTTTGCTGGTTTAAAAGCGGAGGCTGATTCAGTGTGTAAGCCATTGCAGTATTATGAAACTAATGTCACCGGCACAATAATTTTGTGCCAAGTCATGGCGGAACATCAGGTGAAAAAGTTAGTTTTTAGCTCTTCAGCTACGGTATACGGCATCCCTGATGGCTTGCCTATTAAAGAAACCGATTCAACCGGAGCCACGAACCCTTATGGTCAGTCAAAGCTGATGGTGGAACAACTACTGGCTGACTTACATACTGCTGATAATCAATGGGATATCACTATTTTACGCTACTTCAACCCAGTTGGTGCTCACCCAAGCGGACTGATCGGTGAAGATCCTAGCGATATTCCGAATAATCTTATGCCTTATATATGCCAAGTGGCTGTGGGCAAGCTAAAAGAATTACAGGTGTTTGGTAATGATTATCTTACCCCTGACGGCACAGGTGTACGAGATTACATCCATGTGGTTGATTTAGCCCAAGGCCACCTAAAAGCATTAGCTAAGCTCAACAGTAATTCAGGCATTGCCACCTACAATTTAGGCACAGGCCGTGGGTACAGCGTTATCGAAATTATTAATACCTTTGAGCAAATAACCGGTAAAGCGATACCCTATTGCTTTAGTGCTCGTAGAGAGGGCGAACTTGCGGCATACTTTGCTGACGTGTCTCAGGCGAAAACGGCATTAGATTGGCACGCTGAGCTGTCCCTTGAAACCATGGTTGAATCTAGCTGGCATTGGCAATCTAAAAATCCTGACGGCTACCGAAGTTAAGGGGTTAGTTGACATAGCTTTTTGAGCCTATTTATTTAAGCCCTGTAGATATTTACTGGCTAACTTTAGTCTCATTAATGTTAGCCTTGTTATTGTTAGCCAAAAATAGTGGAAGAAGTATGAGTCAGTCAGTCAATCACAGCCGCAGAAACCTATTTCGCAGACGTAAAATTGATGCCCAAAGACCGCCTTGGGTTAAGTCTGATATTGAGTTCACTGACGAATGTACTCGCTGTAATGCTTGCATCGATGCCTGCGAAACTAAGGTAATCATTAAAGGTGATGGTGGTTTTCCTGAAATATCATTCACAAACGACGAGTGCACATTCTGTCAGCAATGCGCCACAGTATGCAAAGAGCCCATTTTTGATCTTTCTCAACTCACGCCTTGGAACATAAAAGCCGGCGTCAATGACAGCTGTTTAACCTATCAAGGCGTATGGTGTCAAAGCTGTAAAGATGCCTGCGATCCCGCAGCAATAAGCTTTAAGATGGCCATTGGCCAAGTACCCAAACCTATGATTGATCTTGAGGCTTGTACAGGCTGCGGCGCTTGTGTTGCCCCCTGCCCATCAGCTTCTATCAGTGTCATTGAGCTTAACGTTACGAGTTAATGCTGTTTTAGCTAAGCTGTATCAATAAACTGTGTCAATAAGTCTTGGTAGTCAAAAAAGTCTTAATAGTCAAAATTTAATTGTTTTTTTTGCGATTAATTGTCGCTATATTAAATGTTAAATACTAACAACAAAATAAATTTAACCGCATAATTATCCTGGTCATTGCGGTCAAAAATGCATAAAGAGAGCGAATATGTTTAGTAAAAAAAGTCCCACAAGTAACCTGAGTTTTATTGCCAATGATTGTGAATTAAGCGGTAATATCAAAGTTAACGGCGACGTACTTATTGCAGGGAAAGTTGATGGCGAAATTCGCGCTTCTGGTAACATAACGGTTGAAGCTACTGGGGTTGTCACCGGTGGTGTTGTTTGTGTGGAAGCGACGGTTTCTGGCTTAATGACAGGTAATATTAATTGCGAAAAACTCACCATTACCAATACCGGAACTTTTGATGGTGAAGTGTACAGTAAGCGTATGGAAATTTTAGATAACGGTCAGTTCCTTGGTTATCGAAAAGCTTACGATAAACAAAGCAAAGCATTAGAAAATAATGAAAAATTGGTTTCCACTGTTGAAACTGAAAAAGAAAAGCCTCAACTCACTGCAGCTGTATCGGCATAGTCAATTTCAGCGTTTGGCTTATCCTTCATGAATATTTAAAACGAATGCCAAACATCGACGTTTGGCATTCGTTCAATAAGTTATTATTTAATAATTAAACACATCTCTTTTTGTAAGCACTTTTAACTAGCGCTTTGGCTATAAGTTAGCAATATCTACAAATAATCGCTTTAGGGCTTAATAGATTGCTGCTGCCATTGCCGCAGTAAGCTGACAAACTCCGCTGGCGCTCTATCTAGGCTATCAATAGATAAATAAAGGTGAAACCCGAGTTGAGCATCTAAGGTTTGGCAGCGATGGCCAAACATGGCTAATACGCCACGATAACGCTCACCATTAACCACTAATGGGGTAAATTCAGCGCCGACATAGGTTTCAAGGCTTTGTAAGTCTTCATCTTGAGTCGCTGCTGTCATGAGTAACGGCCGCTGCTCAGTCAATAACCCGGTGGCTAACCTTGGGGAGATACAATCTAAAATCGGATTGATGTGTTTGAGTTTAATGCCAATATACGGCAGTTCAATTAACTCAAGATTTTGGGTCACCCGTGACACGTCAATACGCTGCACATTATCCCAAGCTACGTGCACTGTGCCGCGGCCATGATAATAATCAAATCCTGCTGCAGATAATTTAAAACTGGCTTTAGGCTGATTTATTTTGGCAACACCTAGTACCAGCCCTACACTGCCAACGGCAAAAAACACCATACCGACACCAAATAGGCTTTTGCTGTTGATAAATAATATCAAGCTGATAAATACCGCAATGCCACCAGCAATGGTTAAACTAATGCCGTTGCGCTTATTATGCGGCGCGATAAACAATGGCTCTGAGCGCTCATGTTGGCTGGGATCAGACATCAGTTAATAATCCTTTTATGGTTAGCCATAACATGCCCACATACTCGTGAATTGCACGCTGGGATATATACAGATTTTCAGCACTAAAGCGCCACCAATAACCCGGTGAGCTGATAAAATTAGTCGGCGCGGCGATGGGGTTTAAATCAAGTGTGGTAAAAATCTTCATTGAGCGCGGCATATGGGTGGCAGAGGTAACCAATATAAAAGGCTTATTGGCAATTAACTCAGCCATAGATTTAGCTTCTTCAATGGTATCTAGCGCATCAGCAAACGTCACTATTTGGCTTGCTTGCACGCCCAGCTCAATCGCCGCTTGCTGCATAATTTCAGCATGGGGGGTTGGCGTTAAGCCGCCACTCCAACCACTGACCACCAACTGGCAACGATTATCTGCAAGTTTTAGCTGCCTTACGCCTTCTGATAATCTTGCTAATGCTGTCGATGATAACTGCTGCACCGCAGCTCGATTAGCATTTTCAGTGTGACCTGAACCCAGCACCATCACATAACAGGCTTGCTGCGCATTGGGGACAGTACCCGATTGATAAACAAGGGTTAAAGGGGAGTTATTCACTGGGTATTGAGACTCTAAACTGGCTGCTAACCCTGCACTAAATTGCGAATTACTCAGTAGCAATAAAATAGCGAAAGCCGCGATTAAAGCGCTTTGCCCTAAGGTTTTCAATCGCTGGGATTGGCTGCGGAACACAAATATCGCCAATAACAGCAGTAATAATGTCAGCGGAATAGGCATAACCAATTGAGATAAGATTTTTTTAAGCCAAAACATCGAGATACCCAGTTTTTAATGAAACGATATTTTAACTTGTCACAGCCAAGATTACTATTTGAAGCGCAAGCAATCTGCAATTAAGCCTGCGTATTGGCTTAAGGGAATGTCGCCTTACATTAAAGTTTGAAACTTTTATCGACTTAAAACTGCATTAACTTGTAATCAGTAAGGCCGCAAAACACAATAAAGATTGAAATTTTTGCTTTACCGCATGACGCCACAGCGAACAATAAAGACAATAAAGACCGAAACTCACTTTTGGACAAAAATGCGTTAGAGCTTAAGCTCTGAAAATGATTATTGGATTAGCGAAGTATGCAAATCTACGATGCGGTAACGCCGTAATAACCGTGCGGAGCACAGCGTGGTATTGTGAGTGAAACGAACCACGCTTTGCGGAGTCCGGTTGATTACTTTGTTAGCTGACATACTCTCCAAACCAAAATTCTACAGCATCTTGATTCACTCCATACTCAGGGCGCCACAGATCTGAAGGAAATGGCCAATCTGATTTCGAGTAGGATGAATATTCCCGGTTTTTTACAGGCACATACTGTTGATATAGTGGTTTAATACCTGGAGGTGTTAGTATGCCGCAATAACCAAAAGTACTAATAATACCAGTGCGCTCATTGTTGTTACTTTTCAGTTTCGATGCCAAAGCCTTTGGAGCGTCGGATAACCTATTACTCGGAATATTTCTTAATTCATATACTAAAGAACGAAGAATTTCAGTCGCTTCTTCGTTAGGTGCTTCAATAACAGTAACATTAAACAACTCCAAGTCTAGAGCGATATATAGTGGATCAAGGTGTCGGACTCCCCCAAATTTATGGCGTTCGAAATTTAAGACGTTGAGGTCCTCTTCCTTTCCACACGCATAAGAACCGCAAACTTCACAGGCTATTGAATTAGTACTTTCGTGCTTAGGTAAATTCAATCCGCTAGCAAAGCTACCAAGCGCTGACCTTAAATCCAGCCTACGAGATACAAGACTAGATACAAACGCATCAACAACTCTCTCTTTCGATGTGTTATCTATAGCCGTTCTAGCCCGCTTTATGATCGAATCATGCGTTACCGTCTCAGGGGGGAACATAACCCCAGCGTCTAGAGCATACTTAAAATCCGCTTCGGAAGGTGTACTCTTTGACCATCCATCCTTTGGATGCCAATATGTCTCCATCAATATTTTTATTGCTTTTCGATCAACCATTAATTCTCCTTGTTAGCTAACGCCCGCAGCTGCGGACGACTTGTAGCGACGAAGGAGCGGAAAGGCGTTCCGTCAGCCTGCGATTGTTATGCATTTTACAGTGGACTCCATTTCTTGTACTTATTCTTTCGCGCCAGAGCAACAGCACTGGTGATTTCCTCTCGCGGAGACTTTGCGCAATAATCTAAGTATTCTTCTACTTTCGCTCCAGACCACCCCGGTGCTGCCGCTACAACCCAGAAATGAATACCTTGGTTCAACTCTCTTGCAGCAACGTAATTGATGATTTTTTCTATGTGACTATCACTCGGCACCATTTTGAGCATAGCCATTGCTCGAAGAGCGCCGTCTATGAGCATCTCGTTACCAGTATCAAGGAGCTTGAATATTGGAGCAGCATCTCTTTCTTTTTCTATAGAAAGCCTGACTATTGCGTCTCCAATAGCAACGTAAACCATAGTTGCTTCGAAATCCTGTTTCGCAAGTTTATTTATAAATGGCAATGCGGGCTTATAACCACATTCACCAATAGCCATAATCATCTGGTACTGAGTTTCCCAAGTCCGAACATCTTTGAGTTCGGCCTCAAGCGCAGCCAATAGATGTGGGCCTGCATCAACATCTTTTAGCTTTCGTAATTTCTTCGCAGCAGAACGACGCTTTGGAGATTTCTTGTCTCCGAGTTGAGCCACTATTTCATTCAATGCTCGGTTCTCCGTGGTGCATAACAGCTTATTCATTAGCAGCACAATAATGTTCCAGGCTGCTCAATTCAAACTTCAAAGGTACCACCGCTAAGTCCTTGTTGTAAATCGAATATTTTCGCGAATACGT
>NZ_MCTV01000009.1:0-142962 GCF_002874545.1 Shewanella sp. 10N.286.52.C2
ATTAAGTACTCTGAAGCGACAACTGAATTAGCGCACAGCCCTTATATTAAGTACTCTGAAGCGACCACTGAATTAGCGCATAACCCATACATTAAATACACCAATTCAAGCATCGCTTAAGGAGATAAAATTATGTTTAACTCTTTATTAAAAGCACTAGGAATTGCACAGCCGCAACGTAAGAAAGTTAAATTACCTGAAGGCCTTGAGCATCTAGAGGTCATCCCAGCTAAAGCATGGTGGAACTAAGTCTTGTAGTGATATTTTACAGGCAAAGAAAAAGGGAGCATTAGCTCCCTTTTTAATACGCGGAGTTTGCTAAAAGTATTGTTGCTGTTCATTACTAACCGCTAGTTTACGGGTTAATAAATATTTATGACTGTTGAACAATGGGTAAGCCAGAGGGCCCATCAACAAACCGGCAAATGACCATCTTTTTACTGCCATACCTTGAGCAAAAGCACAATTGCCAAGATAAATCGCCGATAAGATTGAAATAATAAACACTAGAAATACCACTGAAACCTCTACAATTCATTCAGTTAACATCATTTCTTAAGCTTGTAGCATTAAGTTTTTGTGTTCAATGCTAGCTTTGGTCACATTATAACCAAGCCAAATACTCAAAGCTATGGGGATTTTTAATTGAGCCACAGTCAAAATATTCCGCAGCGTACATAAAACAGGCAAATCTCTGCCACTTTAGAATGAAAAAGCGGCATCATGTTGCCGCTTTGTTAAATGTGTAATCCTTAAAGTCTTAGTTTAGACTAATAAAAACTCGCTCCCTCATCAGCCATTTTGACTAATCTTTCACAAGGGGCAAATCTTTCGCCATGTAATTGCTGATACTGACGTAATTTTGACACTAGATTATTGATCCCCATGGTATCCATATAACGGAAAGGACCGCCTAAGAATGGCGGAAAACCAATTCCAAAAATAGCACCGATATCACCGTCTCTTGCATTGGCAATAATGCCTTCATCTAAACAACGAACAGCTTCGTTTAGCATCTGCACAACACAACGCATAGCAATATCGCTTTCACTACCACTTAACTGATTATTAATGCCTAGTACTTGATATACACTTTCATCCACTAGCTTAGCTTTGTTTTTCTTGTTGCCGTATTGGTAAAAACCTTTGCCGTTTTTACGGCCTTTACGGTCATCTGCAAGTAACTTATCAAATGCATTTGGAGCTTCAAAGCGCTCACCCAGTTCTTTAGTTAAGATCGGCGCGATCTTAGCACCAACATCAATACCTACCTCGTCTAGCAAAGTAATAGGTCCTACAGGGAAACCAAACTTAACTAACGCTTTATCTAAAAATTCAATTTTTTGCCCTTCAAGAAGCACTTGCGCAGCTTCATTCATGTATAAGGCTAAAATACGATTTACATAAAAACCGGCTCCGTCTTGAACAACAATCGGTGTCTTACCTTGCTTACGAGCAAAGGCCACTGTCGTAGCAATGGTTTCTGGGGAGGTTTTCTTGTGCGCAATCACTTCCACTAACGGCATTTTCTCAACTGGCGAGAAATAATGCAGACCAATCACATTTTCAGGTCGACTGGCCGCTTCGGCTATTTGGCTGATTGGTAATGAAGATGTGTTAGATGCAAAGATAGTATTTTCATGACATTCACGTTCTACATCTTTCACCATTTGATGTTTTAATGCTAAATCTTCAAATACTGCTTCTACTACGATATCAGCATCTTTTACGCCGCTATATTCAGTGGTTGTCGTCATTAACGCCATTAGATTATCTCTAACTGCCGGAGTCATATGACGGCGCTTAACGCCTTTGGCTAACAACTTATAAGCATAAGCCAACGCATTACTTAAGCCGGTTTCATTGATATCTTTAACACGAGCAGGAATTTTAGCTTTGGTTGTCGTCACAGAGGCTATTCCGCCACCCATTAAGCCACCACCAATAACCAGTGCCTTGTTCACTTTGCGAGGTTTGCCCCCTTCTGCACCGGTTTCTTTTTTCATTTCTGTGGTTGCAAGGAATATACTACGAAGCGCTTCTGACTCTGGTGACATAATAAGTTCAGCAAAATGACTTGCTTCAACTTCTAAGCCTTTGATCATGCCTTTATTCATACCCTGCTTAACACAATCAATGATTTTAGCAGGAGCTGGATAATTACCCTGGGTTTTCTTCATCACTTGTTTAGCGGCTTGATCAAAAATAATGTCACGAGTCGTACTGGTTGATTCAAGCAACTTGTTTAAAGCAGACTTTTTAACCACTTTAGCAGCAGACTTGCCTTTTTTTGCCATGGCAACTGCAGTCTCAAGCAAAATAGACTCTGGAACAACGTCATCAACCAAGGCTATTTTCAGTGCTTGTTTCGGACGCAGCTGCTTACCTGTTAGCATCATATCGAGCGCTGTAGTAATACCGACTTTTCTTGGTAAACGTTGGGTTCCCCCGCCACCTGGTAATAACCCAAGTTGAACTTCAGGCACACCCATAATAGTTTTCTTACTGTCGCTGCACACACGCAAATGACACGCTAGCGCTAGCTCTAATCCACCACCTAAGCAGGCACCGTTAATAGCAGCAACAACCGGTATAGTGAGGTTTTCTAATTCATTAAATACCACATGCCCTTGTTGTGATAGTTCTTTGGCAGCAGCAACACTGGTACAGGCATCTAACATGGTGATGTCAGCGCCAGCAACAAAAGAGTCAGATTTTCCTGAAATAATCACTAAACCTTTAATGCTAGCGTCAGTTTTTATCTCGGTAAGAATGTCACTAATTTCTGGGCCAAATTCTGCTTTTAAGGTGTTCATGGTTTCACCAGGAACATCCATAGTCAAAACCGCAATACCGTCTTCACGGCGTTGTAAATTAAATGTCTTTTCCATCAGAATTACTCCACTTCTACTATCATTGCAGCGCCAAGACCACCTGCTGCGCAGGCTGTGGCTAAACCGGTTCCACCACCACGGCGTTTAAGTTCACGACATACTTGAGTGATCAAACGCGTACCCGTAGCCGCAAATGGATGCCCATAAGCTAATGAACCACCTAGTACGTTAAATTTACTCATATCGATTTCACCAATCGCACGATTTTGGCCTAACTTTTCTGCAGCAAACTTTTTAGAGCCAAACATTTGCATGTTGGCTAAGGTTTGCGCTGCAAATGCTTCATGCATTTCAATTAAGGTTAAATCTTCTAACTGCATACCAGCACGCTTTAGTGCTAGCGGCGTAGCATAAGATGGCCCCATTAACATATCTTGCCAAACATCAATGGCAGTAAAGGCATAGCTCTTAATGTAACCAATAGGCTGATAACCTAATGCTTTGGCACGGCCTTCACTCATTAAGATAATTGCTGATGCGCCATCAGTTAGCGGCGTACTGTTGGCTGCGGTAACTGAACCATGTTTGCGATCAAAAGCTGGACGTAATTTAGCGTAAGACTCTAAAACTGAGTTTTCACGAATGTTGTTATCACGATCAATAAACTGCTTATAAGGAGGCACATGAGCCGTCATCACTTCATCGCGTAAATTACCTGAGTTCCAAGTTTCTGTTGCCAGAGTATGTGAGCGATGAGCCAGTGCATCTTGATCGGCGCGGCTAATTGAATAGGTCTTAGCCATTTGCTCAGCCGTTTGCCCCATTGACAAACCGGTAGAATATTCTGCAACCGCTGGCGGTACCGGCATTAAGTCTTTTAAACCCAAACGACGTGCAATGGCGAATTTTTGTTTAAAGGTACGGGCCTTATTTAAGTCCACTAGCGCATGAGCCAGCTTTTTTGACACGCCAATCGGTAAAACAGAAGATGAATCTGCGCCGCCAGCAATACCAATTTCAACATTACCAGTCATGATTGACTCAGCCACATTCACTGCCGATTGAAAACTTGTCGCACAAGCACGAGTGACACTGTAAGCATCCGTTGATACATCCATGCCAGTGCCTAATACGATTTCACGAGCAATATTTGGCGCAGCAGGCATTTGCACAACTTGACCATAAACTAATTGCTCAATGGTTTTTGGGTCTAACTCTGAGCGAGAAAGCAATTCATTAACCACCATTTTGCCCATATCTAAAGCTGAAACGCCATGAAATGCGGTGGCTTGTTTGGCAAAAGGCGTTCGTAAACCCGCTACAATTGCAATGCGCTCGCCGCGGGCATTGGTTACTTGTTGTCTATCACTCATTGTTCACCCTCTTTTAATTGTTTAGCCTTTATAGGCTTTTCAGTGAAAATCCATTTTGTCAGCGTTATCTGGTCTGACCATAAAAGTGTGATCTGATTCTAACTTTTAATTAGCAAGTTTAAAACACCCGTATGAAAATAACCTGACAATTTCCAACAAAATTAACAACCCGATTGTGATTTATATATTAAATACAGAAGGTTAAACTTTAGAGCATTAGCTTTATTAATATATTTAAGTATCGATTAAAGCTAGCTAACGCACCTTTAGTTGCAGCTAATGAACACCACGAATAAATAAAAATGAAATTCTGTTAATGCTACTAGCCAAAGGCCAATAAAATTCATTAACATAGAGTGAATTAGATAACGTTTTTTAGACAATAAATTTGAGTATCATCATGCCTTTGAGTCGATTTCATTCTTTACGCGCTTATTTAGATAATGTCATTTTGGGACAACCGGTTTTAACTGAAAATATGCTCATCGCACTTATTGCCGATGGTCATTTACTGGTTGAAGGCCCTCCAGGTTTAGCCAAAACCCGTGCAGTAAAAGCATTATGTGATGGCGTTGAAGGCGACTTTCATCGCATCCAGTTCACGCCTGATTTATTACCAGCGGACTTAACCGGCACCGATATCTATCGCGCTCAAACGGGTACCTTTGAATTTGAAGCGGGGCCGATTTTCCATAACTTAATCCTTGCCGATGAAATTAACCGCGCTCCAGCGAAGGTACAATCCGCTTTACTTGAAGCCATGGCTGAAGGACAAGTGACCGTAGGTAAACACAGTTACCCGCTGCCAAAACTCTTTTTAGTGATGGCAACCCAAAACCCACTTGAAAACGAAGGGACTTACCCGCTACCTGAAGCGCAATTAGATCGCTTCTTAATGCACTTAAATTTAGATTACCCAAGTGCCGATACCGAGCGTCAGATTTTGCGTCAGTCTCGTAACGAAGCACTGACTCATCAGTTACCGACCATCGAGCCTGTGGTACAAGCAGATGTATTTTCTGCCCGTGAACAAGCGATGGAACTGTACTTAGCTGAGCCCCTTGAAAGCTATATCGTAGAAATTATTATGGCCACTCGTCAGCCAGAGCGTTATAGCCCAGAACTAGCCAAGTGGCTTGAATACGGCGTGAGTCCCCGCGCTTCAATTTCATTAGAGCGCTGCGCGCGAGCCAGAGCCTGGTTACATCAACGCGATTTTGTCTCACCTGAAGATATTCAAGCTGTGGCGCCTAATGTTTTACGCCACCGTCTACTGTTGAGTTATCAGGCACAGGCAGAAGGCATTAGTGCAGATCACGTCATAAATCATATTTTAAGCCAAGTGGCTGTACCTTAATGTTGAGTTATAGCCACTATGTCAGTAACCGCTATGTCAATTGAAAAAGAGTTGCCGCTATTTAGTAATGGCGTCAACCTTAATGAGCAAGAGCTAATAAGTTGCCAGAGTATTGCCCGTGCGATGCCTGAGAAACGTAGCCGCGCAAAAGCCAGCCTTGCAGGCCATAGAAGCAGCCTCATAAAAGGGCGTGGAATGGAATTTGCCGAAGTGCGACATTATCAAAATGGTGATGATGTGCGCACCATAGACTGGCGCGTTACGGCCAGAACTGGCAAGGCCCACACCAAATTATTTATTGAAGAACGTGAACGCCCTATTATCTTGCTGGTCGATCTAAGTCATAGCTTATTTTTTGGCTCGAGTTTGCTTTTACAGTCTCTGCAAGCCGCCCATGTCGCAGCAACACTTGGCTGGAACGCCATTAACCACGGTGACCGTTTGGGGGCATTGATTGCCAGTGAAACCGAACATGTGGAGTTAAAACCCCGCAGTCGCCGACAAGGTATTTTGCAGCTCACATCAGCATTAATCAAAGTGCATCAAAACCAGTTAAATCACTTTGATGAATTACCCCAAGATCCCCAGCATATTTTACGGGCTTGCCAGCGATTGCAACGCATCGCTAAACCCGGCTCACTGGTATGGATAATTACTGATGGCCAGCACTTTAGCCAAGAATGTTTAGCGGCACTCACCGAGCTTAAACGCCATTGTGATGTGGGTGCCTTTATTATTACAGACCCATTACGACAAGGCACTTTAGCGTTACCAAAGCGATTTTCACTGCCTGTACGTGATGGTAAGCAACAACTTACCTTAACTCGCCATAGCTACGATGTGTGGTTAAATGAACAGTTAGCTCGTCAACAACAGTTTATTGAATTAATGAAAATGCTCAAAGTTCAAACCCGCTTTATCGATGCAGGTAAGAGTCTTAGCGATCAATTGGAACTATTACGTTAGATGAATGCTCCTCAAATCAATCCCGCATTAATGCAAATGGAAGATATCGTGCTGCCGCAGCCAATATCACAATTGCCCATTGCCCCCGGTTATTGGCTAGTGGCGATTATCATTATCGCGGCTGGTGTCATCACTTTCATCAAGCTGCGAAAACGTGCCAAATATCACGCCCCGAGAAAGGCCGCATTAGCGCAACTACAGCAACTTGATATAAATGACAGTCAATACCCAAGCCAGATTAATAGCTTACTAAAACGAACTGCCTTGAGTTATTTACCCAGACAGGATTTTGCACAACTTGATGGCGACCAATGGTTCAAATGGCTTGAGCTAAGGTTACCGCAAGCAGAGCAAGGTCAAATTGGCTTGTTATTAGCCAAGCGTTATCAAGCTTGTGGCTTAAATGCAGCTGAAAAGCAGCAGTTATTTAAGTTAGCCAAGTCTTGGTTAACTAAAAAAGCTCGCTTTGCGCCCCTTAATGCCATCAAAAGCATCGCTAACAGCGCAAATACGCAAGCAAATAGTCCACAGGAGGCATCATGTTCTCAATAGCATGGCCGTGGTTATTGCTTTTATTGCCATTACCTTGGCTGTTAAAACCAAAGCGCGTTTCAAAAAATAATGGCGGTCACCTGCAGCTTCCAGGTATAGCCAATGCTGATCAGGTCATATCAAGCCATGCTGACAAACCATCCCGTAAATTGTATTGGTTAATGTGGGCATGTTTATTGTGCGCACTTGTCAGGCCCCAATGGTTAGGCGAGCCTATAGAGCTGCCATCTGAAGGGCGCGACTTAATGCTGGCAGTAGATTTATCCGGCAGTATGCAAATTGAAGACATGGTTGTTGAAGGCAAAACGGTTGATAGATTGACCCTTATTAAACATGTGATTGGCGACTTTATCGAACGCCGTAATGGCGATCGCCTTGGGTTAATTTTATTTGCCGATCACGCCTATTTACAAGCGCCACTGACCCAAGATAGACGCTCGGTGGCAAAGTTTCTCGCCGATAGTCAAATTGGCCTAGTGGGCAAACAAACCGCCATTGGTGAATCAATTGCATTGGCAGTGAGACGCTTTGATAACGTTAACGACAGTAACCGAGTGCTCATTTTACTCACCGATGGTTCAAATAACGCAGGTAACATAGAACCTGAAGTGGCAGCTCGCATCGCTGCAGAGCGCAATGTCACTATTTATACCGTCGGTGTTGGCGCTGAAATACTGGAAAGACGCAGTATTTTCGGCACTGAAAAAGTAAACCCGTCAGCAGATCTTGATGAAGCGCAATTACAACAGCTTGCAGAAATGACCAATGGTCATTACTTTAGAGCCCGTAATAGCGAAGAGCTAGAAGAAATTTATCAAAAAATTGATGAATTAGAGCCAGTCAGTCGCGACCAATTAACCTACCGCCCCCAAAGCGAGTTATTTTACTGGCCATTGTTGTTAGCGTTATTAATCAGTTTAAGTATTAGTCTACGTAGTCAAATGAATTTACCTAAAAATCTGACTTCAGCCTTTTACAAGGAGGATAAATAATGAGTTTGCATTTTATCCGCCTTGAATGGCTATTGGCCTTAATTCCATTAACCATTATTGGACTATTTTTGTGGCGCCAGAGTAAAAATAACTCTGCATGGCAACACTATATTGCCCCTCACCTTGCTAGCACCTTGATCAGTGAGTCTGCACACATCAAAAAACAACCCAAATGGTTATTAATGCTGTGTTGGTTTATTGCGGTTGTGGCCATATCGGGCCCTGCCGTGAATAAACAAAGCCTACCTGTGTTCGCTAGCGAGCAAGGGCGTGTACTGGTAATGGATATGTCTTTATCCATGTATGCAACCGATCAAAAACCTAATCGACTATCCCAGGCCAAATATCGAGCCACCGATTTTTTAACCAATTTAAAAGAAGGTGAAACTGGGTTAATCGCTTTTGCGGGAGATGCATTTACTATTAGTCCGTTAACCCGTGATAGCTCTACCCTATTAAATCTGCTCCCAACCTTAAGCCCGGACATTATGCCCGTTAGAGGCTCAGATTTAGCCGCCGCCCTTACCCTTGCCCAACAGTTATTAGGTCAAGGCGGGCATATCAGCGGTGATATTATTGTGATGACCGATGGTGTTAATGCAGCCCAATATGCGCAGGCAGCAAAAGCGCTGGATGGCAGTCGATATCGAGTATCGGTGATGGCATTTGGTAGCCAACAAGGCGCAGCAATACAGCTGCCAGATGGTCAGCTCATGCGCGATAATGCCGGTGAGATCGTGGTTGATAAAACTGACTTTTCATTGCTTGATAAATTGGTTACTCCCACTGGCGGTTTAATGTTACCAGCACGGGCAGACGGCGCTGCACTGGGCCAACTCGAAGCATGGCTTGCTAATGATGGTAATGCAAAAGCCACCGAACTTGAAGGTGAAGCTTGGCAAGATTTAGGCCCTTATATTGCCCTCCTGTTGATTATTCCAGTACTGCTGAGTTTTAGGTTTACAGTACTGCCTATGGTGAGTGTCCTCACGCTAGGCTTATTGATGCAGCCAACTCCTGCTTCAGCTAATAGCTGGGATGATTTATGGCAAACCGCCGATCAACAAGCCTCAGAGCAATTTAATCAGGCTCAATCAGCAGAAGACTATTCTAAAGCTGCCGAGCAATTTGACCAGCCTCAATGGCAAGCTAGCGCCCAATATAAGGCTGGTGACTATGAAAATGCCTTAAGCGGTTTTGAGCAAGATGACTCTGCCAATGGTTTATATAATCAAGCCAATAGTTTACTGCAGCTGAATAAAATTGATGAGGCGATAAAGCGTTATAAGCAAGCATTAACTCAACAAGCAGATTTCCCTCAGGCCGAGAAAAACCTCGCTTTGGCTGAGCAAATGAAGCAGCAACAAGAGCAACAGTCGGAGCAGGATCAGCAAAGTGATGACAACCAATCATCTGACCAGAAGCCAAATGATGAGCAGTCATCAAATGATCAATCTCAAGGAGATCAATCACAGCAAGATCAATCTCAAAGTGATGAGTCTAGCTCTGAGCAATCTCAACAGCAGCAGTCTCAAAATGACCCGTCACAAGAAGATCAATCTGCGAATGATTCTCAGCAGGATCAGCAATCTAGTGACTCTCAACAAGATGACAGCCCCAATGAGACTGACGAAAGTTCATCAGCTTCATCTCAACAAAATGAGCAACAAGCCGATAATAATGAAGCTGAAATGCAAGCTAACAGTCAAGATAACCAAGCTCAAGCTGAGCCTGAAACTGCTGAGCAACAAGACAAGACTCAACAACAAGCTCAAGCTGCTGAAACATCAGAACAACAGCCAGAATCTGAGTCTGGCACACCAGTGGCCTCATCGGCTTTATCTGAAGAGCCGCTGCCAGCAGATTTAGAAAGAGCACTTCGCGCAGTCAGTGAAGATCCACAAGTATTAATTAGAAACAAAATGCTATTGGAATATCAAAAGCGTCGTCAAAACGGCCAACTTCCTAAGGATAAACAACAGTGGTAAACAGAATCATTTTAGCCCTAGTCGCTATTCTTTTTACAGGGCAAGCACTCGCGGTCACTAACATTCAAGCAACGGTGGACCGTAACCCCGTCATGCAAGGTGAGTATTTTGTATTAAACGTCACCGCAGATGATGATGTTAATGCAGGCTCATTAGACACCTCAATATTGCTAAAAGACTTTGTTGTCGGCCGCACTAGCGTGGGACGAAGCACGCAAATCGTTAACTTCAACTCCAGTAAAGAAACCCGCTGGCAAGTATTATTATCGGCTAAAAATAGCGGCACTGTGACTATTCCTGCCTTTACTATGGAAGGTATTCAATCTAATCCCATCGAGTTAACGGTTTTAGATGCTGGCTCCCAGCCTCAGCAAATGCGCAATTTGTTTGTGGAAGGCGAAGTTAGCACTCAAGAAGCTTATGTGGGCCAATTAATTACCTATAAAGTTAAGCTATTTTTAGCTGCTGAATTACAGCGTGGTGTCATTAGCGCCCCAGAAATATCAGGTGCTGAGATCAAGCAGCTTGGCGAAGATCAAGACAGTGTTGAAGTGGTTAATGGCCGCCGTTTTCGCGTAATTGAGCGAACCTATGCCATGATTGCCGATACTCCAGGTAAACTCGCCATTAAAGGTGCGAGTTTTTCAGGTGATATTTTAGTTGAAGCACCACGACGTGGCGGCATGTTTGGCTTTAATGAAAGCCGTCCGATGCAAGCTGCTGCTGAAGATACTGAAATCATAATTAAACCCATACCTGACAGCTATCAAGGTGATTGGCTCGTCAGTGATTTATTAATCGCTAAAGAAGTATGGCCTGAAGACAGCAGTGAATTTGAAGTGGGTAGCCCAATCACCCGCACTATTAATATCATCGCATCTAATGCTGACAGTAATAGCCTGCCTGACATTGAATTAGCTATGCCAAGTGCGCTGAAATCATATCCAGAAAAACCAGTTAGACAAACTGTACTTAGAGAAAACCATGTAGTGGCCCAGTACAGCCTTACCACGGCTATCGTGCCAACCAAAGCTGGAACATTTACCCTTCCTGAAATTACAATTCCGTGGTGGAACTCGCAGCTACGCCAGCAGCAATTTACCACCATTCCAGCAAGAACAGTGACCATTGCGGCTAATCCAGAACAAGCACCAACGCCAATTACACCTGAGGTTACACAGCCCAGCAATAATCCTGGTTTTTGGCCTTGGTTAACACTGCTATTTGCCTCATTATGGCTTATCACAATCGCCCTGTGGTTAAACGCCCGTAAGCAAAAGTCGCTAACAGTTACCTCTGAAAATGTTGATGTTCAGTCCTCCTCTGCTCGAGTGAGCATCAAAGACATCAGCCTCGCCTGTGATAAAAATGATGTATCTCAAGTCATTACATTACTGCAGCAGCATTTTTCTACATTACTAAACAAACCAATGAACTTGGCTGATATTAGCCAGTTATCAACTGCGCTAGCTCAAGCAACTCATCAATTACAGCAGGCTAAATACAGCCAATCTTCAACATTTGTTGATAAAGCGGCTTTATTAAAAGCCATTGAGAGTTACAGTCATAATTCTGCAGTAAACTCCCCATCTGCGCTGAGTTCGTTAAACCCTTAACGAATAAACTGATTGAATAGCAAGCATAATTATACTTGCTATTCATCAGTAACCTTTTAAGCTATCGAACATAATATTTTTAACAAAAAGATAAAAATGTTTGATAGCTTGCGAAATAAAAAGTCCGAACCCACGGTCATATCTGACATGTTAACTAAACAACGACGATACGACAGCCTCGTCCGGGCACTTCACGCAGATATCTTCCGATATGCCTATTGGCTTATCGGCGATAAACATGTTGCTGAAGACGTCACTCAAGAAACCTTTTTACGTGCATGGCGTGCGCTTGACTCTTTAAAAGATGACAAAGCCGCTAAAGCATGGCTGATCACTATCTTGCGCCGAGAGAATGCCCGTCGATTTGAACGTAAGCAGTTTGACTACAGTGATGTAGAGCAAGAGTTGCTTGAAGACCAAAAGTCTTCCACTACCGAAGAGCAAACAGAGCAATATTGGCTACGTAAACAGATCGGCTTATTAGAGATTGAATATCGAGAGCCATTACTGCTGCAACTCATTGGCGGTTTTAGTGGTGAAGAAATTGCAGAGTTGCTTGAACTTAATAGAAACACCGTCATGACGCGATTATTTCGTGCCCGTAATCAATTAAAAGACGCTTTAGAGTCTCCTGAAGTTAGAGGTCAATCAAATGGATGATCTACAATTTCGTCGCCATGCCTATGACGATCCCAACAGCCAAGATGAAGATTTCTTGGCACAAATTGCTGCGTCTGAGTCTGATGCAAAGTTAGTCAGTGAATTAAAAACATTAGACAGTAAGCTTACCCATGCGCTTAATATTGATGTGCCTAATGATTTAGCAGATAAATTATTATTACGTCAGCAACTGAATAAACATCAGGAGCAAAAAAAGCATACTCGTTATTTAATGGCTATGGCTGCCTCCGTGGCATTAGTCATCGGTTTAAGTTTTAGCATGTTAAAATTTGCCCCCGTTGACTTAGCTGAGCATGCGCTCGCTCATGTATACCATGAACCCAAATCAATGCTGGTTGATCAAAATGTTGGCTTTGAAGATGTTAATTTTAAACTGGCTGGTATTGGCGGTTTAGAAAACGCCAAATTCATTCAACAGCCCGGAAAAGTGTTTTATACCTCCTATTGTGACTTTCAAGGAGTTAAAAGCTTGCACTTAGTGATGGAAGGTAAAGACGGTAAAGTCACCCTCTTTATTGTCCCGGCTGAAAATAGAATGGTCACCGAAGAAGCTTTTGCAGATCAACACTATCAGGGCTTGGGCTTTCAAACAGCTGGGGCATTCATGATGTTAGTTGCAGAGCAAGATACTGATTTACAGTTTGTTAAATCTGAAATAGAGCAAACCTTTATCTAGTTATAGTCACAACCTGTAACCATCTCCTATCAATTAGATAATAAGCAGTCAATGTAAACTTATTGAGTGCTTGTTATCACATCAAATTTACTTCCCAAATTGTGCACTGGCTCATACATCTGCTAGCATATGCGCCACAATAATAAAAATACGGAAGTATCATGACCATAGAAACCCCCATTCTAATCACTTTTATCGGCTACCTCGCGTTAATGATGGGGATTGGCTACTGGGCTTATCGTAAAACAGATACCGTTGACGACTATATTCTGGGTGGCCGAAAAATGGGCCCTGCTGTCACCGCCTTAAGTGTTGGTGCATCAGATATGTCAGGTTGGTTATTACTTGGCTTACCTGGTGCAGTGTATTTAGGCGGCTTAGGTGAAGCTTGGATTGGTTTTGGACTGATATTTGGTGCCTGGCTCAACTGGCTTTTTGTCGCCAAACGTTTACGTATTTACACTGAACTGGCTGACAACTCGCTGACATTACCTGACTTTTTTGAAAATCGCTTTCATGATAACCAAGGCGTATTAAAAATGGTTGCTGCGGTCACCATCTTAGTCTTTTTCACCTTTTATACCTCATCAGGTATGGTTGGCGGCGCAATATTATTTGAAAAAGTATTTGGCCTTGATTACACCTTAGCACTCATTATAGGTTCAGTAATCATCGTTTCTTACACTTTTGTAGGCGGTTTCTTTGCCGTCAGTTGGACTGACTTTTTCCAAGGCTGTTTAATGTTAGTGGCCTTACTTATTGTACCTGTTGCCATCTTCAGCCAACCTGAGACTCAAGAAAACCTGCAGCAACTTGACCCTGCCATGCTGTCGTTTGTCAGTGAAAACACCACAGTCATCGGCTTAGTGTCATTACTGGCTTGGGGTTTAGGCTATTTTGGCCAGCCACATATTCTATCTCGCTTTATGGCCATTGGCAGCGCTAAAGACATTAAGTTATCTCGTCGCATTGCTATGAGCTGGATGGGTATTTCTCTGATTGGTGCATTGGCAACGGGTATCGCTGGTACCTTGTATTTTGCCGACACTCCCCTAGATAACCCTGAAACTGTATTTATTCACCTTGCCCATGCTGCGTTTAATCCATGGGTTGGCGGCTTGTTAATTGCAGCAATTTTATCCGCGATCATGAGCACCATTGATTCACAGCTTTTGGTTTGTTCAAGCGTAATAACTGAAGACTTTTATCGCAAATGGATTAAACCCGATGCGAGTAATAAAGAGTTAATGCTCGTGGGCCGTTTGGGGGTTATCGCCATTGCTATTGTGGCCGCAGTCATTGCACTTAATCCTGAAAGCAGTGTCCTAGGGTTAGTGAGCTACGCATGGGCAGGCTTTGGCGCAGCATTTGGCCCTGTGGTATTACTATCACTATTTTGGCAGCAATATAGTCGTAACGGCGCTGTAGCAACAATTGTTGTCGGAGCGGTGACCGTGGTGGTCTGGAAACAACTCTCTGGTGGTATTTTTGACTTGTACGAAATAGTCCCTGGATTTTTGCTCGCCTCATTGGCAGGTATCTTAGTCAGTAAGCTATTTCCTGCAAGCACAGAGACGGTGGCCTCATTCAAGGTCTTTCGCCAGTCACTTTAGTGCTTTACAAGGTTAACCCTTAGTAAACACCTGCCGACTTTTTCGTTAACAACAATTAGTCGGCTGGCTCATTTCTAGAGTAAAGATTCTAAACTCAGCGTACAGGTGTTAGCTAAAAAGCAGCCCTAGTCACAATTCTTAATTACAGCAACCTAACAAAGTTATCATTATAAAATCAAACTCAAACCACTGAAATTACAGCGTTAACTCCCACAAAGGTTTGTAAGACCTTCTCACAATTATATTTAATAGCTCAAATTATTAACAAAAATGCAACACCAAAAGTCACTGGTCGGAGTTGTATAGCTTACTTGTGTTACCTAAGATGCGCTCAAATATAAGTGGCAGTGATATGAACACATGCAGTATTCATGCATATGCGACAATAAAGATGAGCAATAATTATGACTAAATTCAACAAGACACTACTGGCAGCAGCTGTAGCTTTAGCAAGTACTCAAACATTCGCAGCGGGTTTTCAACTCAACAGCCAGTCTGCAACCGGTTTAGGCCGCGCAATGGCGGGGGATGCCATCATCGCAGATAACGCTTCAGTATTGGCTCGCAACCCAGCGGCAATGGCATTATTTGATAAGACAGCAATTTCGGTTGTTGGTACTTATGCTGATGTGAATGTTGAAGTGACTGATGCCATGATTGGTGATGGTTCTGGTGATGGTCAATATTTAGGTGCTATGGATAATGCCGCTGAAGGTAAGCCTATCCCAAGTTTTTATTACATCAACCCAATTAATGACAAATGGGCTTTTGGTGTTGCTGCATTTAGTAACTATGGTACAGGCACTGATTTAGCCCCGCTAAATTCAGGTCACGACTTTAATACTCCAATCGATTTATTGGGTAACACTGAAGTGACTACCATTAACTTCAATGCCAGTGTGTCATATCGTATCAATGATTCACTAAGCCTTGGCCTTGGTATTGATGCCATTAAAGGTATGGGTACATTAACTCGACAAGGTGATTTTACAGTTCCTGTTTTTGGTGAAATACCACTAAACCTTGTTGATATTGATGCTGATGGCTGGGGCTTTGGCGCCATTTTCGGTCTTGCTTATGAAATTAATGAAAATAACAGAATCGGCTTAAGCTATCGTAAAAGCCCGAACATGAAGGCTTCAGGTGATATTGCTTATAACCCACCATTTGCTGCTGAAAACTTTGGTGAAATTGATATTCCTTTAGCTGATATTGCTCAGCTTGCTGGTTTTCATCAGTTAACTGACAAATTTGCTATCCATTATACAGCCCAGTGGACTAACTGGAGTAATTTCGACAACATCGAGCTTACTGACGGTGAAAATGGTACAGACAGCCATATCCTCAAGCATTATAACTGGGAAAACTCTTGGTTCTTAAGTTTGGGTGCAACATACGACATCAATGATAAATGGACCGTTAGAGCGGGTATTGCCAAAGACCAAGGTGTAGTCGGTGAAGTATCATCACTTTCTATTCCTGATTCAGACCGTACTTGGTATTCAGCAGGTTTTAGCTACCACATCAATGAAAAATCAAGCATTGATTTCGGTTACACCCTAGTGGCTGGCGAGAAAGTACATGTAATTGAAACCAGTGAGCTAGTAGGTCCTGTTAGTGCTTATACTGAATCAGGTGCTAACTACTACTCTTTACAGTACAACTACACATTTTAAGCAGACTGTTACTTAAACAGACTGCATTAAACAGATTGAGTAAAATGGATAGGCATAACTTCAGTTTTTAAGGCCTCTTCTTCATAATTAAAACAGTTGATAATTTAAAAAACCATCGATGATTCATCGGTGGTTTTTTTATATCTGCTATACTTTCATTAGATTTTTCTCATAAATAAATTGCGCTTAATACTAAAGTCCATTAGAATTTTCTCATAAACAAATTTTTGAGGTGGAACATGGCAACCTTTCACAAACGCTTATCTTTATTTAGTGCAGTAATACCTACTTTGCTGGCTATTGTTAGCTATAGCGCTATAGCTGATACAGACAAACTAAAAACCGATAAAGCTTTTGATACCCTAACAGTCACTGAAACAGAGTCTGTTTCATCAATAATCATTGATGGACAAGTGGAAGCGATTAAAGCCGCTACCGTTTCAGCACAAACCTCAGGGCGCATTATTCAGGTCAATTATGATGTCAATGATGTGGTCACCGCGGGCGCGTCTTTACTTGAAATTACCAGTGATGAGCAGACCGCAGAATTTAATGCGGCAGAGGCTCAGCTTGCCAGTTCAGAAGCCATGAACTTTGAAGCACAAGCGACACTGACTCGTTATGCGGCGCTGTTTCCTCAAGGGGCCATATCTCAAGGGCAAATGGATGAAGCAACCGCCAATGCCAAATCCAGTAAGCAAGCGGTATCAGCTGCTAAAGCTCAGCTTAATAAAGCAAAACAAAGTTTAAATTACACTGTGGTTTCTGCGCCATTTGAAGGCCGAGTGACTGAACGCTTTATTGAACTCGGTGAAACCATTTCATATGGTCAGCCATTATTTTCCGGTTTTGATACCCGAGAGTTACGCGCAACTTTTAATGTCCCCTCGCGTTACTTAGCCAACCTGCAAGCGGCTAAACAGCTTGAATTAACCTTAACTAATGGTGAAAAAGTTATCAGTAACCATATCAATGTTTACCAATTTGCCGATGCCAACAGTCACCAGCATCAAGTAAGAGTTAATTTTAGTCACCCTCAAGCTCTCACCGGCCAATGGGTTAAAATCGCGGTACCCGTTAAAACCAGCAACGTGGTCGTTATTCCCTTAAGTGCCCTTTATCAGGTCAATGATCTGGATGGCGTGTATCGAAAAGTGGGTCAGCACACCTTGTTAACACAAATTCGCCTCGGAAAAATTGACAAGCAACAGCAAACTGTTGAAGTGTTATCAGGTCTTGATAAAGGTGATGAAATTATCCTTAACGCCAGTCGCTACGTGTTACTGCGCGCAGCTAACCAAAGTAAGGAGTAGTTCATGGCTAATTCAGAACCTCGTTTAGGTATTTCTGGCACCATTGCTAAGAACTTTCAAACCAGTGCTATCACCCCTTTACTGGCTATTTTGGCATTACTACTCGGCTTATTTGCGGTACTCATAACCCCTAAAGAAGAAGAGCCGCAAATTGATGTCACCTTTGCTGATGTGTTTATCCCCTATCCAGGTGCAAGTCCTACGCAAGTCGCTAATCAGGTTACCTTACCTGCCGAAAAAATTATTTCAGAAATTAAAGGTGTTGATACCCTTTACTCATTCTCACAGCCTGACGGCGCCTTAATCATTGCCATCTTCAAAGTGGGCATTCCTCGAGAACAAGCTGTTGTCGATTTATACAATAAAATTTATTCCAACCTTGATAAATTCAATCAAGCTGCAGGCATTGGTGAGCCGCTGATAAAACCTCGCGGTATTGATGACGTACCTATTTTTGGTCTCACCTTATGGTCAGATGATCCCACCATGAACCCTGAGCAACTCACTAAAGTCGCTACGGTACTAGAAACTGAACTAAAACGTATCCCAGGCACCCGTGAGATATATTCTCAAGGTAGGCATGAGCTTATTGCCAATGTTCGCTTAGATCCTAGTAAGCTAAACAGTTTTGGGATCACGATTGAACAAATTGAGCAAGTGCTAAACAGTAATAATTCCGTCTCAACAACAGGTTCATTAACCCAAAATAATCAAGAGATTAAGGTTCAAACTGGACAGTTTTTAGACTCAGTTGACGATCTTAAAAACCTGGTTATCAAAGTAATACCCGCTAATAACTCAATCACTGAGCCTGCCAGCGCCAAGGTGGTTTATTTAGCCGATGTTGCTGATATCACCTTAAAAAGCGATATTCAAAAGCAGCAGGTCTGGCATGCTAATCAGCAAGGTCAATTCCCTGCTGTAACCATTGCTATTGGTAAGCAAGCCGGTGAAAACGCGGTAGATATTGCCAATTTAATTACAGATAAAGTTGCCAAACTCGATAACTTACTTATTCCTGATAACGTCAATGTCGCTGTTTCCCGTAACTATGGCGCTACCGCGGGCGAAAAAGCCAACACACTGATATTTAAATTAATTTTTGCTACCGCTGCAGTGGTGATATTGGTGCTATTAACTATGGGCGCCCGCGAATCAGCCATTGTTGGCGTCGCGATTATTATTACCTTAGCACTGACATTATTTGCCTCATGGGCATGGGGCTTTACCCTTAACCGTATTTCACTTTTTGCACTGATATTTTCAATTGGGATCTTAGTGGATGACGCCATTGTTGTGGTAGAAAACATTCACCGTCATATGGCGATGAGTAATAAACCGCTCACAGAATTAATCCCACAGGCTGTGGATGAAGTGGGCGGGCCGACAATTTTGGCCACCTTTACCGTTATTGCGGCATTACTGCCAATGGCGTTTGTTTCTGGCTTAATGGGGCCTTACATGAGCCCTATTCCCATCAATGCCAGTATGGGCATGCTTATCTCGCTATTGATTGCTTTTGTGATGACCCCATGGCTGAGTAATAAATGGCTTAATGCCAAAGCTCACCGAGGTAACACCAGCAGTGACCTAAATGAGCAACCCCATACAGAAACAGCCTCAACTAAATTACTGAGCTTTTTCACTTTCATCATGAAACCATTTCTTGATGGTGAACACGCCAGTAAGGCGCGTAAAGCTATGGCGTTAGGCATTGTGCTACTAATCGCACTCGCGGTGTCATTACCCTTCATGCAAGCCGTTGTGCTTAAAATGCTGCCTTTTGATAATAAATCGGAGTTTCAGGTGATTGTTGATCTACCTGAAGGCACGCCGTTTGAGCAAAATCAAAAACTGCTACAAGAGCTTGGACTTTATCTGACGACTGTTGAAGAAGTTGAACACTTGCAGTTGTACGCAGGCACCCACTCGCCAATGAATTTTAACGGCCTAGTGAGACATTACTTTTTACGTGAAAGCCAAGAAGTGGCTGATATTCAAGTCAATCTGGTTGAAAAGTCAGAACGTGATAGAAACAGTCATGATATTGCTATGTCAGTGAGAGAGCCTTTACAAGCCATTGGTGTCGCTTACAATGCCAATATCAAAATTGTTGAAGTGCCTCCAGGGCCACCAGTATGGTCACCGATTGTGGCTGAAGTTTACGCACCAACCACAGCGCTGCGCGAACAAGCGGCTAACGATTTAATGAGCCGTTTTCAGCAAACTGAGCATGTTGTAGATGTGGATATTTATTTACCCGCACAGCAAAGCAAATGGCAAGTGAGTATTGATCGTAATCGCGCTGCAATTGCTGGGGTGGCTTACTCAAGTATTGTTAATACTATTCAAGCGGCAATTGATGGCAAAGATGCCAGTTACCTTTATCAAAGCAACTTGCACCTGCCAACACCAATCAGGCTGCAGCTTGATGAAGCCGCCAAGGTGGATATGCATCAGGTGATGTTATTAAAAATCCCTTCAGCCTCAGGAGCAATGGTCACCCTTGCTGATGTGGCTTCAATTAAACAAACCAGCATTGATACCACTATTATCCATAAAAATATGGTGCCCATGATCATGGTCATTGCCGATATGGCAGGCCCGACAGGCAGCCCTTTGTATGGCATGTTTGATATGGTAGGCCAAATAAACCATGAGCAAGAAAGTGGTGAAGCAGCATACCCAATGAGCCAATACTTTGCCAATCAGCCCGACGGCTTAGATGAAGTTGCCGTACTATGGGATGGCGAGTGGAAAATAACTTATGAAACCTTCCGCGATATGGGTATTGCTTATGCGGTGGGTATGATTGCGATTTACTTATTAGTAGTCGCACAATTTAAATCTTATACCGTGCCACTGATTATTATGGCGCCCATTCCATTAACCATTATTGGGGTCATGCCAGGGCACGCAATACTCGGGGCGCAATTCACCGCCCCATCAATGATAGGCATGATCGCGCTGGCCGGTATCATAGTGCGAAACTCAATTTTGCTGGTTGATTTTATCCATCAACAGGCAACCGAAGGTGTACCGTTTGAACAAGCCGTGATCAACGCCGCCGCAGTGCGCGCCAAACCAATTATGTTAACGGCCTTTGCCGCCATGATTGGCGCACTATTTATCATTGATGACCCGATTTTTAGTGGGCTAGCAATCAGCCTTATTTTCGGGATATTTATTTCAACCATTTTAACCTTGGTCGTTATCCCAGTGCTGTATTACGCAGTAATGAAAAACCGCCAAGGGATCCACAACTAATCTAACGTTTAAGGAGTTACTTATGTCTATTGAAAGATCAATTATGGCTTTTGCCGGCTTTATGGTGCTGTTATCTTTAGTGCTTACCGCTACCGTCAGTCACCATTTTATTTGGCTGACAGCATTTGTTGGTGCTAATCTATTTCAAAGTGCTTTTACTGGTTTTTGTCCCGCCGCTATGGTGATGAAAAAACTCGGTCTAAAAACCGAAGCAGAAAAAGCAACCCAATAGCATTGCAAAAATATATCAATAAGGAGCCACAGTGCAGCCATTAGATTGTAATAAATTTACTATTCAAGCTGTTAAAGCCCTCACCCTACTTGCCATGTGCTTAATGGTATTAACAGTGAGTAAAATAAGCCTTGCCCAAGATATGAATCCCGTTATTGCGTGGGAGAAAATTAACAAGGGTGCGATGATATTGGATGTAAGAACCGCTGAAGAGTTTGCCGCAGGTCACCTTGAGGGCGCGATTAATATTCCCTTTAATATCGCCCTTAAAGAGTTAAATAAACAAAATATTGCCAAAGATACAGCCATCGTATTGTATTGCCGCAGCGGCCGCAGAAGCGGTATTGCCAACGATGAGTTAGCCGCTGCAGGCTACATTCAAACTTATAACGGTGGCGGCATTGCTACTTTATCAGCAAATAAGCAATAGCCCGCTTTATTAACGCTTACAGCTAAATGAGCCCCTTATTGGATATAAAAAAGGTCTGCCAGATAACTCTGACAGACCTTTTTGTTACTTCATTAAAAGTCTAAAAAACCACGGTTTTGTTACCATAGACTACTACTTGTTCATCAAGGACAAGCTGCAGGGCTTTACTCAGCACGCTTTTTTCAACATCGCGGCCATTATGAGCGAGTTCTTCTGCGCTGAAACTATGATCAACATTAATCACATCTTGTTTGATAATAGGCCCTTCATCTAAGCAATTATTGACAAAGTGGGCTGTCGCACCAATGATTTTTACCCCACGCTCCCACGCTTGACGATAAGGTGAGGCGCCAATAAATGCCGGTAAAAATGAGTGATGAATATTGATAATGGTATTGGGAAACTCAGCGACAAACTCAGGAGTTAAAATTCGCATATATTTTGCCAATACAATGTAATCAGCATTATAGTTTTTTATAACCTCAAGCATCGCTTGCTCGTGCTGGGCTCGGTCTAAACCTTCATGACTAACATGATGAAATGGAATATCAAACTTTTCAGTTAAGCCTTGCAACACATCGTAGTTACCCACCACTGCAGCGATCTCAACATCTAAACCGCCATAATAGGACTTCATTAAAATATCACCTAAACAATGGGCTTCTTTGGTGACTAAAATGACTATACGTTTTCGGCCTGCATCCACCAGCTTCATGTGATTTTGTAGAGGCAGCACCTCAGTTAAGTCGGCCAATAACTGCTGATCGTTAATTTGCCCTTCAAGCACAGTACGCATAAAAAAGCGTCCTTGTTCATGGTCAACAAATTCGGTGTTTTTAATAATATTTAGCTTATGGGCAAAACACACCCCGGTAATTTTAGCGATAAGGCCTTTTGCATCTTCACAATCAGTGATCAAAATTTTTCGCTCTAGGCTTGCTGTATTGTTAACTGGGTTACTTTTAGACTTCATAAACTATTGGCTCACAAGAATTAAATCGATGACGTTTACATTCAAATAAAATGCAGCTGGCTAAAAACTATATTTTACTTTTAACATAGCTTTTATGGGAGATGTAATTAAATAACCAGATATATCAATAATTGATTTTTTTATAGCAACCTAATTATTAAATAGTTAAAAGAGTTGCTATATTTATGAGGTTTTAATAATCATTTACGGGTGTCTAGGTACTTTTGCAGTAGTTTGCGCAAACTTTCCGCCTTAGTCCCAAATACAACCTGTACTCCATGCCCCACTTTGATCACCCCTTTCGCGCCTAAGCGCATCAACCTGGGTTTATCGACAAGTTTTGGATTCACGACTGTAATGCGTAAGCGGGTTAAACAAGCATTTAATTCAACAATATTGTCTGCCCCGCCAAGAGCACTAATCATGCTGCGTAGGCTTTCTTTATTGCCGTGACCATCAGCTTCTAACCGCCCAGGGGTTTTTAAGTTAAATGCTACAATACTCACCCTAAATAAAAGATAATAAACAAACCCCGTTAATGGCCCTAAAAACCAAATCCATTGAGTATTACTTGATTGAGCAAACAACAAACTGAAATCAATCAGTCCGTGGGAAAACACCACACTGTGTTTTACTTCAAGCAAAACACAAACGCTATAGGCCACACCAGTCAGAATGGCGTGAATTAAAAACAATATCGGCGCCACAAACATAAAGGCAAATTCAATGGGTTCGGTGATCCCAGTTAACCAACTTGCGGTTGCCGCTGACAGCATAATCCCGGCAACGCGATTACGTTCAGATTTATCCGCGCTACGCCAAATAGCCAACGCTGCAGCAGGGAGTCCCCACATTTTTATGAGGTAACCCCCAGCAAAATTACCCGCAGCAGGATCACCAGCAAGATAGCGAGCTATTTCACCTCTCACCAATTTACCGTCATCAATATATTGTCCCACTTCCAAGTAAAATGGCGCGTTCCAAATGTGGTGTAGGCCCAATGGAATAAGTAATCGTTCAATGGCGCCATAAACACCAAAGGCGACAGCAGGCTCTTGATATACAGCCCATAAGGATAAAGAATCGATTTCATAGGCCAGTGTGGGCCAAATAAAAGCTAAGATGAACGCCATCAGCATGGAAAATGGAATAATGATTAACGCAGCGCTTCGATGGCCTTCAAAAAATGAGAACACTGCTGGCAGTTTTACATTTTCACTCAATCGCACCACCAAACAAGTCAGCGCGCCAATGAGCACACCACCAGCAATTCCGGTATCCATTGTCTCCATCCCCCAAATGGGCCTCGAGGGTAAGTGATAAAGGGTTGTCATTGCTCCAAGGCTTGAAATATAAACGCCAAAGCCAAAAACTGCGACAAAGGCGGCAATACCTTGGTCTTGACAAAAGCCAATGGCAATAGCTATCGCAAATAATAGCGGCATCATGGTAAAAATTAGATTACCCACATTCGAAAGCACGATGGCGAGTTCGGTAGATATAAAAGGAAGGGGATTGGCAGAAAGCCCGAGCATGACACCTGCAGCGGGTAAAATGGCGATGGGAATTAACAGCGCCTGACTAAGACGCTGAGCAAATTTAAACCACCGCTGGCTTAATAACCTTAACTGTCTTGCGACTGGGTTACTGCGGTTTGCCAAGTTGTTATCCATTGTGTGGCTTCTGTTTCTGGTTCCATGGTTTCACAGGCATCGATTTCAAGGCGCGGCGTAATACTGGTTGCACCGAGTTCAGTAAGCAGTTCATCAAATTGTTTTCCTCCGCCGCAGAATGTTTCATAGCTTGAGTCACCTAAGGCAATAACGCTGTAGTTAAGCTTAGGCAAATAAGGCGCTACTGAGCGCAACTCATTAAACCATGGCACAATATCTTCAGGTAAGTCACCGTGACCAGTGGTAGAGGTCACTATGATCAGTAATTCATCTTCAGCTGGAACATAGCCCAATAGCTCAGTTGGCTGAAACAATTGGGTATTAAAATCCAATTGTGCGATCTTATCGGTTAATGTTTCAGCAACAAATTGTGCACTTCCATACACTGTTCCGAACACTATATTAACTTTATCCATGATATACTTTTCCCCAAGCTCACTGACTGCATTGATTATTACAGCTTAAATGCTGACTAATTTGAGTTAATAGCTTCACCATACTGCATTCCAGCGCTGGGCTGCAAGTATGAAATACAAACAAAAGTAACAACTTATCTAAACGTTAAGGTTATTGTTATGCGCCAAGCCAACCGGCATAGATTGTTCAAACTCCAGCATAAGGCCGCCCATATTAGGCGAAACTTTTACTTTAGATGTGAACAACAAGATACTAGCGAGCCACTTGCAAAAATTGATGAGTTCGAGAAGTTGAAGGCATTATTGTTAAAACACAATAAAACCCCTTTAAAACAAAGTACTTAATAAGCGCACTTACCAAGTACTTGGATTTATCTTTAAGATTCTTACGTAACTTATTATTACGTGATAGTTTTTACGTAAGAATTTTTTATAGCCTACTAAGCAATATCCATAGGTGCTGAGCAATCAAGCGCATCATCCCAGCCAAACTGCTCAAATATCCTCAGCCATTCTTGCTCCAATTCTGTTTCTATATGCATTTTCTCTAAGGTCACAGGATGAGTAAAACGAATTGACTTAGCGATAAGCCATAAACGATTTATCTCAAAGTGCGATCTAAAAAACTTATTCTGCTTACCATCACCATGGGTGGTATCACCAATAATAGGATGACGTAAATGTGCCATATGTCGTCTCAGTTGATGTTTACGGCCCGTTTGCGGTGTAAGGTTAATTAAGCAAAAGCGGCTACTGGGATAACGTCCAGAACTGTATGGGATCTCTGCATTCATTAACGGCTTATAATCAGTTACCGCTTCTTGTGCGGGCTTATCTTTATTGGCCTTTTTGTCGGCAACATCATCTAGTTCTACTTTTAAAGCGTAATCTAAACGGCCTGCCTCATGCATATTGCCTCGAACCAAAGCGATATATTCTTTCGTCACTTGATGATGTTCAAACTGCTCACAAAGCGCTCTGGCGACTTCACTGCTTTTGGCAAAAACTAACACTCCAGATGTGGGTCTATCTAATCTGTGCACCGGAAACACATGGCAGCCCACTAGGTCTCGAGTCAGTTGCATCGCAAAAAAGCGCTCCTTTCTTGCAAGGTAACTGCGGTGCACCAACAAACCAGCCGGCTTATGAATAACCACCAGATGCTCATCTTCAAAAAGAATTTCTAACTCAGGCGGTGTTTCATCTTCAAGCCCCTCCGCTGCTAGCGTTTCAGCTTGAAGGCTCGCTGCATCTTCTTGGTCATCGAAATATTCATCATCTATCATGTTATTGCTCACTTAAAAAGGTGTCTAACTCAGCCAATAAACGTATCAAAGGATTAAGATCATCACGCTGACTCCACACATGTGCCGCCATAGGGGCTAAGGCTATTTGAGTAGGTAAAGCCTGCTTCATACAAATAAGCTGTTGCATCTTAGGGATAAAAATAAACTGCAACCATTGCTCAAACCCCATGGTATCGCAGGCAAAAGGAGAACTGCTCGCAAGCGCTTGAGCAGAAGGGTTAGTCGATGACCAAAGGTTTGCATCTTTAAGGTTTTGTTCTATCTGAATTAAGTATTGCTCTGTTTTAATATACGGCATAACTGTGATTTATCGCTCACACAAGTTTGAAATAACACGATTGTTTGTGCGACTAATTATATCATCAGGAGGCAGTTAACCCTATAATACGCACAAGTTAATCGCTATATAAAAACACCATGACACAACTCGAAACCCTAAGTGAATTTTTAGACACCGCTAATACTCAATTTCAGGTTTATGATTTAGGCCGCAGAGTCGAAAACATCGATATGATGTTGTTTAATCAAATTGAAGCATTAAAAACCCCTTACCCTTTTCCAACTCAAGGTCATGCACAATTTGCCATCGTGTTTTGGCGCGAAGCACAGCCACCTTTTATTTGGTTTTTAAAGCTGCCACTGGATGAGCAAGGCTTGTTGTCTCCAGCGCAGCGCAGTCAATTCATCAAAATGATCCTCGAAGCTCTAGGGCAAGATCCAACCAAAGCATTAAGTGATGAAGAACAAGAGCGCTATGCTAATCACCCTTTTAGCTTCAAGCCTAGCCAGGAAAAGCTAGCGCTATTTAATGCCTTAGTAAAACGTCAATTAAGCCAGCAACCATCAGCGCAATATCAATTTGCCGCTAGCTACTTTGCTGCGCTGATAGCAAGTCCAAAGAAAGTGGATGACTCGTGGCAGCAATTAGGGCTTCAAGGCATTGCCGACATCTGTGTGCGCCTAGATCAACATAACCACGCTGCAGAAATTAATGCCGCTTTTGAATTTGCCCCAGTTGAAGTTCAAGCAGCTATTTGCCAATGCTTAGAACATGTGACCATTGATGCAGTGCTTGCACAAACCTTGTTTGATAAGTTATCTCAAGCGCCGGTTGAGCATAAGCATATCTATCTTAGAGCCCTTGCTTCACAAGCTGAGTTAACTCAAAAAGCCATTAAGCAATTGGTTAATTACCAACAACTTGATGAAAACTTATTGATCACCATTGCTGCCAGAAACTGGATTGCATTAAAAGATGACCAAACTCGCAAACTTTATCTAGAAGTCTTAGCAAATCAGCCACAAATCTTCTTTAACCAAGTATTTGCTGATATCGTGTCTATACCGAGTTTACGCCAGCCGCTGTTGCTTGAACTAAGAAATACCGAACGAAGTGAGAAACTATCAGCGGCTATTGGCGGTTTATTTAAGGCACTAAGCCAATGATGTCAGATTTTATTTTAATCGTAGCAGTCGTGGTTGTGGGCGCATTCTTTTGGCAATTACGACAAATGGCAGAAATTAGCCGTAAGTATGCTGAAAGCGCCTGCGGCAAGCAAAAAGTACAACTCCTTGCTATCGCAATGGAGTCAGCAAGACCTAGCCTGGGTGGTACTACTGGCCTTTGTTGGCGTGCTAAATTTTTGTTTGAATTTAGCACCGATGGCATGAACCAATATCGCGCGCATATCCAAATGCATGGTAAAAAAATAGAAAAAATAAATTGGCCTATTTTCCCAGAGCCAGAATGGATGGATGCGCCGATGGCAAAAGGTAAGTTTGGTGGTTGTGGCGGCGCATCTAGCTGCAACTCCGGAAAGTGTAAGTAATTTATTGGCTTAACGACTCAATAGGTAAGCCATACTGCATAAACCATTTTTTACTGGAAAATCGTTATTTATTAAACGCTAGCCAAAAGAAAGACCGCGACAAATCATTGCCGCGGTCTCTTGTGCTTTTGTTAAGCCATCCAGCTATTGTTGTGCTCCCTGCACCATCCATGCGTCTAACTTGCTCCGAGCGCTATCCTTATTCAATCCTTGATATTCCTTGTACACTTAAGTACTTTCCATCTTACTCGATTATCCATTGACCGAGCCTGCTCAAATCCTTAAGCGTGTCCTTAATTCATCCTTGGGGTTCTTCCATGACATCCTTTAATCAAGTTATTGCATCCAATGCAATCACCATAAATCCCTTATGGCGTAAATCCCTTAATTGATGTCCTTCAATCTAATAAAGTCGCTTATATCCATAAACTGCAGTGATGGGGTATTAGTTAACTTCTTGTCACTAACCTTTTAATCATGCCACTGTCCATAGCGTACATTTTACCTTGATTTGAAAGTCACTGTAGAGCAGAAAACACTTTACTTATAATCCTATTGATACAACTTAAGCACTTCCTGTGCATATTTGCTTTCTTGGTATCTATTATAGTTCATATGGTTCAACAGGTAAGTCATAAGTATTCACATTACAGCGTAATTACAAAGTAGTAACACCACTAAACCAGCAGGCGTCAAATTAAAATCAATAAAAACAACAACTTTAAAATAAACCTAATTTAAGGCGCGTTTCAAATGCGATAAGGCTTACACCCCTTGTGAGATATATCGCACAAACACTCTGGCTATTAGGGAAATTAACCACTGCAAAAAAATTCACATATTTAACATTTGTGTTTCTAAAATGTAAAAAGCGCAATCCTAATAAATTAAGATTGCGCCTATTTTACGCTCTGTTAGCTTATCCGGCTAAATTGTGCTTCCCTGCTCCATCCATGCGATTATTTGCTCCCTGCTCCCTTTATTCCCTGTTACTCAATTTCCTTGTATTCTTGCCAGTTGCTGAATACTTGAGTTTTCAATCCATTGAACAGTCTATCCCTTTGACTGACAGTTTTACTCCTAGATTACCATCCTGGTATGCTGCATCCTGCAATCCGTCATCATCCTGATGAGGGTTCATCCTAGTTTCAGTTATCCATAACTGAGCTTATGCCCTTTCCTTGAGCGTGTCCTGACTTCGTCCTGAATTCATATTTTGAGATAGCTAATAAGAGGTTTTCTCATATAAATATCTCAATGAATAACCAGCCCCCTTCCTTTAATTTTCATCTCATCCTGAGACATTAACGACCAAAGGTTGTTGGCTTTACAATATGACTATTCATTATAAGTGCAATATTAAACAAAACACCCTGTTTTATTTATGTTGCGACCTTGTGGAATATTTTAGCTAAATTCATTGACGAGAAAACACCCCATTTACTCACAAACCAATAAATTCTCGTCACCAAAACAGAACTAAAAACTTAAGGCTATGTTTTAATTGGCAAAAAACAAATTCAGCTAGAGAATGCATACAGACTAAAGTTAGATAACTTACAGGGTATGTGAGATAAGTCTTACACGCCAAAGTGAAACTTGCCTGTTTATGACTTTGAGAGGAATAGCTTTTTTAACATTTGCGCAAACATTACCCAGTCAGCGAGCAAACTGTATAGCGGGTATTCAAAAGTAGCAGGTTTGTTTTTTTCAAATACAAAGTGACCAATCCATGCAAATCCATAACCGATGACAGGGATAAATAATAGTTGCCACCATTGCTGGCTAACTAGAGTCACCAACAGCAATAACACTATCAGTCCAGAGCCGAGGTAATGTAAGCGCCGACATGTGGCATTTTGATGTTGTGATAAATAAAAAGGATAAAACGACTTAAAGTCTTGATACTGTTTATCAGCCATTTATTGCTCCGATTTACTTTGATAAATTAATATCTCACCATCAACAGAGCCAATGGTTTGATCAGACAAATGGCCAAAACCTTCACCAATAAAAAGCGCTGCATGTTTATCGTTGTTAACAAATACTCCGATCCCATCGAGCTCTAACTGCTCATCGCACCAACTTAACACCGCTTGAATTAATTTTGCCCCATTACCTTTTCTTTGCTCATTAGGGCTCAAAGCGATAAATTGTAAAATACCGTATTGTTTACTCGGTAAACTTTCTAAGATGGTATGCTCTTTTTTAATAAATGCTTGGGTTGAACTCCAACCAGTGCCGAGTACCATTTTTAAACGCCAGTGCCAGTAACGACTTTCACCAAGAGGCACTTGATGGGTGATCACACAGGCGACACCGATGAGACGTTTGCCTTCAAACCAACCAATTAATGGTTGCTCTTGCTGCCATAACTCTGTGAGCTCTTCTCTGATTGCAGCCCGCAGTTTTTGTTCGTAATTGGCTTTATTAGCAGTGGCTAAAGCTTCAATAAAAAATGGATCATCATGATAGGCATTATAAATAATCGATGCTGCAACTCTTAGATCTTCCGCAGTCAAATAAACCGCTCTAGGTTGATCGTTAGTTTGTTCATCCAAAGACGGCGCTGCTTGAGTTTTCGGGGGCAAAGTGTTGTTTTCCATGATGTCACTCTTAACTAATCCAGTTGATAGTCTCAACTTAACAACTTTGAAACATATTGCAATTTAAATAGGGTCACCTAATCTTAGTAAAGTAATATCATTCATACATGGTGAAAGCTCATGGATACGACAACGACAACATTTGAACACTTATTTCAGCAATTAGGATTAAGTTCATCTAAGGAAGATATTAACCAGTTTATCGAACAACATAAACTGGCTAAAAATAGCACCATTGCACAGGCTGGATTTTGGTCAGAATCGCAAAGACACTTTATTGAAGAGGCCTTACATCAAGACGGCCAGTGGTCTGAATTAATAGACCAACTGGACGTTTTATTAAGAAATTAAATGTTTTGGTAAGCAGTTTCACCCCAACCCACTAATTTGTTGTCACTTATTACAACTGGGGTACATTCACTTTTTGTGGTTTTGCCGTCACCTTTACTCCATTGAGTACGGTAGAAAAACACCTGAACCTCTTTCTTTGGACTTTCAGCGTCAGCTTGGGTCACATAAGCCTCACTGAAATCAGCCGTTCCCATCAAAATGGTGACTTGATCTTTTGCCATTCCGATTGAAAGTTTCGCTAAGTTATTACGATTAGTTTGTTGTTGTTTTTGCCAATATGAATCACTACGCTTACCTTCGTGATCGCCCACATTCAATACGCAACCAGTTAGTGAAGTCGCTGCTATAGCCATAATTAATGCTGCACCCAATTTTGCTTTCATAATACGTCCCTTTCAAATGGTTCTAATGTAATTTCTACTGAAACTGTTTTTCAGAGTAAGTTATACTGTTCTCAATACTGATTAAGCTAAAAGTGTGCCAAAAATTAAAGCCTTGATTTTATTCACCATTTAAAACCATGTCTCACTTTTTGAGTAATTTCACTACCGATATTTAAGGATTTTCACTAATTATGAGTCCAATTGAACAAGTCCTTGCGGCGGCAAAATCCATTGCTGTAGCAGGTCATACGCCAACATTAGCGTTAATAAAAGGTAAATTAGGTACGCGGATAGCCATGCCAACCCTTATTCAGGGTTTGCAGCAATTTAAAGCCATCCCCAAAGAGCAATGGCAAGACTTACCCGATTTAGCAGCCATGATACAGCCAGCTAATACTGAAACGGCTCAAGACCCATTAACGGCGCTAGAACAAAAATGGCAGGCTAAATTTGACGCTGTCGAAAGTGAATTTGCCCTAAAGATAGCAGCACTTGAAAAACGAATTGTACAATTAGAAAGTTAAGCACCACATCCTCAATACATTTAACCAGCTAAAAACGGAAAACCATGTTTGTCACTGAACTCAGATTTGAATGTTTCGCCGATACCACTATCACTGCGGCAGAAAAAGCCATTAATAACTTTCTAGAAGCACTCAGAGCCAATGGCCAAGTATTAGGACGAGAATTTGCTGTCGCATTTAATGAAGGTGAGTTTAAAGTCAGGCTATTAATACCTGAAAAAAACAGTTTATCAGCCCGTAACAACAGCCCATGGGTCAAACAAGCATTAACTATGCTAACTGAAGCAAAGTTATTGGCGCCACGTGAAAAGTTTATCGGTCAAGATATCAATTCAGAGCAAAGTAATATCGACACTCCCAGCTGGCAGGTGCTTTACACCAGCTATGTACATATGTGCTCACCATTAAGAAGTGGCGACAACCTTCTCCCTATTCCGCTATATCAAATTCCAGCAAGCTTTAATGGCGACCATAAGCGAGTTATTCGCTGGCAAACAGAGTGGCAAGCTTGTGATGAACTGCAAATGGCGGCGGCAACCAAAGCTGAATTTGCAGCATTAGAAGAACTGACCAGTCATAAAAGTGATTTATTTAGACGAGGCTGGGATATCCGCGGCAGAATTGAATTTATTACCAAAATTCCGACTTACTATTATCTTTATCGCGTTGGTGGTGAAAGTTTACAGTCTGAAAAAGAACGAGCCTGTCCACGCTGTGGATCGAAACAGTGGTTATTGGATGAGCCATTATTGGATATGTTTCACTTCAGATGTGAGCCATGCAGAATTGTGTCGAATATCTCATGGGATCATCAGTAATAATTTCAAACGTTATTGTTCTGAAGTATCTAACATCGATCAGAACAGCTGCATCATTAACCTTCTTTTCAACAAAAAGCCTGACTTAATTAATCTATAAGTCAGGCTTTTTGGTTTATCGCAAATTAATAACGTTGATCTATGACTTTCGTCTCAATAAGTCATTCCACATCATTTTCATTCGCTGCCAAATCCCCGGATGTGGCACATGACCATGCTCTTCTTCTACAGGTTCTATTGCAGGTGTAACTCTTGGCGTTAGGCTATCGATAAACTCAGCTAGGCTTGCTGTAAGTTTCTCATGAGGCTTATTTCCAGGCACTTCAATCCATACACTGCCATCTTCGTTATCAACGGTTAGCATATTATCGCCATCACCCAATACACCGATAAACCAGGTTGGTGCTTGTTTGAGTTTTTTCTTCATCATCAAGTGGCCAATGATATTTTGCTGCAAAGATTCAAAGTCTTGCTGATTCCAAACTTGCAGTAATTCGCCTTCACCCCAGTTTGAATCAAAATACAGTGATGCTGAAAAGAAGTGGCCGTAAAAATCATTGATATCATCATGCAGCTTAAGCTCTAAAGCATGTTCGACATTACTAAAGTCTGCGGTGCTTTTACGCTTAACAGTCTGCCAAAATACCGCTTCATCAGATTCAAGATCATACTGGCCCTCAATACAACTAGACCCTTGACCCATTGGGTAAAATCGCGGTAATTCCCCTAAGGTATCTTGGTAAGCTTGAATATAACGGTTAGAAAATTGATCCAATGATGTTGAACAAGACACTTAAGATGCTCCAATATTGTTTGTGACCAAATAGATTGGTGTATTTGTCACGTACAGTGATTACCTAATTATATAAATTGGTATTATAATAAAGGCCTATTTTGACACGGAAACACACTAGATGACACACAATCACGATCCCTATAGTGATGCTGAAGCACTTAAAGGTTTAACTTTAGGTCAAGCGACGCAATATCAAGCTGAATATGATGCATCATTGCTGCAAGGGGTTCCTCGTAAGCTAAATAGAGATGCCATTGCATTAACGGCTGAGTTACCTTTTCAAGGTGCTGATATTTGGACTGGCTATGAACTGTCTTGGCTTAATGCCAAAGGCAAGCCTATGGTAGCCATCATTGAAGTTTACCTTGCCATCGAAAGTGATAACTTAATTGAATCGAAGTCATTTAAGCTTTATTTAAATAGCTTTAATCAAACCCGCTTTGACAGTGTTGAACTAGTACAACAAACTTTACAACAAGATCTTAGCCGCTGTGCCAATGGCGAGGTCACGGTAAAAATCATCGAGCCAAAACATTTTAATACCCAGCGCATTGTCGAGTTACCGGGTAACTGTATTGATGAACTTGATATTGAAGTTGATGATTATCAATTTAAACCTGAGTACCTTGAAGACAGCACTGAAGAGAAACATGTTGCTGAGACGCTTACATCCAACTTGCTCAAGTCTAATTGTTTAATTACCTCTCAGCCTGATTGGGGTAGCGTGATGATCCGCTATCAAGGCCCTAAAATCGATCGTGAGAAGTTGCTGCGTTATTTGATTTCGTTCCGTCAACACAATGAGTTTCACGAGCAATGTGTTGAACGTATTTTTACTGACTTAAAGCGCTATTGTCAGTGCACTAAGTTAACGGTTTATGCCCGTTATACTCGCCGTGGAGGTTTAGATATTAATCCATTTAGAAGTGATTTTGAGCAGCCGCCTGAGACACATCGTTTAGCGAGACAGTAATTTCAAAAATGATATTACAACTTAAAAGGCACTTTTTAGTGCCTTTTTTGATCTGCAGGTAAACCGACTTAGCTAACGATCAATTTAGGCATGCCTTTAAGGCAACTTAATGAGAATCAATAATAAGCTCAGCCCAATCTATTACTTCAGCGTTATATTCAGGCTCGTTCGCAACACATCCACTATAAAAGCTAATGGCAAACCGATAGCTCTCATTAAGCTTACCTAAACTACAATGCCATTGGTTTTCAATCTCAAAGCGCTCTTTGTCATCATTTATCAGCCGCAAAGAGACATTGAATTGTAAAGGTATGACAGCGCCTTTATTCAGCTTAAGCTCGCTTTTTTCAGCCGATTGAAAATCAAATGCGAATGATTTAAGCGATAAAGCTAAGCCTAAGCCTTTGGCCTTAATGTAAGACTCTTTTAAGGTCCATAAATCAAAGAAACGTTCCCTATGCTCCACTGCTGGTAAAGCTAATAAAGCTGCCGCTTCAGGTTCAGAAAAGTAATGATTTAATATCGAATGAATATTGGTGCTATCACGGCGCCGCTCAATATCCGCCCCCAGCTCAAACGCTTGCATTGGGGCATTAGTTTGATAAATAGCCACCAATAACCAGTCACCACTGTGACTGATGTTGAAACCTAAACCCGTTTGCTGAAATTGCAGATCAGTTAAACGCGGTTTGCCTTTTTCGCCATATTCAAATACCCATTCATTGGGCTTTATATCGGCAAAACGCGACAACAAAGCCCGCAAGTAACCTCTAACCATTAAGCCTTTTTCACGGGCTGATTGTTGAATATAGCGATTCACTTTTTGGGTTTCATCTGCAGGCAACCAAGATGACACCAATGAGGTGGTTTCTTGATCCAATACTGCCGTGGTAAGCGGACAGAAAAATAGATTTATCTTGGTGTCAGAATTCAAAATCAACTCAATAGTAAAACAAAAAGCCATTGTCGCTTGTTTCTAACTGAATTTATAGTCTGTGTAATACGCCAAATAAATAAAAACGGCTGGAACATTACAGCCCCTGCCGTTTTAATCCTATTAGCTTGCGATTAAGACCCGTTTATTGCCGTTGGCAACGATTAACTACTCATGGTGAACCCTTGGCGATTAAGCCATCGCGGTGGTCTTTGCCGCTTGCTGAGGTTGTACGTCATAGCGACTAAAGCTCATCGAGAACTGACCGTCACCACCCGTCATCGATTTTAGTCTAGTAGAATAGTCACTGACATTAGCCAAGGGCACTTCGACTTCAACTGTGACCATGCCAGAGCTATCGGCTTGTGTGCCGCACACCATACCTCGCTCGCTACTGATATCGGCGGTGATATCGCCCACATGTTGCTGAGCAACACAAATATTCATTTCAACGATAGGCTCTAAAACCACTGGCTGAGCAAGTTTAACGGCTTCCATAAAGGCTTTTTTACCCGCCATCACAAAGGCAATCTCTTTAGAGTCCACACTGTGATGTTTGCCATCTAATACAGTAACTTTGATGTCTTGCATCGGAAACCCACCAAGCTCACCAGCTGTCATAGCTTCTTTAATTCCCTTTTCAACCGCGGGAATATATTGAGTGGGTACCGAGCCCCCGACCACTTTGCTGACAAACTCAAAACCTTGACCACGCTCAAGGGGCTCAACTTTAAGCTCTACTTCTCCAAATTGGCCAGAGCCACCGGATTGCTTCTTATGACGATATCTAAAGCTCGCCTCACCCATTATGGTTTCACGATAAGCAATGGCTGGAGTGTCAGTGTCCATATCAACATTAAACAGCGTTTGCGCTTTTTCTAATGCAATTTGCAGATGTAAATCACCTTGGCCTTGCAGCACAGTTTGTCCTTCTGCCTCATTACGGGCAATCTGTAAGCTTGGGTCTTCTGCCACTAACTTATGTAGCACTTCCGATATTTTTTGTTCATCACCGCGGCGCTTTGCAGACACGGCCAAGCCAAAAATAGGTTGCGGCAATACCAGCTCAGGTAAATGAAATTCATCTTCATCATGGCTGTCATGCAGCACAGCGCCAACTTCTAACTCATCAATTTTAGCAATGGCGCAGATATCACCCGGGATAGCCTGATTGACGTTACTATGCTGGTCCCCTTGTAACTTAAGAATGTTAGTCACTTTAAAGGGTTTACGGCTATGACCGATAAACAGTTTCATGCCCACTTCTATGGTGCCTTGGTATAAACGAAAAACGCCCATGCGGCCTAAAAATGGATCGATTGACACTCTAAAGATATGGGCTAATACATGGTCATCAGCTTTTTGGCTAACATCAATAGGGGTGGCATTTTCAGTAAAGCCTTTGATAAATTGCGGCGGATTAGCTTCAAGAGGGCTTGGCATCAACTTAGTCAGCATTTCCAGTAACGAGCTAATACCAATGTCTTGTTCTGCACTGGTAAAACATACTGGTACTAAATGACCCATTCGCAATGCGGCTTCTAGCGGCGCATGCAATTGCTCTGGGGTTAATGAATCACCTTGCTCTAAATACAGCTCCATTAACCGCTCATCTTCTTCAAGCACGGTATCAATGAGTTCATCACGGGCAGTTTCCACATCGCTGAATAAGGTTTTCGCTTTTAGATCGCAATGCAGATAACAATCCACCACATCATTAGCCATTTCATTGGGGAGATTAACGGGTAAGCAGCGATGACCAAATTGCTGCTGGATATCAGTCAGCAATTCAGCAACTAAAGCTTCGTTGCCATCTAAGTGGTTAATGGCAATGATCACTGCTTTGCCCTGCGCTCGGGCTGCTTCAAAGGCTCTTTTGGTTACCGATTCAATCCCAGTGCTGGCATTGACCACCAATAATACCGATTCAACGGCAGAAAGAGGCAATAATGCTCTGCCAATAAAATCAGGTAAACCTGGAGTATCAATAACGTTTAAATGGTGGTTTTGGAAGTCAAAATTAAGAAAGGAAGGTTCTAGGCTGTGGTGGTGGGCTTTTTCTTGGGCAGTGAAATCGGCATGATTTGTGCCCTTGTCGACCCTGCCTTTTAAGGTTATTGCATTGGCGCTAAACAGTAATGCTTCGAGTAAAGAAGATTTGCCTGCGTTGGTGTGACCCATTACAGCCAAATTACGGATTTGCTCAGTGGTGAAATCAGCCATTGTGGCCTCCCTTTATCACATAGTTAATCAATCCATTTCGCTTTAAGCACTGTTAGCTTCACATGTTTAGCTGTAATAACTCAATCTCAGTAAAAGTATGCCGACAGGATTAACTGATTAGTCAGTGAAACCTTGCTGTTCACCTTTTAAGAGCCTGTCCGCCTTGCAAATCAAGTGAGATAATTCATGTCATTTAAAGCAAGTGCCTAGCGCTATTTAAATTCAGTATAGAACTGTAACTATGATTAAAAGTTGACCTAGATCAGGCTTTAACTCACCAATTAAATTTCATAACAAATACTCATTTGAGCTTACAACTGCTCGCTAGTTATGGTCTGATCTGTGAATAATCAGTCTCGGGTGATTGTATCGACCCGAAACCTCAGGTACTCTGCTTGCTCGATTGTGCTAAAACGATGATTATGAAGATTAACTATTGTTCATCTTTACTAGTCCCAACAGATTGTATTGCAAAAATACAGACCAAGGTTAAGCCTTAATGACAGTAGCATTATATAAATGACAGCAGAGCCAAGCGCAAAAGCTGCGATAAAGAAATCAGTGACGACAGACACTAGCACGCCAGTGGTGCGTCACCGTAATGCCACCACCACCCCTGAAATGCGTCAGTTCATTCAAACGTCTGACTTTAGCGTGAGCCAATTAGCTAAAATCCTCAATATTTCAGAGGCCACCGTGAGAAAGTGGCGTAAGCGTGATTCTGTCAGCGATACCCCCACCACGCCACATCACCTCAAAACCACATTGTCGCCAATGGAAGAGTATGTGGTGATCGGTTTGCGCTACCAATTAAAAATGCCGTTGGACAGACTGCTTAAGGTAACCCAGCAGTTTATTAATAAGGATGTCTCTCGCTCAGGGCTTGCCCGCTGCTTAAAACGCTACGGGGTATCAAAGCTTGATGAATTCGAAAGCCCCTATGTGCCCGAGCGCTATTTCAACCAGTTACCTATTGTTCAAGGCACTGATGTCGCCACTTATACTTTGAACCCAGAAACCTTAGCCAAAACCTTATCCTTACCTGAAGCCACTCAAGACAATGTGGTGCAAGTGGTGTCACTGACGATTCCACCACAATTAACGGATAAAGAAAGTTACTCGATTTTACTGGGTGTTGATTTCGCAACTGACTGGGTTTATCTCGACATCTATCAAGACAGCCATACCCAAGCGACTAATCGCTATATCGCTTATGTGTTAAAGCACGGCCCGTTTCATTTAAGAAAATTACTCGTAAAAAATTACCACACTTTTTTAGCTCGCTTCCCGGGCGCTAAAACCATGCATGCTTCGGAAGCAGCACACTCTACAAATAATTCAGCTATGGATAGACTGAACAACGGAGACTCAAAATGAGCCAAGAACCGACCCCACAAGAGTTAGTTGAAGACAAACGACTCAATAAGCGTCTTAAAGATATGCCTATCGCCATTGTCGGCATGGCAAGTATCTTTGCTAATTCGCGTTACTTGAATAAGTTTTGGGACTTAATCAGTGAAAAAATTGATGCCATTACTGAAGTACCTAAGTCGCACTGGCGCCCTGAAGATTACTTCGATGCAGACAAAACAACCCCAGATAAAAGTTACTGTAAGCGCGGTGGTTTTATCCCTGACGTTGACTTTAACCCTATGGAGTTTGGCCTACCGCCAAATATCCTAGAGCTCACTGACACCTCACAATTATTATCATTGGTTATCGCCAAAGAGGTGCTTGCCGATGCGGGTGTAACACCTGAATATGACACCGATAAAATCGGTATTACGCTCGGCGTGGGCGGCGGTCAAAAAATCAATGCTAGCCTAACTGCGCGCCTACAATATCCTGTACTTAAAAAGGTATTTAAAAGTAGCGGCTTAAGTGATGCAGACAGCGATATGCTGATCAAGAAATTCCAAGACCAATATGTTCACTGGGAAGAAAACTCATTCCCGGGGTCTTTAGGTAATGTTATCGCTGGTCGTATTGCTAACCGCTTTGATTTAGGTGGCATGAACTGTGTGGTTGATGCAGCATGTGCAGGCTCACTAGCCGCTATGCGTATGGCATTAACAGAGCTGGTTGAAGGCCGCAGTGAAATGATGATCACCGGTGGTGTGTGTACTGATAACTCACCTTCTATGTATATGAGTTTCTCTAAAACGCCTGCATTTACCACTAACGAAACCATTCAACCATTTGATATCGATTCAAAAGGTATGATGATCGGTGAAGGTATCGGCATGGTGGCGCTGAAGCGTCTTGAAGATGCTGAACGTGATGGCGATAGAATCTACTCTGTTATTAAAGGTGTGGGCGCGTCATCAGATGGTAAATTTAAATCAATTTATGCGCCACGCCCAGAAGGCCAAGCAAAAGCATTAAAACGAGCTTATGATGATGCCGGTTTTGAGCCTCACACTGTTGGTTTAATTGAAGCACATGGTACAGGTACTGCTGCAGGTGACGTAGCTGAATTTAACGGTCTTAAGTCCGTTTTTGGCGAGTTTAATGACACTAAACAACACATTGCTTTAGGTTCAGTTAAGTCTCAAGTGGGTCACACTAAGTCAACAGCTGGCACGGCAGGTGTTATTAAAGCAGCCCTAGCCCTGCATCATAAAGTGCTGCCACCAACCATAAACGTGTCTAAGCCTAATCCCAAACTAAATGTTGAAGATTCGCCGTTTTTCTTAAATACCGAAACCCGTCCTTGGATGCCGCGCCCTGATGGCACCCCGCGTCGTGCTGGTATTAGCTCATTTGGTTTCGGCGGTACTAACTTCCATATGGTGCTTGAAGAATACACAGCAGAACATGCTCGTGATGCGAAATACCGTCAACGCCAAGTACCTCAAAGTGTGTTAATTAGCGCCGATAATAAAGCGGCACTTCAAACTGAAGTTAGCACGTTAATCGCTGCCATCGCTAAGCTAACTGATACTGACAACACCAGTATTGCTCAAGCTGAACTTACCCGCATTGCTAAGCAATATGCCGTTAGAACATTAGATGTAAACGCGCCACGTTTAGGCTTAGTTGCTGCGAATTTAGCAGAGCTAACGGCTCAATTACAATTGGCATTAAAACAGCTTGAAAGCCAAAACAGTGATGCTTGGCAATTGCCGTCTGGCACTAGCTACCGCTCTGCAGCATTGATAACTGCTGCTAAAGCTAGCAAGTCTGCTAATAGTCCAAAAGTCGCTGCGTTATTTGCAGGTCAAGGTTCTCAATACTTAAACATGGGTATTGAAGTCGCTTGTCATTTCCCAGAAATGCGTCAGCAGCTTAACAAGGCTGATAAAGTCTTTGCTAGCTTTAACAAAACGCCGCTTTCACAAGTCTTATTTCCAATCCCTGCATTTGAAAAAGCAGATAAAGAGGCTCAAGCAGCGTTACTGACGAGCACTGATAACGCCCAAAGCGCCATTGGTGTCGTCAGCATGAGTCAATACCAGTTATTCACTCAAGCAGGATTTGCTGCTGACATGTTTGCGGGTCACAGCTTTGGTGAGCTTTCTGCATTATGTGCAGCGGGTGTTATCTCTAATGATGACTACTACCAATTATCTTTTGCACGCGGCGAGTCAATGGCAGCATCTGCTGTTGATAAAGACGGTAATGCACTTGATAAAGGCACCATGTACGCCATTATCTTGCCAGCAAATGATGCTGACGCGGCCAATGCTGAAAATATCGCAAAATTAGAAAGCTGCATCAGTGATTTTGATGGCGTAAAAGTGGCTAACTACAACTCAGCGACTCAGCTTGTTATTGCAGGTCCTACTGAAAGTTGCGCAGCTGCGGCTAAAGCCATTAGCGCATTAGGCTTTAAAGCAATAGCGCTGCCAGTATCTGGCGCCTTCCATACTCCGCTTGTGGGTCATGCACAAAAGCCATTTGCTAAAGCGATCGATAAAGCCAAATTTAGCGCAAGTAAAGTGGCCTTGTTCTCAAATGCTAGCGGTGAGCAACACCCAACAGATGCTAAATCAATTAAAGCGGCATTCAAGCAACATATGCTGCAATCAGTGCGCTTTACTGATCAGCTAAATAATATGTATGACGCGGGTGCACGGGTATTTGTTGAATTCGGTCCTAAGAACATTCTTCAAAAACTGGTACAAGCCACCTTGGGCGATAAAGCTGAGTCAGTTTCTGTTGTCAGCATAAACCCGAATCCTAAAGGTAATAGTGATACCCAGCTTCGCATTGCTGCTATGCAACTTTGTGTATTGGGCGCACCCTTGACTGAAATTGATCCATACCAAGCTGACATTGCCGCGCCTGCTAAACCTAAAGGCATGAACGTCAAACTGAATGCATCGAACCATATTAGCGCGCCAACCCTTGCAAAAATGGAAAAATCATTGGCGACAGGCCAAGTAACATCACAAGTGGTTGAAACCATCGTTGAGAAGATTGTTGAAAAGCCAGTTGAGAAAATCGTAGAAAAGATTGTGGAAAAAGAAGTGATAAAAACTGAATATATTGAAGTGGCCTCAGCCAATGCCAACGCACCAGCTGTTAGCAATACAGTAACCACTGCGCCTGTAGCTGGCAATGCACTAGCGCAACCTGCTGCAGGAACTGGTAGCTTAGAAGCATTTTTCAATGCCCAGCAACAAGCTGCAAACTTACATCAGCAGTTCTTGGCTATTCCTCAACAATACGGTGATACCTTTACTCACCTGATGACAGAGCAAAGCAAAATGGTTGCGGCAGGACTCGCTATTCCAGAGAGCTTACAGCGCTCAATGGAGCTATTCCACCAGCATCAAGCACAAACACTACAAAGCCATACATTGTTCCTTGAGCAGCAAGCACAATCAAGCCAGTCTGCCCTTGCTATGCTAACAGGCACTTCGCTGCCAGTTCAGCCGCAGACAGTAGCAACAACAGCAGCTCCAGCAATGACTCAGGCTGTTGCAGCAACAGCGACAGTTCAAACGCCAACTCAAGTACCTGCGCCTGTTGCAGCGCCAGTAGCAAAAGCTCCGGTAACACAATCACAGATAGCACAAGAGCCTGCAGCAAAAGTAACAGCCCCATTAGCACCAGCAAGAACCGTTACTGCAGAACCTATTTCAGCGTCAGCAGCTCCAGTGCAATTAATGCCTGCTGGTTTATCAGCAGAAACAGTCTTGAACACTATGTTAGAAGTGGTTGCTGAAAAAACTGGCTACCCCACTGAAATGCTAGAACTTGGCATGGATATGGAAGCGGATTTAGGTATCGATTCAATCAAGCGTGTTGAAATCTTAGGCACGGTACAAGATGAGCTACCTGGTTTACCAGAGCTTAGCCCAGAAGATTTAGCTGAGTGTCGTACCCTTGGCGAAATCGTAGCTTATATGAACAGCAAACTGCCCGCCGCGGGCGCTATGAACTCTGCGCCACCAGCAATTTCAGTAGCTCAAGCCGCACCAGTAGCTTCAGGTTTATCTGCTGAAACCGTATTGAATACCATGCTCGAAGTGGTTGCTGAAAAAACCGGTTACCCTACTGAAATGCTAGAACTTGGCATGGATATGGAAGCGGATTTAGGTATCGATTCAATCAAGCGTGTTGAAATCTTAGGCACGGTACAAGATGAGTTACCTGGTTTACCAGAGCTTAGCCCAGAAGATTTAGCTGAGTGTCGTACCCTTGGCGAAATCTTATCTTACATGAACTCTAAACTGCCTGCCGCTGGAGCCGTTACAGCTTCAGTTTCGCCAGTTGCTTCTAATGTCGTTTCAGGTTTATCGGCTGAAACTGTATTGAATACCATGCTAGCAGTGGTTGCCGAAAAAACCGGTTACCCAACAGAAATGCTAGAACTTAGCATGGATATGGAAGCAGACTTAGGCATCGACTCAATCAAACGTGTTGAGATTTTAGGCACAGTACAAGATGAACTACCGGGCTTACCTGAACTTAACCCAGAAGATCTAGCTGAGTGTCGTACCCTTGGCGAAATCGTTTCTTATATGAACAGCAAACTGCCAGCCGCAGGCGCTATGAGCTCTGAATCACCAGCGATTTCTGCCGCTGCTGTAGCTTCTGGTTTATCCGCTGAGACAGCCTTGAGCGCCCAACAAATTCAAAGCACTATGATGTCAGTTGTTGCAGAGAAGACTGGTTACCCAACAGAAATGCTAGAACTTAGCATGGATATGGAAGCAGACTTAGGCATCGACTCAATCAAACGTGTAGAAATTTTAGGGACTGTTCAAGATGAGCTACCAGGCTTACCTGAGCTTAACCCAGAAGATTTAGCTGAGTGCCGTACCCTTGGTGAAATCGTTTCTTATATGAACTCTAAGTTACCAGTTGGTTCTGCTACTGCGTCAGCAACTGCAGCTCAAGTGGCACCTGTCGCTTCTGGTTTAAGTGCAGAACAAGTACAAAGCACCATGATGTCAGTGGTTGCTGACAAAACTGGTTACCCAACTGAAATGCTAGAACTTAGCATGGACATGGAAGCAGATCTGGGTATCGATTCTATCAAGCGCGTAGAGATTCTTGGTACGGTACAAGACGAGCTACCAGGCTTACCAGAGCTTAACCCAGAAGATTTAGCTGAGTGTCGCACGCTTGGTGAAATCGTTAGCTACATGAACTCTAAGCTACCCGCTGAAGGCTCTAAGCTATCAGCCGCAGGCGCTATGAACTCTACTGCAGCTACAAACTCTGCCCCACAAGTTGCAGCGACAACAGTATCTGAATTAGCAACTGACTTACCTCCACATCAGGAAGTCGCGCTAAAAAAGCTACCAGCGGCGGATAAGTTAGTTGATGGTTTTTCAAAAGACGCGTGTATCGTCATCAATGATGATGGTCATAATGCAGGCGTTCTAGCAGAAAAACTCACCGCAACAGGCCTAACCGTCGCCGTTATTCGTAGTCCAGAATCAGTCACTAGCGCACAATCACCGCTAAGCAGTGATATCAAAAGTTACAACCTAACGGCTGTAAATGATGACGCGATTAGTGATGTCATTGCACAAATCAGTAAAGCCCATAAAGTTGCTGGCTTTGTTCACCTACAACCACAACTTGCCACTGCGAACAATGTCATGCCGCTAAGTGATGCAGGTTTTGTTGCTGTTGAACAAGCTTTCTTAATGGCTAAGCACCTACAGAAAAGCTTTACCGAATTAGCAAAAACTGAACGTGTAAGCTTTATGACGGTAAGTCGTATTGATGGTGGTTTTGGTTACTTAAACACTAATGAACTCGCCACTGCAGAGTTAAATCAAGCAGCGCTTTCAGGTCTAAGTAAAACCCTTAGCCATGAATGGCCAACAGTGTTTTGTCGAGCATTAGATATCGCGCCAGGCTTTGAAGCTGTGGACCTTGCTGATGCCGTTATTGCTGAGTTATTTGATGTTAATGCTGCCAATGAAATTGTTGAGGTAGGTATTAGCAGCGAAGGTCGCCATACATTAACAGCGACCACAACTGCGAAAACGCGCTATCAAACCACTACCCTTGATAGCAATGATACTGTGTTAGTCACTGGCGGTGCTAAGGGCGTCACATTTGAATGTGCGCTTACACTTGCTAAACAGACAAAGTCTCACTTTATCCTTGCAGGTCGTAGCCAACACCTTGGGGCAAACTTGCCGACATGGGCTCAAGGCAAGCAAGCTAAAGAGTTAAAAGCAGCTGCAATTGGCTTTATTCAATCTCAAGGTAACAAGCCAACGCCAAAACAAATTGACGCGTTAGTATGGCCAATTACCAGTAGTTTAGAAATTGATCGCGCCTTAGCAGCATTCACAGAAGTGGGCGCAAGTGCTGAATATATCAGTATGGATGTCAGTTCAGATGATGCCATTAAGCAAACGCTTTCAGCTTTCAAATCAATTACCGGCATCATTCATGGCGCAGGTGTATTGGCTGATAAGCATATTCAAGACAAAACCTTAGCTGAATTAGGTCGTGTATACGGCACTAAAGTCACCGGCTTTGCAGGTATCATTAATGCCATTGATGCCAGTAAATTAAAGCTGGTTGCTATGTTTTCATCTGCTGCTGGTTTCTACGGCAACACCGGACAAAGTGACTATTCAATGTCAAATGAGATCCTCAATAAAACCGCATTACAACTTGCCAATAACTATCCGCAAGCCAAAGTAATGAGCTTTAACTGGGGCCCTTGGGATGGCGGAATGGTCAGCTCAGCATTGAAGAAGATGTTTGTTGAACGCGGTGTTTATGTGATTCCGTTAGACAAAGGCGCAAATTTATTTGCCCACAGCCTGTTATCTGAAACCGGTGTTCAAATGCTGATTGGTTCGAGCATGCAAGGTTCTGATTCTTCAGCACAAGCAACTGGTTCAGCTGTAAAAAAGCTTAATGCGGACTCTGCGCTAAATGCTGAGAGTTCGCTGACATTATCTTTTTTAAATACTGTATCTAACAGTGCAACTGCAGCAGATAAGCCTCGCAGCTTATCTGTTGTAAGAGTACTTAATCCGGTTGCAATGCCCTTCATTGAAGATCATTGCATCGCGGGTAATCCAGTACTGCCGACAGTGTGCGCCATACAATGGATGCGTGAAACAGCGCAAAAGCTATGTGGTTTACCTGTAAGCACCAAAGATTATAAGTTACTTAAAGGCATTATTTTTGAGTCGGCCCAGCCACAAGAGTTAACTCTGCAGTTAACTGAAACCGCTGAAGGCTTAAAAGCATTGATTTCTAGCCGGGTACTTGACGGTAACAGTGATGCTAACGCGTTATTAAGACCGCAATACCAAGCGAACTTAATCGTCAACAGTGCATTACTTAATGAAGTTGCCACTACAGCAACCGATAAAATGGCTCAGTTAGCGTCAATCATTGATAAGGTTAAAAACAACAAGGCCATTAGTACTGACAGTGAACTTTATTCAAACGGCAGCTTATTTCATGGCCCACGTTTACAAGGGATCAAGCAAGTATTGGTTGCAAATGATAGCCAGCTTATTTGTAAAGTGACCTTACCAGAAATTGAACAAACTGATTGTTTAGGTTTTGAAGCGCAACTTGAAATCGGTGGTAGTCAGGCATTTGCAGAAGATCTACTGCTACAAGCAATGCTAGTGTGGGCGCGAATAAAGCATGACGCAGCAAGTTTGCCATCAACCATTGGTGAGCTAACCACTTATGCGCCATTTGCATCAAATGACCAAGGTTATTTAGTGCTTAATGTCGTAAAAAGTACTAGTCGCTCTTTGACTGCTGACATTGCGCTTTACCATGAAGATGGTCGCTTAAGTTGCACCATGACAGCGGCAAAAACAACCATTAGCAAAAGCTTGAATGAGGCTTTTTTAGCCCCGGCTAAAGCACTTGCTGATTTGCAGGAGTCGGTGTGAGCAATCAATCAACTTCTGTGATGTCAAAGCCTGAGCCAACAAAAGTTGCATCAGTAAAAAGCATGCGCATCGCCTTAAAACTGATTGCCAATGATGCTGCATCATTGGCGCAAGCTGCTAATGGAGCTAATGGTTCCTTGCATACAAATAACAATGCATTTGCTGCTATCAAACCTTGTTCATTGGCTGAAACATTAGGCGCGACAGCCATCCCGCTTGAAATTGATGTGTCGTCATTAGATGGCACATCAAATACCGCCACAAACTTAAACATGAGTTTTCGCGACTATTTAGCTCAAGCGATTGAACGTATTGAGCAACAACAAACGGTATTGCTAAGCCATCCAGCTTTGCCATACCGCCTGTTAATGATGCCAGCCATTGTTGCAGCAAAACATCGATGTCATCCCCATGCCTATTTAACCGGTATGGGTGAAGGCCACGAGTTATCAGATGCCGTGCAACAAGCACTAACTCAAGCCAAACGGGCTCATGTTAGTCCAACTCAAATCGATGCGACTCATTGCACTAGCTATAAAGATAAGTTTTTTGAACTGATTCAGTTGATTGGCCACCTTGCGACTCGTAGCTTGCCAACAACGAATGACAGTGAGAATAACAGTACGAATAAACAGTATTGGTTTAGTGAAATGCACCAAAGCCGTGTAGCCAGTTTCAATTTTATTGAAGCCGAGCTACAACACGCGGTGGTATTCGTTCAGGGAACTGAACTTGGTGAGGCAAGCTCATTACTGGATAACACTAGGTTGTTTTTCCCAATATCTGCCAGCACAGTCTCAGGTATACAGCAGCAACTAACGCAGTTACAAAGCCAGTTAAACGCTATTGCTCTTTCAAGTGCCAGTGTTACTACTAGCCCAAATGCCAGTTCAACAACCAATGTGAACCACAGCACGCTGTTAGCACTGATGTTGAACAATCTAAACCAGTTTGATCACCAAGCAGGTAAAGCTGCGGTGATCATGGGCAATTCAATTGAAACTGCATGCAGCGAGATTGAAGCCATGTTGGCGATGCTAAGTACTTCAGATACATTAGCAAGCTCGCCATCGGAAGTTGAATACAAGACCCCATCAGGTAGCTGTTTGATACTCACGGCCAATGAGCCATTGGGCACGAATGGTCTTTGTTTCGTCTACCCGGGTGTCGGCACTATATACCCACAGATGTTCAGTCAACTGCCACGCTTCTTCCCTGACTTATATGCTCAGCTAGAACGTGATGGTGATGTAAAAGCCATGCTGCAAGCAGATAGCATTTATGCTGATAACGCTAAAGTCACTGATATGAGTTTGGGTGAACTGGCGATTGCAGGTGTGGGTGCAAGTTATATCTTAACCAAAGTGCTTAGCGAATATTTTAATGTAAAACCTAACTTTGCCATGGGTTACTCCATGGGCGAAGCGGCGATGTGGGCAAGTCTTGGTATTTGGAAGCAACCCCACAGTATGATTGAGGCGACGCAAACCAGTACTATTTTTACTACCGATATTTCAGGTCGTTTAGATTGCGTGCGCCAGGCATGGCAGTTGAATCAAAGCGACGATATCGTGTGGAATAGTTTTGTGGTTAGAGCAACCCCAGCCGATATTGAAGCGGTTTTAACCCAATATCCTCGTTGTTATCTCGCTATCATTCAAGGTGATACTTGCGTGCTGGCAGGATGTGAAGCCAGTTGTAAAGCGCTGCTAAAACAAATCGGCAAACGCGGCATTGCAGCAAATCGCGTGACCGCAATGCATACTGCGCCAGCCATGCTAATTCATCGCGAAGTGGCTCAATTCTATCAACAAGCGCTTCACCACAATGAGCAGCTTGAACAAACTGCACAGATAAAATTTATCAGCGCAGCAAGTTCACAACCGATTAATGTCAGCAGCCTTGATATTGCAACCTCAATCGCTGACACCTTTTGTCAGCCGCTTAACTTTACTGAGTTGGTTAACAACGCACGTAAATTAGGCGCGAAACTTTTTGTTGAAATCGGTGCAGATCGCCAAACAACCACCTTGATTGATAAAATTGCTCGCACAAGTCCTACAGTTTCAGAGCCTTGCCAAGCCATTGCCGTCAATGCCAAAGGTGGAGACGATCAAACTGCGCTGCTTAAATGTATTGCCCAGCTTATCAGCCACAAAGCACCTGTTTCGCTGACCTGCCTTACACAAGGGTTAGCGAATTTGTTGGCTAGCACACTTAAGTTTGAAGTGAACAATCTTCAAGCGGATGCTACTTTAGCCCCACAATTAGAAGGAGAACAATCTTGAGTTCTCAATCGAATATGAAAAATATTGCCTCTAGCGATGCTAATAAAAATAACGCTGGCAGCGTCCCTAAAATCGCAGTCGTCGGCTTAGCCACCCAATACCCTGACGCAGACACGCCGGTTAAATTTTGGCAAAACCTGCTGGATAAAAAAGATTCTCGTAGCACCATTAGCAGTCAAAAACTGAACGCTAATCCGGCCGATTATCAAGGTGTACAAGGTGAGTCAGACCGTTTTTATTGCGACAAAGGCGGCTACATTCAAAACTTCAGTTTCAATGCTGAAGGATACCGCATTCCAGCGCAGCAATTTAGCGGCTTAGACGACAGCTTTTTATGGGCGACCGATACTGCCCGTAAAGCACTGGTTGATGCCGGCGTAGATATTAATAACGCTGAGCACAATCTAACGCTTAATCGCACCGGTATTGTCATGGGAACCTTGTCGTTCCCAACAGCAAAATCAAATGAATTATTTGTACCGCTATATCACAGCGCAGTTGAAAAAGCCTTGCAGCATAAATTGCAGCAACCCAATTTCACTTTACAATCATTTGATGGTGACGGTTTTAATCAGCAGCAAATCCCAGCATCACTGTCTAATGGTGCCATTGCCCATAACGCGTCCAAACTGGTTGCTGATGCACTGGGTTTAGGCGCGGCGCAATTAAGCCTTGATGCAGCTTGTGCTAGTTCAGTTTACTCATTAAAACTTGCCTGTGATTACTTACATACTGGTAAAGCTGACATGATGTTAGCTGGCGCTGTATCAGGTGCTGACCCATTCTTTATTAATATGGGTTTTTCCATATTTCACGCTTACCCAGATCATGGTATTTCAGCGCCTTTTGATAGTAATTCTAAAGGTCTGTTTGCTGGTGAAGGTGCTGGCGTATTAGTACTAAAACGCCTTGAAGATGCAGAGCGTGATGGTGACCATATATACGCTTTAGTGAGCGGTATTGGATTATCTAATGACGGTAAAGGTCAATTTGTACTTAGCCCAAATAGCGACGGCCAGGTAAAAGCCTTTGAACGTGCTTATGCCGATGCGGCTATGCATGATGAAAGCTTTGGCCCTGCCAACATTGAAGTGATTGAGTGCCATGCAACGGGAACACCACTAGGTGATAAAGTTGAACTGACCTCAATGGAGCGCTTCTTTGAAGATAAGCTTAATGGCACTAATACGCCATTAATTGGTTCGGCTAAATCAAATCTAGGTCACTTATTAACGGCTGCCGGTATGCCAGGGATCATGAAAATGATTTTTGCCATGCGCCAAGGCGTGTTACCACCGAGTATCAATGTCAGCGCCCCCATCAATTCACCAAACAGTACTTTTGGTAACACTAACTTGCCAAGTGACGTACTGCCTTGGCCAGACAAAGCGGGAAATAATGCCCGTCATGCGGGAGTCTCTGTATTTGGCTTTGGTGGTTGTAACGCGCATTTGTTGATTGAGTCGTATCAAGGTAAAGCTCAAAATACAGCGTCGGCTACAACAGCTCATAGCTCTACTGCTCAGTCTTCTACGCCTAATGCTTCTACAATCTGCGCCCAGGCGCCAATGCACATTACCGGCATGGCGGCTCATTTCGGGCCACTATCAAGTATTAATGCCTTTGCTAAAGCGATTGACGCTAAACAATCGGCGTTTACAGCCCTGCCAGAAAAACGTTGGAAAGGCTTAGATAAACACCCAGAATTATTATCACAGTTTGGTATTAACCTTGAAGGTGAAGCGGCGCCCAAGGGGGCATACATCAATCAGTTTGATTTTGACTTCTTGCGCTTCAAAGTGCCGCCAAATGAAGATGACCGCTTAATCTCGCAACAACTGCTATTAATGAAAGTCGCAGATGAAGCCATTCATGACGCAAAGCTTGAATCTGGCAGTAAGGTTGCTGTGCTAGTCGCAATGGAAACGGAGCTTGAATTACATCAATTCCGTGGCCGTGTTAACTTGCATACGCAAATAGCAGCCAGCCTAAAAGCTCATGGCGTTAACTTGTCAGAGTCTGAATACCAAGCACTTGAAACCATTGCGATGGATAGCGTGTTAGATGCGGCGAAGTTAAATCAATATACCAGTTTCATTGGTAATATTATGGCATCGCGCATCTCATCACTTTGGGACTTCAATGGCCCTGCTTTCACGATTTCTGCCGGTGAGCAATCGGTTAACCGCTGTATTGATGTGGCGCAAAATCTACTGGCGATGGAATCTCGCCAAGAGCCTTTGGATGCAGTGATTATTGCTGCAGTAGACTTATCAGGTAGCATTGAGAATATCGTCCTAAAGACAGCCTCGCTTGCTCAAGCTAGTGCCAGTAAGCAGAACTTATCAATTGGTGAAGGTGCTGGTGCTATCGTATTGCAGGCTACTAAAGCAAACGCTTCCAATGTGGACTTGATTCATCAAGCCCTAGGCGCGCTTTCTGATCAAGATATGACTGATGAAGGTACAAGTGCATCTGGCTTTGCTGGCAGTTACGGCACCATTGAAAGCCTTGAATTTGGTTATAGTGAACAAATCGGCTCAATCGCTGATACCTTGCTGACTCAAACTGGATTAAGTAGTACGGATATTCAATTACTTGAATTAAACCAAGCGCCTGCTTGCTTAAACACGTCAAGCATCAAGGCTTCGCAAGCCTTATCGCAGTTGTTTAGCCAGTCCCTAAGCACTACTGCTCAATCTTGTATTGGCCATACCTTTGCTGCATCTGGAATCGCCAGTTTATTACATGGTTTGTTAGCACTGCCTAAGCAAGCAGTTCTTAATAACTCAGCACTGCCTCATACAGTAGCAGCGCCTCAACATGCCATCGTAGCCACATTGAGTGAAAACCAATGTTCACAGCTATTGCTGAGCCAAACATCGCAGCAACAAGGTGCGAGTCAGCAGCGTTTAGACATCGATATCCAGCAGCAAACAGCCAAGAAGCTCAGCTTAGTTAAGCAAGTTAGCCTTGGTGGCCGCGATATTTACCAACATATTGTCGATGCGCCACTGGCTGAGATTAATAGCATCCGAGCTAAAACAGCCCAAATAAAACCCTTAGCGTCTGCTGCTGTCACAGCAATGACGAGCCGAGGACATTTTGAAGCACCTCAAATGAGTGAGCAGCAAAATACTTCAACGACTAAACAAGCGATGGTGAATTCACCATCAACAATAATAGAGTTCCCTATGCCGTTTTCAGATCGTTCTACCCAGTTCAGTCCTGCTAAACAGGAACCTGCATCTTCAGTGCAAACACCTTCGCTTGCACAAGCTCAAGCACAAGTTCCGCCAGCACATCTAACTGCTTTTGAACAAAACCAGTGGTTAGCACATCAAGCGCAACTGGCATTCTTAAAAAGCCGTAATGAAGGTTTGAAAGTTGCTGATGCACTGATGAAGCAGCAACTTGCGCAGGCCAATGGTCAGTCGTACGCTTTACCAGTACAAAGCGCCCCGACTCAAGCAGTAAACGTGCTAGCTCAGCCAGTTGCAGTCGCAGTCGCGCCGACACTGCGCCCAAATCATGCCAGTGTGCCACCTTATATCGCGCCTATCCCTGCGGATAAGCCATGTATCTGGAATTATGCTGATTTAGTTGAATACGCTGAAGGCGACATCGCCAAGGTATTTGGTCCTGATTACGCTGTTATTGATAACTACTCACGCCGCGTACGCCTGCCTACCACTGATTACTTATTGGTCTCGCGCGTCACTAAATTAGATGCCACCATGAACCAATATAAGCCATGTTCAATGACCACTGAATATGATATCCCAGTTGATGCGCCCTATTTAGTTGATGGCCAAATACCTTGGGCTGTCGCGGTTGAATCTGGTCAATGTGACTTAATGCTGATCAGTTACTTGGGCATTGATTTTGAAAACAAAGGTGAGCGCGTTTATCGTTTACTTGATTGTACGCTGACCTTTTTAGACGACTTACCACGCGGTGGCGACACGCTTCGTTATGACATTAAGATTAATAATTTCGCTAAAAATGGCGACACCTTATTATTCTTCTTCTCTTACGAGTGTTTTGTTGGCGATAAGATGATCCTGAAAATGGACGGTGGTTGTGCAGGCTTCTTTACTGACCAAGAACTTGATGATGGTAAAGGCGTAATTCGCACCGAAGATGAAATTAAACTGCGTGAAGATGCGTTTAACAACCCGAATAAGCCACGTTTTGAGCCATTATTGCATTGCGCTCAAACCCAGTTTGATTATGGTCAAATCCATAACTTACTGCACGCCGATATCGGCGCTTGTTTTGCGGGTGAGCATCAAAACCATCAACTGGCTTCAGGTAAGCAAGATTCATTATGCTTCGCCTCTGAAAAATTCTTAATGATTGAGCAAGTTGTCAATCTAGATGTTCATGGCGGCGCATGGGGCTTAGGCTTCATTGAAGGTCATAAAACACTGGCACCTGATCACTGGTATTTCCCGTGTCACTTTAAGGGCGACCAAGTCATGGCTGGCTCACTAATGGCTGAAGGTTGTGGTCAATTACTGCAGTTCTTCATGCTGCATATTGGTATGCACACCTTAGTTGAAAATGGTCGTTTCCAGCCACTTGAAAATGCCTCGCAAAAAGTGCGTTGTCGTGGTCAAGTTCTGCCACAACACGGTGAACTGACTTACCGCATGGAAGTGACTGAGATTGGTATTCACCCTCGCCCATATGCCAAAGCCAATATTGATATTTTGCTTAACGGTAAAGCTGTGGTTGATTTCCAAAATCTGGGTGTGATGCTTAAAGAAGAGAGCGAGTGCGCGCGATATATTAACGATACTGTTATTAACGACACTGCGACTCATTCAACAACAAAAGTAACTGCTACTGGTTCAAATGCTGATAATAAGCCTGCATCAAAAAATGCACCGTTAATGTCACAAATACCTGACCTATCTGCAGCAACCAATAAAGGCGTTATTCCGCTGCAACATGTTGAAGCGCCGCTTATTCCTGATTACCCAAACCGCAGCCCTGATACGCTACCCTTTACGCCATACCACATGTTCGAATTTGCAACCGGCAACATTGAAAACTGTTTTGGCCCAGACTTCAGCATTTACCGCGGCTTTATACCACCACGTACCCCATGTGGCGATTTGCAGCTCACTACGCGAGTGGTCGATATTCAAGGTAAACGTGGCGAACTTAAAAAGCCGTCATCGTGTATCGCTGAATACGAAGTGCCTGCAGACGCTTGGTACTTTACAAAAAACAGCCACGCTTCAGTGATGCCTTACTCGGTATTAATGGAAATTTCTCTGCAACCTAACGGCTTTATCTCAGGCTATATGGGCACCACACTAGGTTTCCCGGGCCAAGAGTTATTCTTCCGTAACCTAGATGGTAGCGGTGAGCTATTACGTGATGTTGATTTACGCGGTAAAACTATCGTCAATGACTCAAAGTTATTATCCACCGTGATTGCAGGTAGTAACATCATTCAAAGCTTTACCTTTGAATTAAGTGTTGATGGCGAGCCATTTTATAAAGGCAGCGCAGTATTTGGTTACTTTAAAGGCGACGCCCTTAAAAACCAATTAGGGATTGATAACGGCCGTATTACTCATCCTTGGCATATTGATAATAATGTCGCCGCTGATATTACTGTCGATTTACTCGATAAGCAGTCGCGGGTATTCCACGCCCCTGCTAACCAGCCACATTATCGCTTAGCTGGCGGTCAGCTTAACTTTATCGACAAAGCTGAAATCGTTGATAAAGGCGGTAAAAATGGTCTAGGTTACCTATCGGGTTCACGCACCATTGACCCAAGCGATTGGTTCTTCCAGTTCCATTTTCATCAAGATCCGGTTATGCCTGGCTCATTAGGCGTTGAAGCTATTATCGAGTTAATGCAAACTTACGCCATCAGTAAAGACTTAGGTAAAGGCTTTACCAATCCGAAGTTTGGCCAGATTTTATCTGACATAAAGTGGAAGTATCGCGGTCAAATTAACCCGCTGAACAAGCAAATGTCATTAGACGTGCATATCAGCGCCGTGAAAGATGAAAACGGCAAGCGCATCATTATTGGTGACGCAAACTTAAGCAAAGATGGCTTAAGAATTTACGAAGTAAAAGATATCGCAATCTGTATCGAAGAGGCATAAGGATTAATAATGACAATTAGCACTCAAAACGAAAAGCTATCTCCATGGCCTTGGCAAGTTGCCCCAAGTGATGCCAGCTTTGACCCTGCCGCTATCGGTAATAAATTAAAAGAGCTTTCCCAAGCTTGTTACTTGGTGAGCCATCCTGAAAAAGGCTTAGGGGTTTCTCAAAAAGCCCAAGTTGTCACAGAAAGCATTAGCAGCGGCCAAGACTTACCTGTCAGCGCTTTTGCACCCGCACTTGGCACCCAGAGCTTAGGTGATAGTAACTTCCGCCGTGTACACGGGGTTAAATACGCATACTATGCTGGCGCAATGGCTAATGGTATTTCATCTGAAGAATTAGTTATCGCCCTCGGTCAAGCGGGCATCTTATGTTCGTTTGGCGCTGCGGGCTTAATTCCTTCACGGGTAGAGCAAGCCATTAACCGCATTCAAGCGGCGCTGCCAAACGGCCCATACATGTTTAACTTAATTCACAGCCCAAGCGAGCCAGCCCTTGAGCGTGGTAGCGTTGAGTTATTTTTAAAACATAAAGTACGCACCGTTGAAGCATCGGCTTTCTTAGGCTTAACACCGCAAATTGTTTACTACCGCGCGGCAGGTTTAAGCCGTGATGCTAGCGGCAATGTGGTTGTTGCTAACAAAGTTATCGCCAAAGTGAGCCGCACCGAAGTCGCGATTAAGTTCATGCAACCTGCGCCAGTTAAAATACTGCAAAAATTGGTTGATGAAGGCTTAATCACCCCCGAGCAAATGGAGCTAGCTCAGCTTGTTCCTATGGCTGATGATATTACTGCAGAAGCTGACTCTGGCGGTCATACCGATAACCGACCTTTAGTGACGTTACTGCCGACTATCTTGGCCTTAAAAGACAAGGTACAAGCTGAATATAACTACAACCCGCCTATTCGTGTCGGTTGTGGTGGCGGCGTGGGTACCCCTGATGCCGCGCTGGCGACCTTCAATATGGGCGCAGCTTATATTGTTACCGGCTCTATCAACCAAGCGTGTGTTGAAGCAGGCGCCAGTGAACATACTCGTAAACTGCTTGCCACCACTGAAATGGCTGACGTGACCATGGCACCAGCTGCGGACATGTTCGAAATGGGCGTGAAACTGCAAGTGGTTAAACGCGGCACCCTATTCCCAATGCGTGCTAATAAGCTATACGAGATTTATAGCCGTTATGAGTCTATCGAAGCGATTCCAGCAGAGGAGCGTGAAAAACTTGAAAAACAAGTGTTCCGTGCAAGCCTTGATGAGATTTGGGCAGGAACAGTGGCGCATTTTAACGAACGCGATCCTAAGCAAATCGAACGCGCACAAGGTAATCCAAAACGTAAAATGGCGCTTATTTTCCGTTGGTACCTTGGCCTTTCAAGTCGCTGGTCGAATTCAGGTGAAGTTGGCCGTGAAATGGATTACCAAATTTGGGCAGGTCCAGCACTTGGCGCGTTCAATGAATGGGCAAAAGGCAGCTATTTAGATGATTATACCCAGCGAAATGCGGTAGACTTAGCAAAACACTTGATGCACGGCGCAGCTTATCAAGCACGTATTAATCTACTGACCGCCCAAGGCGTAGCAATACCAGTAGCATTACAACGTTGGAGCCCACTTGATCAGGTCAAGTGATTAAGTGCTGTAATCAAGCTAAGACAATTTTCATATAGGTAGCGGTAATGAGCGAAACACAAAAACTGGATTTTTCAGCGGTAAATGGCACCACACAAGAGTCATTTAACCAACAAAAGAACTTGATAAAGCGCATGCTGAAAGGCAACAGCGCAGAATGCAGTGAATGTAAAAAACCGCTCACGCTGCAATTACCGCCTAATACTAGAAAGGCGAAGCCGACAGACAAAGCACCAGGAATATATTGTGCCAAAGGTTGTACTGATATAGAACTGGATATGGAAGCAGTGGCGTTGTTGAAATAACCTTTAGTTATTTCGGGTTAAAAGCTAAAAAGAAAAGGCATCGAAAGATGCCTTTTTTGTTGGTTTTTTTAGGTTTTAACATCTGGCTGGAGTTGGGGATTGCATTTAAGCCCCAATTACCTGCCGTAGGGGCAGTATAAGATACAAATATCACGATCACATGGATGTGAAAGGTCAACCTTTCGTGTAAGCACAGCTGTGACATTTGTGTATTCATATCCATCAAATGACGAATCTAAGGCTGTAGTCCATTCGCTTATAATAATTAACTTTATTAAAAGCCATGATTTGAAGTAACTGATAATTGTCAAAAACGCACAATTATCCTTGTTGTTTAAATTAATGTTTTAAAAATTCAATGTGATTTAAGTACAGTATTCAACACTATTTTATGTTGCTGTGGGTGTACTTTATTAATAAAAAAAATAGATTCGCAAGCGTGACAACATAGCTTATCCCACTCTTTATACTTAAAGTTTCTTTCCCAAAAAGTACGATGAATCTTATAAAAAACGGTTTCTTCTTTACAGCATGGACATAACTTTGAGTAATTCATCATGTTTACCTAAGGTTTAAAAGTATGTAGCCACCTCCTTGTTCTCAAAGTACTTTCACCATGGGGTGTCGCAGTTATTATCTTCTAGGCTCACATACATTATTTAGCTTGCTACAGCTATAAGCCGTAACCTACAGCCTTAAAAATAAGCTAATTCAGCTTACAAGTGGTAAATTTAAATGATTAAGTTGAATTTCAATACTAAAGTTTTAGCCATTGAATTACTGAGCACAATAACTAATTAGAAATAAAAGCATATTCAACTTATCTCAGGACGGGACAGTTAACTTAAAAAAAAGCCTGCAAATTACTGCAGGCTTTTTTAATAACAACTAAAAATTAAAAAAAGCTTTTATGCTTTAGCAAACTTATAGGTGCGGTAACCGCCGATAAGGTTTCGGGCTTTAAAGCCGTTATTCACCAGCTGACGATAAGCGACGTTACCGCGCAGGCCTACTTGACAATAAATGACGATTTCTTTGTCTTTTGGTAATTCGCTCATGCGTTGACGCAGTTGATCTACAGGGATATTAATCGCGCCAGCGATACAGCCACCCGCTTCAAGCTCGCCTGGGTTACGGACATCTAACAAGAGTTGATCTGCCGATAAATCATCCATTTCTTCAAAATGTATCGCGCTTGCATCACCTTTGATAAGGTTATTGGCTACAAATGCCGCTTGGTTGATGACATCTTTAGCGCTGCCATAAGGCGGTGCATAGGTCAGTTCAAGGTCTTGTAGCTGTTCAACTGTCATACCGGCACGTTGGGCAACCGCCATCACATCAATACGTTTATCGACCCCATCTTTGCCCACTGCTTGAGCGCCAAAAATCTTGCCTGTTTTAGGGTCAAATAGCATTTTAAACGAGACAATTTCTGCGCCTGGGTAGTAGCTTGCATGGCTTGCGGTATGCACATACACTTTTTGGTATTCAACGCCATCACGCTTTAATTGCTTTTCATTTTGACCTGTTGAAGCAACTGCAAGGTCAAAAATCTTACAAATTGCGGTGCCTTGTGTACCCTTATAGGTTTCATTGCGGCCAAGCATATTATCTGCTGCCATACGCCCTTGGCGGTTAGCTGGCCCTGCTAGCGGCACTAAGGTTTGCTTACCAGTCACAAAGTCTTTGTCTTCTACTGCATCACCAACGGCATAAATATCTGGATCACTGGTTTGCATGTTTTCATTGGTATAAATACCGCCTAAATCGCCAATTTTTAAACCCGCTTCTTTAGCAAGTTTGGTTTCAGGTCGAACACCAATGGCCATAATAAGAATATCAGTCTCTAAGGACTCACCATTATTAAGGCTAAGGCTTAACTTACCTTGCTTGTGTTGGTGGGCTTCATTTTCGCCCGACTCAATACTTAAGATATGATCGCAAGGAGTAAACTCAACAGCTTCAAGTGCTACTCCAAGTTTTAAATCCACACCTTGCTGGCGAATTTCAGCATGAGCAAATCCTGCCATTTCACGATCAACAGGAGTCATCACCTGCTCGGCCATTTCAATTAAAGTGGTTTTTATCCCTAGTTGATGAAACGCTTCCATCATTTCTAACCCAATAAAGCCACCGCCAACCACTGTTGCGTGCTCGGGTTTATTGGTTTTGATGGTATTAAGAATGCGATCCATATCTGGGATATTGCGTAACGAGTGCGTCAGCGGATTATCAATGCCAGCAATAGGCGGAACAATGGGGCCAGCACCTGGGCTAAGTAACAGCTTGTCATAAGTTTCAGTGTATTCATTGCCACTGATCAAATCTTTTACCGTGACCGACTTAGTTACGCTATTGATTGCAGTTACTTCATTCATGACGCGAACATCAACGTTAAAGCGTGCCAAGAAACTTTCTGGCGTTTGTAGCAATAGCTTGCTTCTATCTTTGATGTCACCACCAATATGGTAAGGCAAACCACAATTGGCGAACGATACGAACTCGCCTCGTTCAAACATGATGATTTCAGCATCTTCACTAAGACGACGAGCACGCGCTGCAGCTGATCCGCCACCCGCTACACCACCGATAATTAAAATTTTTGACATGACTCTCTCCCGTTACAACCGATTGCTGAACTGAAATAACTGTAATGGCAACTTAGTGTTTTGCGACGATGTCGTCTGCCATACTTTTTATTCATCGTTCTATATAGTTCACATATTGAATAAAACACATTATCCATAAGTTTTTTCTAATGCACAACTAGTTAAACAAAATTTCATAAGATTAGATTTTATTAATATACCCGCTCTTGTATACTGCTCTAAAACCTTGCTTTAACAATGGCTTGTGTGAAATTAATGCTGCGCGATAGCGTTAATTGTTACCACGCTGACAATTAGGTGTTACAGCCGTTAAATTATATTGGAGTGTTGAATGACAGAATTCACCCCTTGGAGTGCCTTATTTGGCGGAATGCTATTAGGCCTTTCGGTAACCATGCTCATGCTATTGAGTGGCAAAACAGCCGGGATCAGTGGCATTTTAGGCGGCATTTTTGGCGCTAACAACAAAGACAGAGCATGGCGAGTGGCTTTTGTTATCGCCATGGCTGCCAGTTTATTGTTTGACCCTTTAATGGGCCTTCACACTGCCGCTTTACCTGACTATTCATTAACTTGGTTATTGGTTGGCGGGTTAGCTGTCGGTATTGGTACCCAACTCGCTAATGGCTGCACTAGCGGCCATGGTATTTGCGGCATAGGTCGCCTATCAATGCGCTCAATGATTGCCACTGTGATATTTATGTTAAGTGCGGCGTTAGTGGTGTGGTTGTCTGGAGGTGTGCATGTTTAAGGTCTTAGTAGGGTTAATCACCGGGCTGTTATTTGGCTTAGGTATGAATATTTCGCAAATGGTAAACCCTTACAAGGTGCTTAATTTTTTGGATGTCACCGGCAATTGGGATGGCAGCTTAGCGTTTGTTATTGGTGGCGCACTATTGGTATTTTTGCCAAGTTATCATTTTTTAATCAAACCCCGTACTCATGCCGTTAATGGCGATGAAATGCCAACGACGCCACAGGGGCTTACACCTAAGTTAATTATTGGCTCAGTTATTTTTGGTCTTGGCTGGGGAATGGTAGGCATTTGCCCAGGACCTGCGGTGGCAAGTTTGTTACGCGGTGAGTCGGCGATTTACTGGTTCATGGCCAGTATGCTGCTTGGCTACTACGGGAGTAAAAAAATCTCTTGGCCAATGAAAAGCTAGTCCCCTTAAGAAACGCAGTAGGACCTTGCGCGATTAAGCTCAAGTGAGCGCTTAGCATTTTGCAGCACCAAAATATCTATCCCTTTTTGAAAAATGCCAGCGATATAATCGCTGGCATTTTTTTATCGCTTAAAGCTAACTGACTGAAGCATCTGGCAGCTTTTTCATATAAGCCATAACCACTAACCCTAGCCCCAATAGCACAAATGGCACGCTAAGCATTTGCCCTACACTCATACTCCAATCTTGGGCAAAGTCAGCCTGTCTTACTTTTACAAATTCAATTAAATAACGTGAGCCATAAACCAACGCTAGAAATAGCCCTAATAATGCCCCTTGTTTTTGTTTCATCTCAGTAAAGCGATATAGCAGCCACATTAGAATAAATAGCCCTAAATAGGTGATTGCTTCATATAATTGCGCCGGATGACGTGGCAGCATATCAATACGCTGAAAAATTATTCCCCAAGGCTTATCAGTTGGCACCCCGACAATTTCTGAATTGGTAAAATTAGCCATACGGACGAAAAAGCAGAAAATCCCCGTAGCAATGGCAATGCGATCCATCAAGAATAAAAACGGTAACTGCACCTTGCGTTTATAAAGGTACATGGCTAATAACACGCCGACCGTGCCGCCGTGACTGGCAAGCCCGCCTTTCCAAATGGCAAATATTTTTAAGGGGTTGGCAAAGTAATAGCCTGGCTCATAAAATAACACGTGCCCTAATCGCGCCCCCACAACAATGCCAACCACGCAATATATGACTAAATCATCCAGTGACTCGAGATCAAGTTCTTCAAGCACATAAATACGCCTCATAACCAAAAAACCACTGATAATGGCGGTGGCAAACAACACGCCATACCAATGTATTTTTAGCCCCATAAACGACAACATAACAGGGTCTAAATTCCAAACTATATGCTCCAAAATCGATGCTCCATATCGGATTGAACAATAAACATGCTAGCAAGAGTATTACGTGCTTCTAGGTGGTAATTCAAGCAGTTATTACTCAGGGCTCTGAGTTAGCAGCAAAATCATCCTTATCCCAAGTAAAATTATTTTCCGTTACTGCTGTCATTTATCACCAAAAACCAACGATACTGCCGACTCAGTGATGCTAGCCCTTGTCCGTTAAGCTATGATGGTATATTGGGTGTATTTGATCCTCGTCAGTCCAAGCCGCTTAACAACTAGGAGCTATCGTTATGAGTATTACCACCATTGATACCCAAACAGCCTTGATCGTAATCGATTTACAACAAGGTCTGGTGACCTTAGATACTTGCCACCCCATCCAAGAAGTCATCGAGAATAGTTGTAAGTTAGTGTCGTTATTTCGCTATGCCAGTTTGCCCATTGTATTAGTTAATGTTGATGGCATCGCTCCTGGGCGCACCGAACAAGTCAGAGTGCAGCAACAAAAACCAGAAAATTGGAGCCACTTGATTGATGAGTTACAACCTCAGCAAGAGGATTTACAGTTAACCAAAAACACTTGGGGCGCTTTTACTTCAACTGAGCTGCATAAATACTTAGCATCATTAAAAGTCACCCAAGTAGTCATTAGTGGCATAGCCACCAGCATGGGAGTAGAGTCAACCGCAAGACAAGCATTTGAGCTGGGCTACAATGTCACCATCGCTACAGATGCCATTACTGATTTTAATATGGATGTTCATAACAATAGCGTTAACTCTATATTCCCAAAGCTGGCTGAAACCGGTACCACTGCAGATATTGTCGCTAGAGTTTCTACTGACCACGCCTAGTCTTAACTGACCACGTATAGTCTTAACTGACAACGTATAGTCTTAACTGACAACGAGTAAGCACTAGGTTAATAATACAGTCCCATCGTTTTAACCGCTTTCAGCCCCCTAAATCCATAGGTGATTGCAGCGATTGACTGCGCTGCTTCACTAACGACCAACAAAATGGTGCCATCAAGGCGGTTCAATCAAGACAGTTCAATAAAACTACTGCTTTGTTCCACCCTTTCTGCACCAGTTCTGCACTTTAATTGATTACCCTAACCTGACAACAACCTTGTATTCCGTTCATTTACCAAAAAATAGCGTCATTATCAGGAGTTTCTTATGCTCAATATTGCTTGCTTTTCATCGACTCGATTAACCGGGATCCCCTTACAGTTTTTATTACTCGCAAGCCTTAGCTGTGGTTTATTACTTTCAGGTTGCAGCGGTAACGACGAAACCACAGAGCCCGAAGACACCACACCTGAAACTGGCATTATCATTCCAGAAGAGGATTACAGTGACACAGATTTTGAGACCATTGATTGGACTGATGAGACTCACAGTAAAAATGTCGATCCTAATTTTGAAGAAGTATTCAGTGATACTGAAGTCAAACGCTTAGATTTTGTGGTTACCGAAGACCGCTGGAATAGCATGCTCGATGATATGACGAACACCTACGGCAGTTTTGGCACATCTTCAGGTTCTAATAGTCTTCTAGATAGCGATGAAAACCCAATAATGGTGCCTGCGGATATCTATTATGAAGGCAAGCAATGGTATCGCGTTGGGATCCGCTTTAAAGGTAACTCGTCGTTGCAATCAAGCTGGCAGAACGGCGTGCTTAAGTTGTCGTTTAAGTTAGATTTTGATGAATTTGAAGATGATTACCCCCAAATCGATAACCAACGCTTTTATGGTTTCAAAAAGTTAAGCCTGAAAAATAACTATGATGATGAGTCACTTTTACGTGAAAAAGTCGCTGCTGATGTCTTTAAAGATGCGGGCCTTGCAGTATCACATACCGCTTTTTACACCTTGTATGTTGATCATGGTGACGGCCCTGAATATTTTGGCTTATATACGCTGGTTGAAGAAGTCGACGATACTGTGATTGATAGCCAGTTTGCTAGCGATGATGGCAACCTATATAAACCAGAAGATGATGGTGCCATGTTTATTGAAGGCACATTTAGCCAAGACAACTTTGAGAAGAAAACCAATGAAGATGATGAGGATTGGTCAGATATCCTCGCATTATTTGACGCCTTACATGACGATACTGCCAGCACTGACCCACAAACCTGGCGCGCAAACCTTGAAGCGGTATTTGATGTGGATGTGTTCCTTAAGTATTTAGCCGTAAACGGGGTGATTCAAAACTGGGACACCTATGGCCTAATGCCGCATAATTTTTACTTATACAACGACCCAGATACCGCAAAACTCACCTGGATCCCATGGGACAATAATGAAGCCTTACAAGATGGCAAAATGGGCGGCGCTCTAGCGTTAGATTTTGCCGATATTAATTCAAACAGCTGGCCACTGATTGCTAAAATTTATGCCGATGACACTTATCGCGATACCTATAACCAATATTTACTCACTGTAATTAATGATGCCTATGAAACGAATAAAATGCAGGCGATCTACAACAGTTACTCAGCATTAATTGAGCCCTATGCCACCACTGAATTGTCAGGTTATTCATTCTTAGAAAGCTCAAGTGACTTCTATCGCGCTATTGATGAGTTAATCGAACATGCAGAAAGTCGCACTGAGGCCGTGGTTGATTATCTTGATAAGCAATAGTGATTTCTGAAGCTTTAAATTGTTAATCTATTTATTGCAAAATTCGGTCTAAGCAACAAATTAGGGAATGACAAAAGACCTGAGGAAAGTAATTCCCCCTTTTGGCTGCTTAGCTGTTTTATCTCACTTGGTCATTTTGCCCTTGTAATAATAAGACACGGTGAAACAGATTAATTTTAAAGTTAACATATTGAAATGCTAATATTTAAATCTTAACAATAGATCATAAATACTTGACCGCTATCAATTTATCCATAATGCAGCTCAGGCAAAATGTAGCCACTTTTATATCCTCTAATGGTTACCATGCGTATAAATCAACCTATTATAAATAGTGAGCGAGCACTCACCAATAACTGCATTCTGTTATCGACCACCGACCTTAAAGGAAACATTAAATACGCCAATCAAGAGTTCATCAACATCTCAGAATTTAGCGCAGATGAATTATATGGGCAGCCCCATAATATTGTTCGCCATCCAGATATGCCGCCCCAAGCATTCGAGTCTATGTGGCAATGTATTAACTCCGGAAAACCTTGGGTTGGTATCGTCAAAAACCGTACTAAAAGCGGTAAATACTACTGGGTTAATGCCTATATCTCGCCAGTATATGAAAATGGTGAAATACATGAATTTCAGTCGATTCGTCGTAAAGCAACCAAAGCCCAAATTGCGACTGCAGAAAAGGTTTATCAGCAACTCAATGATGGCATAGCGCCAAAAGAACTCGCTAGTCCCATCATGAGTTTTGTCGGCAAGCTAAGTTTATGGGCAATGTTTATCTTGTTAATCAGCACAATTGCCACCAGCATGATTTCAACTCCAGCCCTTAGCATTGCGGCCGCGACAATCTGCACTATTGTCGCAGCACTAGGCATAAACTACCTTTGCCAACCCTTGAAAGCGTTAATGGTTAAAGCCACTACCATCATTGACGACCCCATTGCCTGCGGCATTTTAACCGGTAGCCAAACTGACATAAGCAAAATCGATTTAGCATTAAATTACTTAATCACTGAAACCGGTGGCGTCGTTGGCCGCATGGCTGATTCAGCCACATCAATTAGTGAACAAAGTGAGCAACTTAATCAGACTATTATTGATACGCGTGAGCGTGCTCAAAGCCAATGCCAGCAAACTACTCAGGTCGCCACAGCCATGGAGGAAATGACCACCAGCTTTACTGAAGTCAGTGATAACACCAATAACACAGCTCAAGAAATTACCCGTAGTCATAACGCTTCCACATTAGGTCAGGAACGTATGGTGAATGTAGTTGCTGCCATTAGTAAGTTAAGACAAGAAGTGACCCATTTCTCAACCATTGTTGAATCAATTGAACATGACAGCCATGCTATTTCAGCAGTACTTAGTGAGATAAAAGGCATTGCTGAGCAAACTAATTTGTTGGCGCTTAACGCCGCCATTGAAGCCGCCCGAGCGGGGGAATCTGGTCGAGGTTTTGCCGTAGTGGCTGATGAGGTGCGTCAATTGTCGATGCGAACCACTGAGTCCACCACTCAAATTGGTAGCATTGTGAGCAATTTTCAGCAAAGTACCCAAAGCGCAGCTAAAGCTATGGATGCAGGTCAGGCACAAGCGGATCTTTCAGTGAAATTAGCAGAGGATGCCGATAGCGCTTTTGATCAGTTACGCGCCTCGTTAGATAATATTCAGGCGATGGCAGAAATGAATGCCACCGCCATGAGCCAACAAGCCTCGGTAGCCGAAGATATCAGTCAATCCATCGTGGTGATTAATGAGTTATCCAATACCAGCTTAGCGCAAACAGACCAAGCTAAAATCAAATGTGAGCAAATGACTCGTTTATCCAATAAAACGGCCAACTTGTCGAAGCAGTTTTGGCAACAAAGCGTTCAAAGGGAGCATTAATTCCCATAGAGCAAAGTCGCTATTTAAAAAGCACGATGTGAAAAAGTCGCTAGAATTAACACTAAAGGGCCGAGTTTTCGCCCCTTTTTTCATTTAAGGTTTACATATGTTTAAGTCGGCGCGTCCCCATATCCAAATGCTATTTTTCACCTTCATCATTGCGATGACTTTTCCTGTAGGCAAGCAATTAATGCTTGAGGTTCCACCAATGATTGCCACTTGGCTTAGATACGTTATTGCTGCCTCATTATTTGTGGTCCTATTAATTGTTACTCGGCGCTTTAATTTACCTAGCGCTAAAAGCCTATTGCGTTATGCCTTAGTATCCTTGCCCGCACTGGGTTATTTTTCTGCCATGTTTAGTGCCTTAACTAAAACCTCGGCCTTTGCCACCAGTGCACTCTCCACTGCGCTGCCGTTAATTACGGCTGTATTAACCATGCTAATTTATAGAAAGGTGGGTAAGTTAAGCCATTGGTTAGCACTTATTGTCGGCTTTAGTGCGTCACTTTTTTTAGTCCTGCAGCAATCGAATGCTAACTTGGATTTTGAATGGAACACAGGTTACAGTCTGTTTATGCTGGGCTGCATTGCTATGGCAGCTAATCCTCTGGTCATAAAAGCCTGCTATCGACAAGAGAACTTTATGGTATTTACTGGCTGGAGCCTAATCGCTGCCGCGATTATATTATCGGTTTGTTTAACCCCACAGATAATCGACTTCAACTGGCAACAGGTCTCTGGCAATGCTTGGTTGGCGTGCTTATACCTTGCTGTTTTTGCCACTGCGATTAGCTTTTTCCTGTTTCAAAAAGCCAGTGTAAAATTAGCACCGCAACAAGTTTCAGCTTATATTTTTCTAATCCCGGTGTTTGTATTAATGACAGGTGGCAATATCGATGTTAACTGGATTTATACAACCATTGCCATGCTACTGCTTAGTGCGGCAATGTATTTACTGATGCGAAAGCAATAAGTTTCAGCTTATGTTTTTCTAATCCCGGTGTTTGTATTAATGACAGGTGGCAATATCGATGTTAACTGGATTTATACAACCATTGCCATGCTACTACTTAGTGCGGCAATGTATTTACTGATGCGAAAGCAATAAGGCATCTTTATAGCGCTATTCGCGTTAAGTGTTGGCCTTAGGTCGTAGCACATTCCAACGTAGCTGTTTTTAGGTTTGTAAAAATGCCTGTGTTGTATTTCTGTGTCGCCATACTTTGTTGATAGCCGTTGTCTTGCAACAGCAGCACTTAGTTTGTGGAGTGGAGTCAGTAGTGTCATAGCTAATTTGGCCACCTAGTTAGAGATGATATCATCACCTCATAAGTTAACAGGTGACACTATGAGCAACGTACAAGAAGACTTTTTCGCGCAGGGTTCAAACTTGAATCTTCTCAATTTAGTGCTAGCTCAAAATTACTCAATTGTTGAAGCTGCTCAAAACATGAGTGTAGGCAAGCCAACCATGGATAAATGGATTCGTCAATTTAGAGAGGTTCGACATTAACACAACTAGGCACACACCACACATAAAACTCACAACCACAACAATGGCTTAACCAATATTAAATGTCATTCATGTACTTGCCTTACATGTTTAAGCAGCGCTATTCTTACTGCCTAAGGTTATGGTTTTTTTGATGCCCCTCAATTTTAAACGTCGCACCAATCCTGAAAGTTAGCCAACGCTATATTCAGTTACCAGATCTACTTATTTTAATGTAACGGAGTTAGCCAATGAGAAATTTACAACTATTCAGCACCGCATCTGTCGATCACTTACTATGGTCAAGCAAAGTTCAAGTTGCACATATGGACTCACCTGCATTAGATATTTTTACTGACTTTGATGTTGCCCGTCCAATCGTAGTTGATGCGTCAACCACTGCGGTAGGCACAGGTAAAATCATGGAAAAAACCCATGCTTATATGCGACTTGTTATTGATAAGGATGATAAATTCCTTGGTGTGGTTACCATGCAAGAGCTCTCACATCATAATTTATTAATGACAGCGAAAAAGCTAGAACACAACATTGATGAAGTGCTAGTGACTGATGTCATGGTAAAAAGAGAAGATCTTCAAGCGTTTGACTATGATCAAATTGCCACTGCAAAAGTCAGCGATGTGGTACGTATTTTAAAAGAAAACAGCTTGCACCATATGTTAGTGATTGATCACGAACTTCATCATATTCGCGGTATTATTGCAGCTAGTGACTTAGCAAGAAAACTAAGTGTGCCAATTGAAATTCATCAACGCCCTTCATTTAGCCAGATTTTTAACACTGCCGGCTAGAGAAATCTGCGGTGAATTAACTCTGAGAATGATACAAATTCAATCTATAAGCCTTACTCTACAGGCTTATAGATTTAACATTCTAGATCCATATATTCAGATAAACCCAAATTGTACTTATACCATCGCCCAAACCGTATCCAGTCAACCTAGTGAACTACCCCCGCAACTTTCGCTTCGCTCGGATCACGGGGATCTCGACAGATATTGATAAAGACACCATAATTAAGCCACTTCAAGTGTAAATTCAATGCAGCAATTTTTGCCCTGCTCTTTGGCGCGATAAAGCGCACTATCCGCTTTTTCAATAAACTCTCTGGCCGTTGTATCAACATCTGGCGTCATGGTAACAAAACCCACACTCATTGTGACTACGGGCTCTACCCCATGAAAATGAGGGATACTTAACTCAAAGACACTTTTACGAATATCTTCTGCCAGTGCAGCCGTATCTACATTTTCGCCATAACAAATAATGGCAAACTCTTCGCCACCATAGCGGCACACCACATCTGTCGAACGGCTGCATACTCGGGCAATACACTGAGCCACTTTTATTAAGCATTGATCGCCCTGATAATGACCCAAACTATCGTTGTAAGCTTTAAAGTAATCAATATCACACATGATTAAAGAGACATTTTGATGCTCTCTTTTGGCTAAGTTAATAACAAAATCTAATTGAGAATCAAATTCTCGGCGGTTATTAAGCCCAGTTAAACTATCTATTTTCAATAGTTTAAACAGTTCTACACTGGTGCGTTCACACTCAATTACTCCAAATAAAATGATTGCGTTGCCTTTATCATCACGCAGTACCGCCCTTGCTTTACTGGTAAAATAAAGTACATCGTCAACGCGACTGTCGTAGTAAGGAAAACGATTATTAAACTCTTCGATGACACCGTTTGTTAATTTAAGATAATCATCTCGGATCTTGTTGGCTTTTTGGGAGTCTTTGATAGCAATATTTTTATTGTAATCACCAGCAATGGGACAGGTTTTTTTAACGCTGTGATGATTTAATTGTTTATCTAAAGCAAACATGTCACACATACTATCGTTGCAATAGTAGGTATTACTGTCTTCAGATAAATCGATTAACCACCATGACACACCAGAGAAATTGAACAAGTTTTGATATAAATGATAATACTTTTCTATACAGGAATTAGGAAATGTCATATTTAATTAGCCGCTCATTTATAGCTAATTGATTAGCCTGATAACAGACTAACTTTCCTTTTAGCAGGATTTAAGATAAAGGTCTTTCGCTAAAAGTATAGACCTTAAAATCAAAATTTCCTCTTTAAGCTTTCGCGGCTAAGCATCAGATTACTATCTTGAACAAAACTATTTAGCCAACCATTGCTGGGTTAGCAAAGGCGTATTGTTCGACATGTAAGCCTCAATTGAATGACTATCCTGGTACTCTTTTCCTGCCCATAGTTTAATGGTAAAAACATCACCAGCATTAACCATTCCCACACCTTTTGGGGTACCGGTCATCACAATATCACCGTCTTCTAAACTGATAAATTCAGTTAACGATTGCTTAATGGCAGATGTGCTATACATCATTAAGTCGCTGTGACCCACTTGGATAACTTTTTCGTTGATTGATAATTGAAAAGCCCACTTTTCGCAGGCTGATTTACCTAATGAATCAAGGGGAATAAAGTCACTGAATAGCGCCGAGCCGTTAAAGGCTTTTGCCCGTTCCCAAGGTAGTTGCTGGGTTTTGAGGCTAGATTGCAGTGCCCTTTTGGTTAAATCTAACCCCACACCTACAGCTGAAAATTGGTTATTTTTCATGACAAAACATAACTCAGTTTCGTAATGAATAGGCTCTTGTTGAAAAGCAATAAGCTCTGTTGTGATGGCCGAATTGGGTTTTAAAAATACCACCATATCTGCAGGTATCTCATTGCCCAGCTCTTGGATATGATCGACATAGTTACGACCAATACAGACGATTTTAGAAGGCGTCATCTTTACAGGGCTTGAATTAGAAATAGCAGCTAAAGCCGAAGACGATGAGCTAACGGTTGGGTTGATGATTGATACGGAATGTAAAGCCACGATAAGTCCTTATTTTATGACTCAGTTTTGTGAATAAAAACCAATTTAAATTAAGCGCCAAGCAAGTATGATGCGGATGAATCTACCAAAAATCTTCCTGATAATGCCCTTCTGCCCAGCAGCATTCTAAATTGCATATTGTCACGAGCAGTCAATGTCAGCTCAATATCAAAATGATGCTCACCAATGATAATCGGCGTTTTTATCACATAACGGCTGGTTATATGTCCGCCAGAATCTTTGACATTACGACGATCAAACACCGCAAACTCACACACAACTTCACGCAGCGACTTTTGCTGAGGATGAAACCACACTTTAATCCAATCTTGGTCATTTTTTATAAAGGGTTCAATTTTAAAAGCATGTAAGCATGATGTTTTGGCGCCGGTATCAATTTTCATATTGACCCGTTCATTAGCAATTTCTGGAAATGTGGCCCATTCACACCAACCAAGCACTTGTAACGATGTCGTCATGGTAAACCTTTAACGTTTTCTGTTTAATCCCAAGGCTAGACTATCAATACTGCAATAATTAGCCTTTGACAGTGCATAGCGCTAGCTTAATATAAGCCTTTCTGATACTTAACCCTAGCTGTTAATAGATTGAATTTAACCTTAATCTATATGATTGAACAAGTATTTGAACTAATGGTTATCATATGCCGTTATGAGACAATGAATGATTAAGACTAATAAGGCAGCCAATGTATTCTCAACAAAGCTTTAATTTTTTAAGTCAGTTAGCTGATAACAACAACCGAGAATGGTTTAAGCAACATCAGCAAACCTATGAAGATTTGGTGCGCACCCCAACCCTTAAGTTTATCGAAGCCATGCAAGGGCCCATCCTCAGCTTATCGCCAAGGCTGACTGCAGTACCTAAAAAAGTCGGTGGCAGTATGATGCGCCCTCAACGAGACAGTCGATTCAGTAAAGATAAAAGCCCTTATAAGCTTAACGTCGGTATTCAGTTTCGGCATTTTCAAGCAAAAGATGTCCATGCCCCGGGCATATATTTACACCTTGCCAATGATGGTTGTTTTTTAGCGGCAGGAATATGGCATCCTGAATCAAAAGCCCTCAATGCCATTCGTCATTGTATTGATGAAAACCCTAACGGTTATAAAAAGGCTTCGGTACAATTAGCCGCAGCTGGGTTTGAGTTATCTGGGGACCGTTTAATAAGACCACCGCGTGGATTTGATAAAGATCATCCATTCATTGAAGAATTAAAGCGCAAAGATTTTATTGCCATCAAACCTGTCACCATTGAGCAAGTCTGCGCTGATAATTTTGTTGAGTTCTGCGCTGAAGAGTTCAAGCATACCATCGGTTTAATGAGCTATTTATGCTTTGCCTTAGACTTAGATTTTTAGTGATAATGACTTATATCATCGTGATAAAACGGCCGTGGATAGAGTTTGCTTTAAACAGATAAACATTCGCCGCTAAACGAGACTAACCAAGACACTGAAAACCGTGTCGGTGAATTAGCGGACGACTATCCAAATTTCAACTAGTATAAAACTAGAGACTAACATCACCAGCAGGCATTTAATATGACAGCATTCTCGCGCCTATATTCTGCCATTAACCCAAAAGAACTCAGCAAAGAAACGATGATAGTGCTGATGGCGCTGTATTTTGCGCTGGTGATTAACTTTGGGCTTATCCAACGTATTTTTCAATTATCAACTGATAGCCATTTAGTGTTCTCTCTTACGCCGGCGCTCGTACTCTTGGGCATTTTTATCATTGTTTTTTGCTTATTTTCGTCTCGGTTTATCTTTAAACCCTTACTGACAATCTTACTGCTCACCTCTGCAGCAGCCATGTATGGCACCATGAAATACCAGGTATATTTTGATTACGCCATGATTGAAAATATCTTTGAAACCAATACTGGCGAAGCCCTGTCCTATATCAGCACCACGTCTATTTTATATATCGTGGTGTTTGGACTAATTCCAACCATATGGTTGTGGCGAGTGCGCCTAACGCCATCACAAAGCGTAGTTAAATCCTTAATGAGACGCTCAACATTAGTGGTTGTAGGCTTAGGTTTAATAGGAGTCGTGCTGCTAGGCTTTTATAAGGACTATGTGTCCATGGGGCGAAATAATACTTACCTTAAAAAAATGATCATACCAGCCCATGCTTTCAATACGGTAAAATATCTTTATAAAAACAACTTTGTCACCCCCTTGCCTTATACCGTTAGAGGCCAAGATGCACGCTTAATCGATATCAACCCAACTAAGCCAACTTTATTTGTACTGGTCGTCGGCGAAACAGCCCGCGCTCAAAATATGGCTTATTACGGTTATCATCGAAACACCAATCCTTACACTGAAAATTTAGACTTCATTATTGTTAATAACGTCAGCTCATGTGGCACCGCGACCGCGCATTCATTACCTTGCATGTTTTCCGACCTCACTCACGATAATTATAACCGTGAAAAAGCACTGGCCAGTGACAACCTACTAGACATTATTCATACAGCAGGCGCAGAAGTGGTGTGGCTTGACAATGATGGCGGTGATAAACATCTGGCAGCCCATGTGATTGAGTTTAATATTCCGACTGACTCAAGTGATGACTTGTGTGACGGTAGTAGCTGTTATGATCAAGTACTGGTGCGCGAGTTCGCTTCACATATCGAGCAGAGATTAGAAAACAAGCAGCAAACCTTAACCAATCAATTATTGATATTGCACTCGATAGGGAGCCATGGGCCTACCTATTTCAAGCGTTACCCTAAAGATAAGCAGCATTTTAGCCCCGCCTGCGAGCGCAGCGATCTTGAAAATTGCAGTGATGAAGAAATCATCAATGTCTATGACAATACCTTAGTTTATACCGATTATATTTTGTCAGAAATCGTAAAACTATTAGAGCTATATGCCAGCGATTATGAAGTGGCAATGATGTATATCTCTGATCATGGTGAATCACTAGGTGAAAGCGGCATGTATCTTCATGGCACCCCTTATGCCTTTGCGCCAGCAGAGCAAACCCATGTGCCTTGGTATCTATGGTTACCAGAAAGCTACACCCAGTCAAAGCAACTCGACCGTCAATGTATCATCACGCAAGTGAGTCAGGGGACACATTCCCATGACAATTTGTTTAATACGCTTATCGGCTTGTATGGCGTCGATACCCATTTACTCGATACTTCGCTTGATCTTAGCCATTCTTGCAAGCAAACAACTGAGCTTTTGGGGGCAAAATAGCATTTAGTGATAGCGATTTAATCTCTGCTATCACTCGTCGCCCTCAAACTAGTCGCAATAAATATGGCCTAAATTAGCCGCCGAATTAGATTTTTAATCAACTTCATCTATATTTATCTAATAAATAAAATGATTAACTATCAGCCCGTTAATTACGTACTCACCGACAATGTTAAAGGCTCACGGATGATAAAAATGCGCTTTTCCCGAGCTTCGACTCGATACTATTTCACCGCCCTTTTGGCCTTTTCACTATTACTGACGCAATCTTTTGCCCATAGCGCGCCAAAGAATATCAAATCCATCGTTAATCGCGCTGAGTCCCCAAGGGTTGGTACCGAAGAGCTGATACTCCCCTTCGCTTTCAGCACTGACTCAATGGGATTAAACTTAGGCATTGGCACTATGGTCAGTGGTTATGGACAAGAACAAATGACGATTGGCGCTACTGTCTATGGTGGCGATGTCAGTTACGGTGTTGGCGCAGGAATTTGGAACTTTAAAATACCACGAACCGAACGCTTCTTTTTAAGTGCCGTTGGCTTTGTCGGTTATTATCCACAGAAAAAAGCCTACGCAGGGGGCACCTTAAATTATACCCCTGCAGGCACACCTATCCCTGGTAGTAATGACTCATCAAATGAACAGTTTTTACAAGCTGATGGCTCGTCAAACTGGTGGAATATACAGCTTGAATACACCCTACCCATTGGCGCAACACGTGATAAAGGCCAAGTACACTATGAACTAACCCGCGGCTTGCTGAGCTCAAAACCCTCTGGCGGTGACAGCTGGAATCCGCTTGAGTCTGGAGCCACAGTGGCGACACTGAAACAATTTAACCGCTTTGAAACCTTTGAATTTGAAGACGGAGAATTAGATGGCGCCGTTCATGCGATGAGTTTAGGACTGCTTTATGATAATACCGACTTTTCACGAAACCCCAGTTACGGCAGTAAGCAGTTTGTCGCCATTTCCCATGATGCGGCTTGGCTAGATTCTGATAATCAGTGGACATTTATCGAATTTGAAGCCAGTAAATACTTCTCTTTTGGCGCCTCCGACTGGGCATCCCAGCGTATATTAGCGTTAAATTTTTGGACAGGTTACTCGCCCTCATGGAAGCTTGAGTATAACGACGAAGGAGGCAGGCGGATCACCAATGATGCCCCTTACAGCGAAGGCGCAACACTTGGTGGTTTTTATCGAATGCGCGGTTATGACAACAGCCGTTTTCATGATAAAGCCTCCATATACGGCACTGCAGAATATCGCTATACCTTCAAAAACAACCCCATCGAAGATGTAAACTGGCTTAAATTTTTACGTCTAGATTGGTTTCAATTGGTGGGCTTTGTTGAAGCTGGCCGCGTTGGCGAGGCTTATACCGCCAATGAATTATTAACCGATTTGAAATTTGATTACGGCATTTCTCTTAGAGCATTAACCGCAGGGATCATTGTAAGGTTTGATATCGCCCAATCAGATGAAGCCACCAATGCATGGGTGATGGTAGACCACCCATTTTAATAGAGCTGTTTACTAAATTGTCTTTTATCCACAAAATGGAAGGCGACTAATCTAAGGATTAGTCGCATTTGAGGTCACATACCTTGATTTAACCGCTGTTGACCTTGCAACCACGGATTTAACAACAGTAGCAGTCATGGTAAACTGCAGCACTATTATCCCCATTGCGCTGCAAAGCCAACCTGAGTGAGTCATGGAACCAGTTAATCAACCCCATCTTCAAGCTAATACTCCCGCAGAAAAAAGAGCATTAAGCTACTCTGCCACCATCAAAAAGTTATTCGATGAAGTATTAGACACTAAAATGCCTGCAGATAGGATTGTGGCGAACTACTTCCGTGAGCACAAAAAACATGGCTCAAAAGATCGCCGCGTGATCCGCGAAACCTTATTTGGGCTATTTCGTTGGTGGGGCTGGCTAAAACAGCTGGGTTCTCAGCATGAGCAACAAACTTGGTATCAAATGCTCAGCACTTGCGCCTTACTTGAGCAGCATCAATGGCGTCAGTTTGCTGATGCGTGGCAACAATTTGGCGGCTTAAGCCCCGAACAAGTCAGCTTGATAAATCACACCATTGACGCTAATGATGTTGCTAACTCATCTAATCCGCAATCAAGTGCAAACTTTGATGTTAGCCATAAAAATAGCCTTATGGGCCAGTTATTCACGACCATTGAATTTGCTGAAACTCAACTATTACCCGATTGGTTTTGGGCGCTATGCACCATTGATGATCAGCAAAACAAACTAAAATTGATTGAAGCCATGAGTAGCCGTCCTCCCATTTGGGCAAGAGCGCAGCGCATTGATACAGCATCCGCAGTAAGCACATTACAGGCTGCAGGTATTGACGCACAAGCCAGTGAATACTTTGCTGATGCATTAAGTCTTGGCAGCAAAAGCATTAACCTTAATGACGTTGATTTATACAAACAGGGCAAACTTGAAATTCAAGATTTAGCCTCGCAAGTTATCGGCAATGTCTGTCAGCCTTTAGCAAACGAGCAATGGTGGGACACCTGTAGTGGCGCGGGCGGTAAGACATTACAGCTGCGCTCATTGATGCTGCAAAATGCCGCCTCAAACAACAATACAGCAGGTACTATTACCTCATCAGATATTCGTTCAAAAGCCCTAGAAGAGCTTAATAAGCGCGCTAAACGGGCAAATTTTGACAGCATTACTGTGGCGCGCTGGAAAAGCGATGCTTTACCGGTAGCCAAAGCCCATTTTGATGGCGTACTGGTTGATGCCCCATGTAGTTGCACTGGCACATGGCGCAGAAACCCAGATATGCGCTGGATAGATGAGCCAAGCTGTATCGAAGATAAACCCGCACTGCAGTTAGATATTTTAACTCGCAGTTCAAAGGCGGTAAAACCAGGCGGCAAACTCGTCTACGCAACCTGCTCATTATCACCGCTTGAAAACGAACAAGTGGTGCAGCAATTTTTACAACACAATAGTGACTTTGAGTTGATCACCAGCGTACACCCATTTACCCAAGCTAAGCTTGAGCATATTACCGTATGGCCCTTTGAAGCCAATAGTGACGGCATGTATGTGGCGAGAATGATGAGAAAGTAATGTCCCTATTTATCAATAAACGATGACAATAACTATTATCAAAAAAGGCCTTCACAAATATTTGTGAAGGCCTTTTTAATTATTCAATGGCAGCACTCAATAGCAGTACTGTACGCCCGTATTAAAATTTGATAAAAAATATGGTTATCATGAACGGTTACAACTCAATAGTTTAATAATTTTCTGAGGGCGGATATCGTTTTCTTATAATAAAGTTTGTTACTTTAGTGTACCGCACTTGTTCAAGCTCTCTGAATAGCAGGAATAATTTTTAGGCACACTTTGCATCCTTTATATTAATGCTTTTTGAGCCGCTTCAATATTTTTTACTCTAGCCATAAGCACCATAGGATCAAATGTGGATTCTTTGAAGCCAAACCTTGTGTAAAAATCTTTGGCTGAGAAGTGCTTTCTACCATGCTTAAAACCAAGCCTTACGATAAGTAACCGTTATCTGTTAAATAGCTAATCACTTGTAAAGCGCACTGCTCAATATCTTGCTCTGCGGTCTTCACATGAATTTCAGCATTCGTCGGCGCATCATAAGCTGAGTCAATGCCGGTGAAGTGTTTAATCTCGCCCGCTCTGGCTTTTTTATATAACCCTTTAGGGTCGCGTTGTTCGCAAATCGCTAACGGGGTATCAATAAAGATTTCGATGAATTCATCTGCTGCCAACAGGCTTCGCACCATGTCGCGATCAGCTAAAAAAGGCGAAATAAAAGCAGTAGACACAATCAGCCCCGCATCGACAAATAGCTTGGATACTTCACCAACCCTACGAATATTTTCAACTCTATCAGTATCAGTAAAGCTTAAGTCACCATTTAGGCCATGGCGAACGTTATCACCATCGAGCACATAGGTTTTACAGTTTAGATCATGAAGCATTTTATCAACCGCGTTGGCAATTGTAGATTTACCAGAGCCACTTAACCCTGTGAACCATAAAACGGCAGGCTTATGACCATTTAACTTAATGCGTTGTGCCCGAGACACACTTGCCAAGTGCCAAACAACATCTGTTGACTTGTCACCAAGCACATTAACGTCTTGGTAGGGTGTATTTGACATGATTATTCCTTGTTCACTTTTTAGTTCTGTTAATACTGACAAATATTATGTTTTTATTGTTTAAAGCTGCCCATTAAAACGGGAAAAATATTGGCACGCTGATGTTCACGATTAAGCCGTAAACAATACTGACGGGCAAACCGACTTTGACAAAGTCTTTTAGCTTATATTGACCTGCATTAAACACCATTAAATTGGTTTGATAACCGTAAGGGCTAATAAAACTGCCACTGGCAGCAAATGCCACAGTCATCACAAAAGGTAAAACATCCACCCCAAAACCGAGCGCCAAACTATAAGCAATGGGAAACATTAGCGCTGCAGCAGCATTGTTGGTCACTAATTCAGTCATCAACCATGTGAGAATATAAACCATAATCAAGGCAATATAAGCATGCTCTTTATCGACACTCTGATTAACCACATCACCAATTAATTCGACAACGCCAGCATTAACCAATGCATGGGAAAGTAAAATGGCAGAGGCGACGATGAGCCAAATATTGACCGGTAATCGGCGCATCACTTCATTGACGTTAAGTGACTGACTAAACACCAGTAACCCTAATAAAATCACTAAGCTTTCAAGTAAATCAATGACCCCAAATGCGGCAAGGGCTATTGAAGTTAAAAAGCCACCGACAGCTAACCATGCCCTCCAGCCGTTAAGGCGTATCTCAGTTTCGACGCCGCTAAGCACAATAAAGTTTTTGCTTAAATTACGTCGAGATTTAAAATCCTCACCGACAGATAACACTAAAAAGTCACCCGCTTGTAACTCGACTTCACCAAGTTTGCCAGAGACATTTTCGCCATCTCGGCGAATCGCCACCACGGCGGCATCAAATAGTGCTCTAAAGCCGACTTTCTTTAGTGTTTTTCTCACTAAAATACTTTCTTGCTTTACCACCACTTCAGTGAGATTTGAGCCTTTTAAATCATTTTTATGGGCAAATGTTTCAAGCCCTGAAAACTGGCCTAATTGTCCTAGTTTTGCAATATCACCACTAAAAATAAGTCGGTCATCTTGTTGTAACACTTCTGTTGGCGCGACCGGGGTGATTAACCTGCCTTCTCTTACGACCTCGACCAAAAATAATGACTCTAAATGACGTAAACCATTGGCCTCGACAGAGCGGCCAATCAGCTCTGAGTTTTCGATGATTTTTGCATCAATAAAATAGCCCTTATTACCATCAAGTGTCTGTTCATTTTCTGGTAAAAACCTCACAAAAACCGCTAAAACGGCCCCGCAACAAATCACCAGTATCACGCCGATAGCGGTAAAAGAGAAAAAGGCTAATGAACGCCCTTCAACATCAATATACAGGCTATTTACAATCAAATTGGTTGAGGTGCCAATTAAAGTCAGCGTGCCACCGAGAATTGCCGCGTAGGATAAAGGCAATAATAATTTACTGGCAAAATGATGCGGGTTATTACGTATTGGCGACAAAAGCGTCGCCACCACCGCGGTATTGTTAAGTAGCGCAGAACAAATCGTGGTGATACCAAAAAGCCGTATAAAAGTGGCTTTATAGCCAACAACAATCACTTTTGACGCAATAACTCTCAGCAATCGGGTTTTCTCTAACCCGAAAGAGCAAATGATTAATAGAATGAGTGTGATTAACCCAGGGTTAGCAATACTCGATAATAATTGCGCTTTAGACACCAACCCAAGTGCAACTAATGATAATAAGGTCACACCGCACACGGCAGCAGGTCGACTTTGAAATTTTAATAAACCACAAATCGTTAGTATGAAAATACTTATTGTTAAGTATGCATCTGTAGACATAAATAGAAACCAACCTCAAGGATACAAAGTCAAAAAAAGCTGCAAGCTAATCAATCGCATTGCAGCTTTTTGATAAAGCCTAGGTGCTCATCTGTACTAGCTTAGCCTATGACTTTTGCGCCCCAATGAGGGTAATGTTTTCTAACCAATGCGTTAAATTCGATTTCAAATGCTGAAGGTTTGGCTTCAGTGGTTGCTGCTTTGCCTTCTAATGAATTTCTTATCATCCCCGCGCCCACGGTGACATTGGTTAGGCGATCGATAATGATAAACGCACCAGTGGTTCGATTGATATCATAAGCATCAAACTGCACAGCTTCATTGACTGCAAAGTTACAGTTACCCATTTCATTAAGTTCAAGTTGATGTGCATCAAATGTCTCTAGGGTGTTCACATCGACTTTGTGATTCACATTCTCGACATAGCCATAAACTGATTTACTGCCCATTTTAATGGCATATTCACGATCGACATGTAATGGCTCTTCAGTCATCCACACCACATCGGCCTCAAAATTGCTGCTTGATAATGGCAGTTCATGAGGGCGAACTAGCATGTCACCACGGCTAATATCAATTTCATCTTCTAAGGTGATAGTGATTGCCATGCCGATAGTGGCTTTTTCAAGCTCGCCATCAAAGGTCACTATAGATTTAACTTTACTTTCTTTACCTGAAGGCAAGGTTTTGACGGTATCACCAACGCGGATATCGCCCGATGCAACCGTGCCACAAAAACCGCGAAAATCCAGATTTGGACGATTAACGTATTGCACTTGCATACGAAATGGGTGGGTTTTATCTTTGGCAACCGTCACGGTATTTAACAGTTTCATCATGGTTGAACCCGGGTACCAAGTCATGTTGGCACTCTCGTTGACGACATTGTCGCCCTTTAATGCTGAAATCGGCACAAAGCGAATATCGTTAAACTGCAGGTTTTCAGCAAACTCACGATAGTCTTTCTTAATATTTTGATAAACGCTTTGGTCGTAATCCACCGCGTCCATTTTATTGATGGCAATGATGACGTGCTTAATACCCAACTGAGAGCAAATAAAGCTGTGACGGCGAGTTTGTACTTGCACTCCATGCCTTGCATCAATCAAAATAATCGCTAAATCAGCAGTCGAAGCGCCCGTTGCCATATTGCGGGTATATTGCTCATGACCTGGAGTATCAGCAATAATAAATTTACGTTGCTCGGTGGCAAAATAGCGATAAGCCACATCAATGGTAATACCTTGCTCACGCTCAGACTGCAGGCCATCAACCAATAAGGCTAAATCGAACGACTCATCTGTGGTATTAAAGCGTTTTGAGTCTTTTTCAATGGCCGCCATTTGATCTTCAAAAATCATTTTACTGTCATACAACAAACGACCAATAAGGGTCGATTTACCATCATCAACACTGCCACAGGTTAAAATGCGCAGCATATCTTTATTTTCATGGACGTTTAAATAAGCTTCAATATCTGAAGCGATTAAAGCGGTATTAGACATCATAAATTCCTTAAGCTAACGCGCTGCTCTGAGCGTATATTCAACTGCAGCAACACATTGGTAATGTAATGGTTCAAATAATCAGAAGTGCCAAACACTTCATAAAAATGAGGTTTTAAAAAGCTTAGAAATACCCTTCCATTTTTTTCTTTTCCATTGAACCGGATGAATCATTATCAATCACTCGTCCTTGACGCTCAGATGTTGTACAAAGCAGCATCTCTTGAATAATCTCAGGTAAGGTTTGTGCAACCGACTCAACTGCGCCAGTGAGTGGATAGCAACCTAATGTTCTAAAGCGCACCATCTTATGCTCAATGACTTCGCCTTCTTCAAGCTCCATTCGGTCATCATCAACCATGATTAAGGTGCCATCACGCTCTAAAACTGGTCTTTCTGCAGCTAAATAAAGCGATGGGATTTCAATACCTTCAAGATAAATATATTGCCAGATATCTAATTCAGTCCAATTTGATAATGGGAAAACGCGAATGCTTTCGCCTTTATCCACTTTACCGTTATAAATATTCCATAACTCAGGACGTTGGTTTTTAGGGTCCCATCTGTGCTTGTTATCGCGAAAAGAATACACACGCTCTTTGGCACGGGATTTTTCTTCATCACGACGTGCACCGCCAAAAGCAGCATCAAAACCATGCATATCTAACGCTTGCTTTAAGCCCTCAGTTTTCATGATGTCGGTGTGCTTAGCACTACCATGAACAAACGGGCTACAGCCCATTTCTAAACCGCGAGGGTTTTTATGAACGATTAAGTCAAAGCCGTACTTTTCGGCCATTTGATCACGAAAAGCAATCATCTCTTTAAACTTCCAGTTGGTATCAACATGCATCAAAGGAAAAGGAATTTTGCCGGGATAGAAAGCTTTACGCGCAAGGTGCAATAAAACCGAGGAGTCTTTACCTACCGAGTAGAGCATGACAGGGTTATCAAATTCTGCGGCGACTTCACGCATAATTTGAATGGATTCTGCTTCAAGTTGCTTTAAATGAGTCAATTGTGTCGACATATCTATTCCAATAAACCTTTAATAATTCATACGCTTTAAACAGACAAATGATGATCCGTCTCATAGCCATGATTGTTAATCCAAAGTTGCATGCAATCATATTACCAGTATCAACTGATAGTAAAAGTTATTAATGAAGGGTTAGCTATAACAAAAAGGAATAAAAAGGATGAAAAGGTTTGTTTGGAATAATGATCTAAAAAGTAATAACTCACTCCTCCAATCATCTAAGTGGTAGAGAGTGACAACTGAAAAGCTAACTGCGAAAGGTTAGATGTTAACCAAAGACACTGGGAGGGTTAGGCCGATTAATGAGTTAGCATTTGTGTAGCCGATTACTTAAGCTGAGCTTGAGCAAAATCTGTAAACCGTTATAAATACTCTTAAAAAAAGTTATAAAACATCAATATCGAGATTTCTAATCAAAGTTTTAATTGATACTTGCCAATCACAAGCATCGATACCCCAAGCCATTTTTATCTGCTGGCAATCAAGCACACTGTAGGGTGGCCGCTTAGCAGGCAAAGGATAGTCCTGAGTATCAATCCCCTTGAGTGTAGGAACTGTTAGTAACTTAGCTTGTACACTTGCTTCATCGACAATGGCTTTTGCTAAACCATACCAGCTGGTAGCTGTATCGCCGCAGTAATGAAAAGTGCCCCAAACTGTTTTACCCTGCTGAATTTGCGCAGCGATGTTTAATATCGCTTTGGCTAAATCCCCCGCATAAGTAGGACAACCTATTTGATCGGCCACCATCGCCAGAGTCGGTTTAGTTTTGGCTAATCTCAGCACCGTTTTAGCAAAATTATGCCCAAATTCGCTTATCAGCCAAGACGTTCGAATGATAATGTGCTGCGGCAGAATATCAGTAATCAATTGCTCGCCGCGCCACTTAGACTCGCCATAAATATTCAGCGGATTTGGCACAGCAGTTTCAGAATATGGGCTTGGACTGTTTTCAATTGCAGTTTCAATAGCAGTGTTAGAGGCGGTTGCAAAGGTTGCTTCAAGGCCACCAGCAAGCTTGGGCTCATCTACAGGCAGCGCTGAACTTGCAGCTTGAGATGGCAGCCTGCCACTTTTGCCATCAAACACATAATCGGTTGAGATATGAATAAGTGGAATAGATGCTTTTAGCGCCGCTAAGGCAAGATTCTTCGCCCCTGTGGCATTCACATCACCAGCAAGCTGCTGATGTGTTTCAGCCTGGTCCACTTGGGTGTAGGCGGCGCAATTGATGATTAAATCGGGGTTAAGCCTATCAATCATTTCCATGACCGCATTAGCGTCACTGATCTCTAAATCTGATTTATCTGCCGTGAGAAGTTGTAGCTCATTTGGCATGCATTGAGATGACAAGTCGGTGTTAATTTTACAGTGGCTCTCTCTGTTGTTCTCTCTGTTAAGAGCTCTGCTAATAATTCTAGAATAGTTGCCATTATTCTTGGCTAAAAAGGCATTATGATCTGCAATGCAGCGCCTAATACTCAATCCTAACTGACCATTAGCGCCTGTTAATAACAGCTTCACTTTGTGATGTCCGGCTTTAAGGTTAACGCCTGCTCATTGTGCATTGCTTTTAACGCCTGAAAAGATAACCCTTGTTGATCTTTAGCAGATTGAATGACCTCCCTAATAGGCCAATTAATGGCTAAGTCAGCATCGTCCCAGCTAAGACAAGCTTCATTTTTAGGGTCATAATAATCGCTACATTTGTATTCAACATCACAACACGCTTCTAAAGCAACAAAGCCATGGGCAAAGCCTTCTGGCACCCACAATTGTCGCTGGTTGGTCTCAGATAACTCAACCCCAACCCAAGCGCCATAAGTTGATGACTGTGGGCGGATATCAACAACCACATCATACACCTTGCCTCTAACGACTCTGACTAATTTAGCTTGCGGCTTCTGGGTTTGAAAATGAAGCCCTCTAAGCACACCATAATGTGAGCGTGAATAGTTATCCTGCACCAAGGGTTTATTGGTGTTCAGCAATTGCTGATAACGTTGCTGCTGAAAGGTTTCCATAAAAAAGCCACGTTCATCTGCAAACACTTGAGGCTCGATGATTTTGACATCAGAAATGCTAGTATCAATAACCTTCATCAACGATGTTCCTCTACGAGTTGGCTTAGGTAAGTGCCATATGCCGTTTTTTGATGAAATTGTGCTTGTTGCGCTAACTCATCAACAGATAACCAACCATTAATGAAACCGATTTCTTCAAGACAGGCCACCTTTAAGCCTTGGCGTTTCTCAATGGTCTGCACAAAATGACTCGCTTCAAGTAATGCGTCATGGGTTCCGGTGTCAAGCCATGCAAAACCACGCCCTAATATATCCACGGTTAAGGCTTTCTTAGCCAAATAAGCCATGTTCACATCGGTAATTTCAAGCTCACCTCTTGCTGACGGACTAATACGCTTAGCAATGGATACGACCTCATTATCGTAAAAATAAAGCCCCGTAACGGCAAAGTTGGTTTTAGGGACGGTCGGTTTTTCTTCAATACTTAGGGCAATACCTTTATCGTCAAAATCAATGACCCCAAATCGCGCGGGATCGCTAACATGATAGCCAAATACGGTTGCACCAGACGCTTTGGCTGTAGCTTGTTTTAGCTTTTCAGTAAAGTTTTGCCCATAGAAAATATTATCGCCTAACACTAATGCCACGTTACTATCACCAATAAACTGCTCACCAATGATAAACGCCTGCGCTAAACCCTCTGGCGCTGCTTGCTCTGCATAACTGAGCTGAATACCAAAGCATTCACCGTTGCCTAATAAGCGTTTAAAGCTGGGCAGATCTTCAGAGGTTGAGATCAGTAAAATGTCATTAATACCCGCCAGCATGAGTACCGATAAGGGATAATAAATCATCGGCTTATCATAGACAGGTAATAACTGTTTAGAGGTGCCAAGGGTTAGCGGAAATAAGCGACTGCCCGTGCCACCCGCTAATATAATGCCTTTATACTGTGCAGAAGTGATGGGCTGCACAGCGCTTAAACTACTCATTGATATTTCCATTAGCGAGCCCAAGTCGGTTAAGGCGGTAGTCACCAGTTAAGATCTGTTGCCACCAGCTAGGATTATCGATGTACCATTTAACCGTTGCAGCTAACCCCAAATTAAAATCATGCACGGGTTGCCAGCCTAACTGTGTTTGAATTTTCGATGCATCAATGGCGTAGCGACTATCATGACCAGGCCTATCGTCAACATAGGTAATTAACTCAGCATAAGATTGGCAGCCTTGCTTAGCCTCTGGTGCCAATTGCTCTAATAGCGCACATATGCTGTTAACCACATCAATATTGGTCACTTGATTAAGACCACCAATATTATAGCTTTGGCCTACTTCGCCATGTGTCAGCACTTGATAAAGGCCGCGAACATGATCCTCTACATGTAACCAGTCCCTTACTTGCAGGCCATTACCGTAAACGGTTAACGGCTTACCCGCTAAGGCATTTAAAATGGTGTGGGGGATCAATTTTTCAGGAAATTGGTAAGGACCATAATTGTTTGAGCAATGACTAACCAGCACTGGCAAACCATAAGTACGCTGCCAAGCATTGACCAAATGATCGGAAGAAGCTTTTGAGGCAGAATAAGGCGAGCTTGGTTTATATGACGTCTGCTCAGAAAATGGCAGTTCATCACTATCTAAGTCACCAAAAACCTCATCGGTTGAAATATGATGAAATCGAAACGCAGTTTTAACATCAGTTGCTAGCGTGTTCCAATACTCACGGCACACTTCAAGCAATGTGAATGTCCCGATGATATTGGTTTGCATAAAAGCACTGGCATTATCAATGGAGCGATCCACATGACTTTCTGCAGCAAGGTGCATTACCGCTGTCGGTTTAAACTTGGCAAAAACTTGTTTTAAACTCTTGGCATCGCAAATATCAGCATGAACAAAATGGTATCGATGTGAATGCTCAACGTCCTGTAGAGAATCAAGGTTACCCGAATAGGTTAATGCATCGATATTAACGATTGTCTCATCGGTATGCTTAATGAGATGACGGATAAGCGTACTACCAATAAAACCTGCACCGCCGGTAATTAAAATCATACTCAAAAAACCTTAACAATAATGAACTAAAACGACTGACTTCAGCTGTAAACTTGTAGCGAAACATTATACCCAATATAAGCCTAAAGTTATTGTTTCGCTAAAAACAAAAATGCCAGAGTATCAATACTCTGGCATTTAATAGCATAGATAAATCTACCCTGATTGATAAGACAAATTATTAACTTGCCGCTTTAACCACATCCGCAATTGATTGCGCCTGGGTTTGGGTCATATCCGCATCGGTTGATTCAACCATTACACGGATTAATGGCTCAGTACCCGATTTACGCAATAACACACGGCCATTATCACCCATCACTTGCTCAGCAGCGGTTACTGCTTGCTGCACGGCATCAGAGGCAATAATTTCATCGGCGTTGTTGGCACTTAAGCGAACATTGATCAGCACTTGAGGCAGTTTTGTCATACCTGACTTAACTTCAGCTAAGCTTTTACCTGACTCAATAACAGCATCAAGCACTTGCAGCGATGCCACAATGCCATCACCTGTGGTGGTATGCTTAAGACTTAAGATATGGCCTGAGCCTTCACCGCCTAATAGCCAACCGGTTTCTTTAAGCTGCTCAACCACGTAGCGATCGCCTACTTTAGCGCGAATAAAGGGAATATCCATTTCTTTAAGTGCCAGCTCTAAACCTAGGTTTGACATCAAGGTACCGACAACGCCACCGTTTAACTCACCAGCTTGTTGAAACGCTTGCGCTAAAATAAAGATGATTTCATCGCCATCAACCACATGGCCGTTATGATCAACAAACAACACCCTGTCAGCATCGCCATCTAAGGCAATACCTAAGTCAGCCTCATGCACCATCACTGCAGTTTGCAGGCTATCTAAATGGGTTGCGCCGCAGCGCTCATTAATGTTTAACCCATCAGGCTTATCATTAATGCTAATCACTTCAGCGCCGAGCTCTGCATACACTTCTTTAGCAATGTGGTACGCCGCGCCGTTGGCCGAATCAACGACGATTTTCAAACCTGCAAGGGATTTATTTTTATCAAACGTCCCTTTACAAAACTCAATATAACGCCCAGCAGCATCAGTAATACGGCGAACTTTACCGAGCTTTGCCGAGTCCACACACGACATTGCGCCATGATTAATGGCTTGATCAAGTAAGTGTTCAATTTCTAATTCTTGAGCATCGTTAAGCTTGGTACCCGAGTTTGAGAACAGCTTAATACCGTTATCGTAATAAGGGTTATGGGATGCACTGATCACCACCCCTGCATCAGCTCTAAAAGTCGAAGTTAAATACGCAATCGCCGGCGTTGGCATAGGGCCAACTAACGCGCAATTAATGCCCGCAGCAGAAAAGCCGGCTTGCAGAGCAGTTTCTAACATGTAACCACTAATACGAGTATCTTTACCAATAATGACTTCTTTGGTGCCTGCTGACGCTAAAACCGTCCCAGCAGCCCAACCTAATTTCATCGCAAAAGACGGGTTAATCGGAAACTCACCCACCTTTCCTCGCACACCATCAGTGCCAAAATATTTACGAGACATAACAACTCCAAAACCAACAGTCCATGTTGGTATAAAACAAAAGTAAGGTCACTTTTTCAAGTGGAGGCAAATTATATACGAAAAGCCCGCGCATTTACTCATCTAATTGTGACATTTTTAAGCCACAGCAATCTTTATTGGATTTTGTGGGTTAAAGCAAAGCAGCAAAGTGATTTGATGCAGCCTTACTGGTATTTAAAGAGTTCAAAAATATAAAATGGTGATTATGTAGTGCTGCTATCTTTAATGGATGAAGAAATCTGTGAGGGTGTAACAGTCTCGAAAAAGACGTGGCTACTTATATGAAATATTACAACTTAGAACGGCTACATTCCGCTAATGGTGATCTGTCACCAGTAGCGTTTGAAAATTTCCAACTAAAAGTGTCCAGTTTGGGTTGACCAGTACAGCGTTACAGTCTTGATAAGTTTGAGCTAGCACACCGAAGTTGAATTCGTTTATTAGTTCTGTTGAAGAAATCAAACTTTAATATTTAGCTGAACACACCCCATTTTATTTTTTCAAGCACGTCATTAACCAATTTTCGTCCTTCAAGACTTCCAAGTAATTCTTTCGGTTTTTTGTTGCCAAGCGCCTTTATCTCACTATTAAAAAATAACGCAATAAGAGCTTCATCACCGCCATAAATATCACCAGTTTTTCGCATCAGGTCACTAGTACTGGGAACGTCTATACTCATAAGTAATCACCATTTTATTAATCGAAGTATGTATAACTAAAGAGAAAAATATATTATAGCAAATAGTCCTTCTCCAAAAAGACAATACTTAAGAAATGGTTAACTCTCCACCCTAAATCTGCTTACAAATTTAACTCAACATAAAATCTGTTTAGCAAAAAAATATTAAGTTCAATTAAACAATTAAGCTGATAGGAACATAAGCCTTATCAGCAACTGAACAACTAACTGAGTTAATCTACTTTAATTCATTCGGTTTGCAATGAAGTAAAATCTAAAGAGTTAATGGATAACTAGATGGGTAGTTTAGGTGTGTTAGGTTCGTACTCATGGCATTTACTTATGATAAATTTATATTTGATTACCACAACCAAATGCCATGAATGTTGCTATCGCATTAAAATATTTTATTGTTTCTGCTTGCGATTAAGTGTGAAGCAAGCTGCATCGTCCACTTATTGCAGAACATGGTAACTTCAGTCATGTGGCACGGCAAACTGCTTTCCATCATCATGACAAACATGACAAGCCATACTCACTGGCTCTGGGTAACCATGTGACGCCATATGCATTTCAACAGAAGAATCGTTGTGGCACTCTATACAAGTCAGATAGTCATGCTCTCTCTTCTCTCGAATAGATTCAATCTCAAGCCTTAACTCTAGTAAGGGATAACTTCTTCGTGGGTAGACGGTGGCATCCTTTTCACGGTCATCACAAGTCACTCTTACTGGGCCAACTTCTGGGTTGAACCATACATCACACACTTCTAATTCTAGTGTTCGCTCAGTATCATCAGGGTCACGGTTACTGCGCTCAACAGTAAGCTGCGCATAATTGACTTCTAGGTACACCATTTCAGATAATTGATTATCCCAAACTTCCATCATGCCTTGGTACGTTGATGGCTCAAATGTATAGGTGGATAAGCTATAACGCCCTTCTTCATCTTCCCGCCAGCTTTTCCACTCAAGCGGTTGCTGATGATATAAAAATGAACAAGTCCGATTCCCTTCATAGCTATTTACATTATCGGCATAACCAATGTAGTTTTGCTCTGCATAACTCCACTCACAACGATGCCAATTCGCTGCAAGCATTTGGCTGGTAAATGGCAAGTATGTCGGTACTGTATCCCAAATTATTTTTTGATTATCTATGTCTTCATCTTTAATTTGAGCACTAAATGTCCCGCTAGGTAATTCAATCTGCTCACCAGGATCAACACAGTATTCTTTTCTTATCCACTTTCCTGATTCATCTTGTTCATCGGTCCAGTAGGTATAGCATTGCTCCCCTTCATCTCGAGTACTCATTATTCGTGCACTGTATTTATAATTAAGCTTGTCACCTTTTTTGTAGGTCGTTTGAACTGACTCTGCACTTAAAGGCACTATGGGGTATTCATAGCGCTGACTTAAAAATACCGCATGCTGTACTTCTATTGCTTGCTCATATGTTGTCGCTTCATAGATGTCAGTTTCAGGTGAATGATAAACCACGGTGGTTTCACCTTCACCTTGAATATCAAGTAATAAGCTAGACCCTGCTTGAGTCATATCAAGAGCGGTAGAATCAGCTAGGGCAACAACATAAGGCTTTTCAAATTCAATGTCAGAAATATCATCTACTGGTAATGAAAGATATTGCTCAGAGTCACCAAAGTAATAGCTAATTAAAGGTAAGTCTACTGGCTCACGAGTTGCTTTGTTTACGGTGATAGATATTGTTGAAGATAGCTCTGGGTACACATCTGTAGCTAACTGTGTCACAGTGACTTGTGACTCACCCACAACATGAGGAGTTAACAGTCCTTCTGAGTCAGTACTTAATATTTCATCCTGCGAGCTTTCAAAAAGCAAATCACCATCATGCCCACCATTAATCGTTAGTTTCTTGTCATTATCAAGTAATCTAACGGTTCCAATATCAACTAAACCTAATGGCGCATAAACAGGAATATTTACCGAGGTAATTTTGTTCTCATATTCACTCGTTATTTTAAGTTGGATCCCTATATTTTCAGCGCCTGCAGAAGTTGGCACATAAAAACTAGCTTCTGGTTTGTCATTGCCAGTGATACTAATTGCAGGACCCGATACCTGTGTCCACTGATATTCGACATCAGCAGGATAATCGCGTTCCCATTGAACACTTAATAGCACAGTACTTTCAGCAATGTATGAATCATCGGAATGCTCAATAGCAAAAGCTGGCATTACAGGTACGATAGGGCTTTCCCCCTCACCAGGGTTCTTATCCCCTTCATCACCACAATCTACTGTACAAGGTGGTGAGATCGGTGTGCCCTCAACAGGTGGTAGCGGTGCGGGTAGGATTGGACTTTCCCCTCCACCCGGATTTTTATCACCACCATCACCACAATCTACTGTACAAGGTGGTGAGATCGGTGTGCCCTCATTAGGCGGTAGCGGTTTCTGAGTCTCAGAATCAGACCCACACGCTGTAAGTAACATACAGATAGTAATAAGTAGTATTTTTTTCATGTCATTTCTTAGTTGGGCGGGGAGTAATAAAAGTGAGTTAAAGTGTTAAAATCTTATTCAACTCTAAAGTAATGTACATTCTAAACAGAAGGCACTTATGAGTTAAGCGAAACGCTGGTAGCAGCATAGAAAACGCTAACATTCTCACAATTGTGCTCAAGTCCTTTCACACAATTTTCAATCAACATAACAACAAAGCAAATCAGCAACTTTTGTTTTGCTGTTTGAGCTAAAAAATCAAGAAAAGTATTGATAATTTTGAATGGTATATGAGCTAATAATATAATCAAGATATGGAATTACTCATATTAGGAGCCACCTAATGTTCACAGGAGCAGTAAACTACTGGATGCCTTTTGTTGCAGTTGGGATGTCGCTTATTGTTTGTTTAGGGATATTAATTTATTCGTTGATGACATTCGATAAAAAACAAAACCACCACTAAATAGATAGTTAGGCCTATTAGGTGTTTTAAAAAATGCTGTTATCAAGCCAACTCGAACAATTCTTGGCTCATTACAATCAATATTTTGCATATACACGCCTAAATATCGTGGTACTGAAATCTAGCTTATTACACCAAAATTAATGCTATCGAAGACTATTCCACTTTTCTGTCATATGGTTATCAATACTCGTCAGTAATTGATTAGGGATCCCTAGATTTTTTGCTTCTTGAGCAAAACTTCTGGTCTGTTGATAGATCTCTTCTAACATCTCTCGTAATGGTTTATCACTTGAGTAGCCTGCATGTCCAGCCAGTATATTGAGTGCGTGCTTTGGTGATCTGCCATTGCCATTAAAAGATGTCATATGCTCTTTGTATGGTGAAGGGCTGTAAACAATGTCGTAAAACGGAGATAGTTGCCACTGATCATTATCGTCAGCTAAAAAGGCAAAGTTTTTAGAGTGATCATCTTGGTTAACGGTAATAAAGTTGAACAAAGCGCGTTTAACCAGCTTTCTCGCCTCTCCTACACCACAAAGCATTCGAGTGGCCTTAACCAAATCGACATAATCTAATGATTGCTCCCTAAAGGGAGCGTCCAGTAAACCGCAAGCAGAGATCATGTGGCGCTTACCTTTAGGAGTACAATCAAACCTAGTTTGCTGTAGCCACATTCGTCCTCCCCCAGCTTCAATCAATTCAAATTTAGGTGTATCAATGCCCAGATCACTGGCCATCTGCATATAGGTGTATTCCACCAAGCTCTCTGAATGTTTTAAGTCGAATTTTTCAGAGGTCAATTTCACAATCAGTTTTTCACCAATGGCATTTTCGTGTGTTGAAAACTGGCCATCTCTGGTTTTAGTGACATTGAGTTTAGGGCGAGCACCACCAGAACCAGCCGCATTCATAAGATGCTCAATCAATCTCGATTCTGTGCCCTCAAACTCTTTAACCGCCTCTTGCCCTAATGTTATTAGCTCAACATCCCTAGGATCAGACTCAAGTAGCTCTATCTCAGGTTCATAGGACAATGCGCCAAGGCATTGGTCACCAATGTAAGCCAACCGTTGTAATGCGGTGATAAGTTGTGGATTGTGACCATTTTGCCTGAAAACGCGATCCATAAGGTGTAAGCCCCACCCATCAGGAAGACTGTCACCGAACACACCATGAATACCGTAATGGGGTTGCTTGGGGGCTTTTTGCAGGGTTAGATCCGCTTTGATATTAAAGGGAGCAATTGAAGCTGAATGTTGAGCTAAATACCGCTCGTCAAACTGAAAGTAGGTGCCAGTTCTATTTTCAGCCAGCGAACCAACAAGCGCTTTAGATCCGTCGGAAAAGGTTCTGTTTACTCTTAACGGAGTATCAAGCATTTTTTAGCACCTCTTCAATGCTGGTGGGCTGGGCACTAGATGGTTTTGTCAAGGCACGGACTTTGTTCAAATCACCAATAGCTTCATAGAGCATCAAAAACTGCCTCAGTGAAATATTACCGGTGCTTTCAAACTTTCTAATCGTACCATAGGGCACCCCGGAGCGAGTTGATAACTCCTCAACGGATAACTTCTTTAGTTTTCGAGATTGACTTATAAAGTCGCGTAACTCCATTTGAACATCAAAAGCGGTATAGAGATTAAGCATGAGAATCTGCTACCATAGTGACAATATAGTTTTAAAAAAAGCAATAATTGTCACTATAGTAGCATAAAACATATTTTTATACTATAAACTCAATAAGGGAAGAGTTAAAAGGTAGTACAGCTCGAGTGCAAGCAAAAAACGAAGAGCAAGACTTAGGTCATACGGAATAATGGTGGTGATCCTGATCGCTTGTTAGCTCACAAATTATCCTGCCAGAATTCCGCTAAAATTATTCAGTACCAACACTTTGCAATAACATGAATTTCAAATTCATTAGTCAATAATGTGAAAAAATAACTCTTCTGACGTTATTCGCCTACATCCTCAAGTAATACTTTATTTTTCACAATTACGAGCCTAAGCAAGATAAACAAAATCACGTCATAGTTTGTTGGTAGGCTCATCATAGGCAGCAGTCTTTTAATTACTTCAACACTCTTAACATCAACACTGAGCTTTGCCGCGCAATCTGTTGATAAAGAAATGACTGTGAGTGCTAATCCGCAAATAGAATTAAAAGTGCAGCGAGGTAAAGTTAAAATCATCGGCTGGAACAAAGACCTCATTAGCGTAACCGGTCAGTTAGATGAATTATCTGAAGGGTTTATCTTTGAGCAAAAAGGCAATCAAATCCACATTGAAGATAAACTACCCAGTAGCTACCGAGGCAATAATAAAGACGGTTCAAACTTGGTTATCAAATTACCTAAAAAGCTGATGCTAGAAGCGGACGGTGTTTCGGCAGGTTACAAAGTGGAAATGCTCTCAGGAAAAATAGAAGTCGCTTTAGTGAGTGGCAACTTAGAAGCCGAAGAGATTGAAGGTGAGATTAAGCTTTATACAGTGTCAGGCAACATTGAATCTGAAAGCTTAAACGGCAAAATTGAATTAGAAACCGTCTCAGGCGATATCAAAGATAAAGATGCCGTTGGGAAAGCACAATATCGATTAGTCAGTGGCGAATTCGAGTCAAAGAATAACCAAGTGACTAAGTTGAGTATCGACCAAGTCTCAGGTGATATTGAAGGCAATTTTATTGCCGCTGAAAAAATCAAGCTAGTCACCGTAAGCGGCGATATCAAAATCAGTTTAGGCGATAAAGTGTCAAAAGCTTCATTTGATACTGTCAGTGGTGATATTGAAGTGAAATTCACTAACATGCCAAATTTAGCCTTCGAAGTGGATGGCGGCGCTGGTGGCGACATTACTAATAGCTTAACTGATGATAAACCGTTAAAAAGTAAATACTCATCAAGAGAAAGCATTCAATTTAAAACTGGCGATGCTAAAGGTCGTTTTAGTATCAACACCATTAGCGGTAATATTGAACTGAAATAAGCCTAACTGACTCAGCTTACATGCATTAATACCTTGTATGTAAGCGAGTTATCCCCCAACTCTTCCGCTAATACCATTCTTATTAAACTGCCACGAACACTGTTAAATATAATCTAATCCGCTATCATTAACTCACCCGTTTCAACCAGCGATAAATGATGAACAAGACCCCTTTTGAAGCACTTGATCTCAACCTAATAAAGATTTTCTTTGTCATATATGAAGAGCTCAATACCCATCGGGCTGCTGAACGGCTCAATATGAGTCAACCCAATGTGAGTCGATCGCTACAAAAGCTTCGTGATGCGTTTCAAGATCCTATTTTTGTTAAAACAAGACACGGTCTAACACCAACCGATAAAGCCCATTATCTTGCTCAGCATCTGCCTAGTACTTGGCAAGAATTATCAGATATTATCAATCACGTGGATGAATTCGATTTAAGTCAGTTATCAGGAAAAATACACGCAACTTTCCACCCAGCATTAGTTGGAATGCTCAGTGATAAGTTGTTTTTAAAGTTGCATGAGGTTGCCCCTAAACTTCAACTTATTGTCTCTGTGTGGGGTAATGAAACTGAAGCAGATTTAATTACAGGTAAACAGGACTTTGCGGTAACAATGTTGCCCCATGGTATGTCGAAAGAAATGAGTATTAAACCGCTGCCGTCATTGGTAGCAAAGGTATATCTCAGTAAAAGTCACCCTCTTGCCCAATCGACAATAACAGAGCAATCTTTAGTGCAATATCCTTTAGCTATTTTGCATGTGCCAGGTTGGAATGAGCACATGACTAATATTGAAAAGATTTTAGCTAAAAAGGGCTTAGTACCTGATATTGTTTATCGAAGCCCACACCCGAGTTCTGTATTAAGTGTCGTATCTCAAACTGAGTTAATACATCCCATGGGCGCCAGTTATCATGGTCTTTATAATGATAGTGTTATCCGAAAGATTCCGCTGCTTGATGGTGAACCCATATTATTTGAAAACCACTTTTGCCATCATTATCGCCATCGTAATAAGCCGCTTTATCAATGGTTATTTGAGACGATAAATGAATTCATGCTCGATGAAAAATCCTCAGAGAAACGAGAATAACAGTTTATAATCTCACGCTATGAGTCTCAGCTTCTGTCAACTGAATGAGTAAAGCTTACTGTTTAAGAAAATCGATAAAAGCATGAGCCGCTGGAGTGAGCGGCCTTCTACGAAGATGTACAATACTGAAAGACGCTTTAATATCTGGCATATCAACTATGTGCAAAGCAACTAATGCCCCTGAAGCCAACTCCTTTCGAATAGAGACATCAGGTGCTAAGGCGATTAAATCACATTCACAAAGCGACTCTTTGATCGCCTGAAACTGCTCAAACTTAACCAGACCAGAAAAGTCTTTTCGATGCTTACTAAACAAGTCATCAAATTGCTCAAATAAACTGGTTGGTAGTCCACTGGGTATGGCTAAAGGAAAAGCTTTTAAGTCTGTTAAATTAATCTGCTGCTGTTGCGCTAACGGGTGATCGGTGCGACAACAAAATACTGCTTGAAAAGAAGGTAGTGGAATAACATCAACCGCTTCCCTTTGATCTAGCTCAGTCGCTTTGGTTTCTGCGATAAATAATGAAATTTCAGCCTTACACAGTTTCTGATACAGCTCCTGCCAAGCCCCTACTTTTAATTCAACGGCGACATGTGGATAAATATTAATAAATTGCCCAATACTAGGCCCTACGATGCTATTTAACGGAATAGCACTCGCCCCAACAATCAACTCACCCGTTTCTAGCCCTTGAATAGCCTGTATTTCTCGCTTTAATAGCTCTACATCACGCACAATGCGAGTGCCATGCTCTACTACAACGTCACCAAACGGGGTCAAAGACACTGAACGTGAATTCCTTTCTAATAACTTAGCACCCAGAAGATCTTCCATTTTCTGAATACTTCTAGAAAGAGAGGGTTGCGCTAAATTTAATTCTATTGCCGCATGGTGAAAATGTTTTAGTTCTGCCACAACAAGAAAATGCTTTAAATGCCTTAACTCCATTCAACCTACTTAATTCAAAAACAATAAAAAAATAACACAGCAATAACAAAGCAAATATCAGCAATCTTAAAACTGTATTAAACAATATTACCCAAGCGAAAATAAATCAGCCAACAATAACAATTACGTCAACATACTCTTATTTTTTAAATATTCAATTAAGATTAACAAAATGCTCAAAGCATATAAATACACAAAACTTAAACATCAAAAAAATAATAACAACGCACAACTTAAATTACAGAAAAATGAACTTAAACCACTGATTTAAATAACATTATACAATCGAGATTATGTATCAATATGTATCAGCAATATTAACAACCATTGATAGCAATTAAGTATCAGTGTAATACATTTAATGCATCAATTAATATTCACTATTTTTAACCATCAATAGATTTTATGCATCGGTCAATGATTAATTTCGCATTGGATTATCAATTAACAAATTTGTAATACTGACAACACCGAATTAACTTCGTGTTGTTTGGATAATAATAATTAATAGGGAATCATCATGAGAATAAAAAAACTGACATTGATGACGTTAGCTGCAATGTATGCAGGTAGTGTCGGTAGTGCTGCAGCAAGTAGCCCACCTTCTGCAAATAACCAAGTACAATTGCAAGGCATTAACTTAATGGAAATGTACTTAGCTCAGAAAGAAACTCAGGCTAAGGTAAGTACCCAATCAACTACGCCACTTAGACGTGGTGACATGCGTAATATTCATTTCCAAGCCAAACAACCAAAAGACAAACTCCAAATAGAAAGAGGCCTTGTTGGCAAGCAAACTTACATTGTAAGAATGCACGGCAATTCAGTTGCAACCTACAAAGGTGATATCCCTGGCTTGCAAGCAACGCAGGCCACGCTTAATGATAAAAAAGCTAAGCTATTTACCGCGGGCGTTGCAACTGGTGCAAGCGCTAACGCGATCAACGCTTATACCAACCATCTATTGTCAAAACAGCAAAGCTTTATTCAAAAAGCAGGCTTAGATGTTAAGCAACAATTTACCTTAGCGGCGAATGCTTTTACCGTTGAAATGACCCAAGATGAAGCGATGAAGTTAGCTTCAATGTCTGAAGTGGCCTACATGCAGCGCTCAAAAATTTACCAACTTCATACTGATATTGGACCTGAGCATGTCGGGGCAACTGGCGTATGGGATGGCACAACAACAGCTGATGGCAGCGCATACACAGGTGAAGGCATGATAGTGGGTATTATTGATACCGGTATCAATACAGACCACCCTTCTTTTGCAGCCATTGGCGGCGACGGTTTTGAACACACCAACCCACTAGGCACGGGGAATTACTTAGGTGATTGTGCGCTAGAGGAATTTGCTAATCGTTGTAACGATAAGTTAATTGGTGTGTACACCCACAAAGATGTCACTGCAGAATATAAAGATGAATGGGGTAACCCATTAGCTCCTGATTTTGGTGAAGATTTTCAAGGCCATGGTAGTCATGTAGCCGGTACTGTAGCAGGTAATATTTTATATGATGTCGACGTTGTAGGATCGCAACTTGGCGGCGGAGCTGGAAACCCTATTGGCGTGCAAATGCCAAAAATTTCAGGTGTTGCTCCTCACGCTAACATCATTTCATACCAAGTATGTATGGTAAGTGGTGGCTGTTCTGGCGATGCAATGCTATTTGCCATTGAGCAAGCGATTAAGGATGGTGTTGATGTCATCAACATGTCGATTGGTGGTAGTGAAAGTTTCCCGTGGGATGATGCGTTTGAAATGGCATTCCTGTCAGCCCGTGAGGCCGGTGTTGCTGTCGCTTTATCAGCTGGTAACTCTGGCTCAGCAAACGGTGAAGATTCACTATATACCGTTGATCATACCTCGCCTTGGGTCTTAAACGTTGCTGCTACTACGCATGCTCGTTCAATTGTCATTGAAGATAAAGCCTTAGATAACTTTGTAGGTGGTGACGCTTCACTGGTACCAGACAGACTTGACGCTGCGGGTATCTCAGAAGCCTTTACCGGTAACTTTGTCATTGCTGCCGATTTTGGTGATGCACGCTGTAATACACCATTTCCAGCCGATACCTTCCAAGCCTCTGACATTGTTATTTGTGAACGCGGCGATATAGCCCGTGTAGACAAAGCATCAAATGCTGCCGCAGGTGGCGCAGGTGGCTTTGTACTTTATAACACTTGGAATGAAGGGGATGATGTCTCTAACGATACTTATGCTATCCCTGGGGTGCACATCACTGCGACTCAGTGGTACGGTAACTGGCGCATCAAAGGTTTACAACCTTGGCTTCAATCAGGAACCGATTTACAAGGAACAATTACAGCGTCAACGGCTTCACGCGTGATCACACCAGAAGATGCTGATCAATTAGCGAGTTTCTCATCTCGCGGGCCATCTAGCACGATTGAAGAATTGTTCTCGCCGGGTATTGCTGCACCAGGTGTGGATATTTTTGCCGCTTGGAACGATGAAAACCCACTAAACCCACAAGCTGATACGCGTAACTATAACGCTATCAGTGGCACATCAATGGCAAGTCCACATGTTGCGGGTGTAATGGCGTTGGTACGTCAGGCTAACCCAAGCTGGACAGCATCTGAAGTACAATCAGCCCTGCAAATGACCGCCGACAGCCAAGCGATTAAAACTGTTCATCCTTTTGATAGAAAAGTTGAAGTGGCCGGTCCATATCGCGCTGGACACGGTCTAGTTAATGTTGCACGTGCTATTAATAGCGGCCTTGTAATGGATGAAACGGCAGATAACTTCCGCAGAGCAAATCCAAAAAATGGCGGTCAAGTTCGTGAACTTAACTTACCTCAGCTTATCAATAAAGATTGTGGGTTAAGTTGTAGCTGGATCCGTACAGTGAAAGCCACCCGTGATGGCACTTGGAGTGTTGATACACAATACTCTGATCGCTCACCACTATTTTGGGACTTTACTTTAGACCCAACCGCAAAAGTACAAGTTACCCCATCAAGCTTTACCTTAAAAGCGGGTGAAACGATTGATTTAACGGTGACTAGCCTATTTAAAGAATCGGATATGGCTTGGTACGATGGCACAGTGCAAACTGCTGCAGGAGAAATTCAATTCACCCCGCAAGATAGCACCATCCCTGCTGCACATTGGCCGTTTTTGGCTACCTACGCTGGAAAAACATTGCCAAACACCATCAACATCACAGCCCATGATGATCAATCGCAGCATGTGATTGCAGACGTACCATTTGGCGCATCAGGGTCAAGCTTAACCGGTGTTGTATATACACCTGTTGAAGCCACCACAGAAACTTTCGAGCTACCTCGTCGCCAGTTTAGTGAAATGCCTGTCGGTGATGACTTTTTCTGGGATACCACACTACCAAGCATCAAAACTTTTACTGTGGATGTGCCAGAAAATAGCGCTGTATTGCGCGCAGAAATGCTAGCACGAGTTGAGTCGCAAATTGACTCACCATTTAACCAGTACCTGCAAACCAATGTGTTTATCTTCCGTGATTTCAACAATGATGGACGTTTACATCAGTCTGAAGCCATTTGTGGCTCAATACTAGGCCAAACAACTAAAGGGCAATTCTGTGCATTAGAAGAACCTGAAGCCGGTGAGTATACGATTTTAGTTCAATCGGGTTACCCGCTATTCCCATACGACAATGTTGATACCCTAGAAATGGCTCATGTGGTTATTCCTAAAGAAATCTCATCAGCAATTAACCTTAACTTTGAAGACACAACAGAACGTAATTCAACATTAACCATCGACTGGAATATGGCAATGGAACAGGGTAAACATTATTACTCTGCTGCCGCAATTTCTGCAGGTGATAATGCACAAGGTTCATTAGCAATCGTGCCGTTAAACATCAAACGTGGTGTGGACACAGTTTCAATCAATACCTCGCAAGATGCAGCAAGAGTTGGCGACATCATTGATATGAGTATGGTGATTCAACCTAACATTTCAGGGAAAGATCGCGCAGTAGAGTTAAACGCGACACTATCTGCTGGCTTGAAGTTAGTACCAGGTTCAATTACAGCGATTGAAGGTTTAACTGAAACAGAAAACGGCTTTAGCTTGCTGCGTAGCCAGCTTGATACATCGGCTCGTGAAACTAACTATAAAATCACGACCAACATTGATGATCCAATGTGTCGTACTCCACTGGAGATTGATTATCCAGATGGAACACCGGTTGATGGTGGCTATTTAGACTTAGCGCGGTTTGGTATTAACGTGTCATGGGGCAGTTTCTTAGAAGAAACACCTTGGGGAGGAAACTGGGTTCACGATGTTGAAATGCCATTAAATGCCGGAACACTAACGCCATTTGATAATCAGGACTATTTCAGTACTGACGCTATTATCTTAAGCTCTAAAGGCTGGTTACAGTTAGATACAGGCAACTACAATCCTTGGGACTTCGTGCCGATGGATATGTATCTAGAGCTACCAACTAATGACTATTCTACGCCACCTGACTTTATCGTGGCACCATTATGGGGTGGCTTAGATGCTACTGACCCAATGGCAATGTTTGGTCCGCAAAAGTGGACACTCGCTATGTATGAACCGAACTGGGATATCAACCAAGAGAAAGGTGTGACTTTAGCCTTTGCAGACGATTACACCATCATTGAATGGAATAAAGCGGCGACTCATGACAAGAGTTGGGATGAGAACTGGAACACATTGATCACACCTAGAAGTGATACTTATGATCACCAAGTTTTCTTGAAAAATAATACTGGTCACGCACCAGGTGAGTACGAAATTATCATGGCCTATGACAATATCGACTTTGCTGGTGAAGCGGGAGAAGGTTCTATTGGCGTTAGGGGATATAACGGCCCACGTGATACTTATGGCCCATTAAAAGGCCATACTGGTGTGAGCTATGCTTTCAATGACCTTGAAGACAAAGTGTCAAATAACTTAGTCGTCTGTTATGACATCACAGGTCCTAGTGACAGTATCGTTGTGGTGAATATGCAAGCTGAAGTCACTGACGAAGCGCTTGGTGTCAATCAAACTGTCACTCTCGCAGGTGATATTGAAGGTATTGCCAATGCCCATGCTGAACAAATAATTAGCGTTGCATCAAATATCATTATGTCAGCTATTAGCGATAAAATGGTTGATGAAAACACCACACTTGAAGGTATTGTGGTTAACTATGCGGACAACGATGGTGGAGTATCTGCTAACACCATTACCGTAACAGGTGACAACATTACTGCTGTGGTCCATGGTCATACTTCAGGCTCAACCTTTGATATCACTCCTGCTACAGATTTTTGGGGTGAAACAATGGTCACTGTAACGGTAGCGGATAATTTATTCCCTAACGATATGAGCTCAACGACATTCATGCTAACGGTTAACTCTGATGGTGTTGAGCCAACATCACCCGCGCCGGAACAACCAATTGAACCTGAAACACCTAAATCAGATTCTGGTGGTAGCTTAGGATTCTTAAGCCTACTGGCTTTAGCGGGCTTTGGATTGGGTCGTCGACGCAAAACTCACTAACGGTTATCGGATTGTGATTAACATTAGTCAATAGAAAATGAATAATGAAACTAAAAGACCTTCTTATGAAGGTCTTTTTTATGCTTTTAAGCAAACTTTATTGGTAAGCGGTACCCTTTAGTGAACTAAGCCCACAGTTTGTGCTCACATGCTGTCATGATTAAAACGATCTGCTAATTTTTGGACATTGTCGAGCTACGGATTTCGTGCAATGCTGAGCTTTCAGATAACTTATTCTATAACCAAACACACCAATTGACTGCAAAGTAGTGGCCAGCTTTACTGATCCACTACAGGTGTACTGTGGTATTATAATAAAATCCCGAATAATAAGGTGAGAGAACGCTTATGTTTACTGATACGGTTAATTATTGGATGCCACTCGTCGCTGTAGGCTTTGCGTCTATAGTATGTTTTGGGATGATAACTTATTTTCTCTATCAACAAAGTAAAAAGAAAAATAAATAGATAGATATAACTATTTGTTATAAAACTCGCGGTACCATTTTACAAACTCAGCAACACCTTCTTTTACACCAACTCTAGGTTTATAACCCGTAGCTTCAAATAAATCAGCTACATCAGCATAAGTTTGATACACATCACCAGGCTGCATCTCTCTAAAGTTTTTCCTGGCTTCAATACCCAATTCATCCTCAATGGCTTTGACAAAGCCCATTAAGTTAATCGGCGAACCATGGCCTATGTTATAAACTGAATATGGAGCAGAGCTGGTCGCTGGTGAACCATTTTCAACAGTCCAAGATTTATCCCGACTTGGTATTACATCAGCAATACGAACCACACCTTCAACAATGTCACTGACGTGAGTAAAATCACGCCACATGTCACCATTATTATTGATGTCAATAATTTCGCCATCAAGGATCTTTTTGGTAAAAATAAACGGGGCCATATCAGGCCGCCCCCAGCTACCATATACAGTAAAAAATCTAAGACCTGTCGTTGGAATATCGTAAAGGTGAGAATAGCTATGCGCCATCAACTCATTAGACTTTTTAGTTGCAGCATAAAGCGAAACAGGATGGTCAACACTATCAGAAGTAGCAAATGGCGTCTTACTATTCAAACCATATACCGAACTAGATGAGGCATAAACAAGGTGTTGAACTTTTGTGTTTCTACAGCCTTCTAAAATATTTAAATGCCCAACTAAATTCGAATCAGCATAAGCATGTGGATTTTCAATCGAATATCGTACGCCGGCTTGTGCGGCCAGGTGAATAACACGGTCAAAGCTTTCACTTTTAAATAATTGAGTTACAGATTCTCTATCCGCAATATCTAATTCAACTAACCGAAATTTTTTGTGCTCGATACGTTTTAAACGTGCATGCTTTAAAGCAGGGTCGTAATAATCGTTAATATTATCAATACCAACTATCTCATGTCCGTTTGCTACTAGTTTTTCAACAACTGCACTACCAATAAATCCAGCTGCACCAGTGACCAAATACTTCATATCATTACCTCAAAAACTAATCTGAACCGAAAAGGTCACGAGTATACACCTTATCACTTACATCTCGGATTTCATCAACCATGCGATTAGATACAATAACATCTGACATAGCTTTAAAGTCTTCCAGCGATTTTATAACTTCAGAGTGGAAAAAGTGGTCTTCTTCAATCACTGGCTCAAAAACCACTACTTGAATTCCTTTAGCTTTCAGGCGTTTCATAATCCCCTGAATACTCGATGCCCTGAAATTATCTGACCCAGTTTTCATTATTAGACGGTAAATACCCACGATTTTAGGTTCACGCTTTAAAATTGCATCTGCTATAAAATCCTTACGCGTGGTATTTGAGTCAACAATTGCACCGATGATATTATTTGGCACATCTGAGTAGTTTGCGCGTAATTGTTTCGTGTCCTTAGGTAAGCAATAACCCCCATAACCAAATGAAGGGTTATTGTAATGACTGCCGATACGAGGATCTAAGCCAACCCCTTCAATTATTTGACGTGAATTTAAGCCATGGGATTCAGCATAGGTGTCTAACTCATTAAAGTAGGCAACGCGAAGCGCTAAATAAGTGTTAGAAAACAACTTAATAGCTTCAGCTTCCGTAGAATCAGTAAACAAAACATCTATGTTTTCTTTTACTGCACCTTCCACTAATAGGTTCGCAAACACTTGAGCTCGTTCTGAACGCTCACCTACAATAATACGGGATGGGTGCAAGTTGTCATATAAAGCACGGCCTTCACGCAAAAATTCTGGTGAAAATATTAAGTTATCACACCCCAACTCTTCTTTAATACGCGCTGTATAACCAACTGGGACTGTGGATTTAATAACCATTACTGCCGAAGGATTTATTGCCATTACATCTTTTATTACCGCCTCTACAGATGATGTGTTGAAATAATTTGTTTCAGCATCATAATCTGTTGGCGTAGCGATAATTACATATTCAGCGTCTTTATATGCGATGTCTTTATCAAGAGTAGCTTTAAAATTGAGAGTTTTATTAGCTAAGAAGTCTTCAATTTCAACATCAACAATTGGCGCTTTTTTTTCATTGAGCATTTCTACTTTTTCAGGGATTATATCAACCGCAACAACTTCATTCTTTTGAGCCAAAAGCATTGCGTTAGATAAACCAACGTAACCTGTACCAGCAACTGCTATTTTCATTTCTTTATAACCTCAATAATTTACTTCTGTGCCAGTAATAAGACATGCTTAAGAATTTAACATGTTTTATCTATTTCAGCCTCAGTCAATGTAGGATGAACCAAAAACATTATACTGGTTTCACCTAATACTAATGCATTGGGTAAACGATATTCAGGACGCCAAGGGGTATTATCAAAGGCTTTCTCAAGATAGATCTCAGAACAACTGCCTTGAAAAGCTGGCCCCCAAAAGCCATAATTTCATCCACAATACGATCACGACTCCAGCCTTCGGCTAAGTTCTCTGGCTTTACAAATAAATAATGCTTGTATTCTTCATGTTCAATATAATCAGGCACAACAACAGTTCTGACTACATTTATATCTGCCACAGCTGTGTCTATCGCTTTTGCATTTGATTGACGTTTAGCAGTCCAATCTAGCATTCGAGTTAACTGAATGCGCCCTATCGCACCTTGCATTTCAGTCATACGCCAATTAGTACCAAAGCTTTCATGTAACCAACGAAACCCTGATGGGTGTTCTCGGTTATAAATTGCATCAAAGCTTTTACCATGATCTTTATAAGACCACATTTTAGACCACAACGTTTTGTCATTGGTAGTCACCATGCAGCCTTCACCACCAGTAGTCATAATTTTGTCTTGGCAAAAAGACCAAGCACCAATATGACCAATAGAACCTACGCCCTGCCCTTTATATTTAGCACCATGAGTTTGGGTACAATCTTCAATCACATAAAAACCATGCTTTTCAGACAATGCCATAATGGCATCCATTTCAGCAGGCATACCCGCAAAGTGTACTACAATCACAGCTTTTGTGTTCGGTGTTAATACTGCTGCTATTGACTCAGCAGTAATCGTTTGGCTATTTAAGTCTACATCCGCAAATACAGGGTTCGCACCGGCGGTAACAATTGAAGAAGCGGATGCCAAAAAGGTACGAGGCGTGGTGATCACCTCATCAAGCTCTGTGCCTTTAAAAGCAGCACCTACCCCTAAGGCATTTAGAACCAAATCAAGCGCCAAAGTGCCATTACCCAGTGCAATTGCATAATCACAACCACACCAAGCCGCAAATTCAGTTTCAAAATGACGACATTCTTGCCCAGTCCAATAGATAGATAGATTATTTTCGTCAGGAACTTATGGAAATAATGAAAGACAGTGAGACACGTCAATTATCCAATCGCCGTATTAATTTCTTACTTTGGCCTGTTATTGCCATCATTAGCTTGGCCGCTGAAGAATGTAAATTTGAATATCCCTTAAGACGCTACAAAGCGCTCAAGGAAGAAAAAGCAGAGTCATACCCAATGACGATTGAAGAAGTGCACAAGTTTTTAGACAAGGTGCCACAAGAGTGGAAGGATTACTTTATTATCCGGTTTTGGACTGGTATACGCAGCTGTGAGATACACGGCCTTGAATGGCAGCATATTGATTTTGAACACCGTTTAATTCGTATCCGTCAGAACTGGGTAAATGGTGAGGTCTGTGATGTAAAAACGCCTAAATCACGCCGAGACTTAAAGATGTGCGGTACCATCTACGAAGCCTTTAAACGCATTAAAGATTCAAGTGAGTCAGGGTATGCCCCCTATTCTGACTTTGTGTTTACCGGAAAATCCGGTGCGCCACTGGATACACATTATGTCAGTAAAGCATTATGGTACCCCACATTAATCAAAGCAGGACTTAAACGCAGACGCGCTTACGAGACGCGTCACACTGCAGCAGTGCTTCATATAGCAGCCCTTGAGAATCCCTTGTACATCTCACAAATGCTTGGTCACAGCGATACTCGCTTATTGTTTGACGTATATGCCCCTTATGTAGCTAATGCATCACGTACTGATGGAAATGCATTTGATACGCTGATGCGAAGTGAAGGCTTTTCGTAAAAGGCTTGGGGTTTAAAATCCCCATTTTATAATTTTGTCTCTAAAAGCAAAAAACCAACTCATTGTGAGTTGGTTTTTATTTGAAATGCGAAAGTAATCTAATCTAGAGCAATGTTTTAATTACTTTAGCAAAATCATCACCTAGATTTTTATCACGAAGGCCATATTCAACAAAGGCTTTCATGTAACCCAGTTTGTCACCACAATCATGTGATTTACCGGTCATATTGAACGCTTCAACAGTATCTTGTTCAATTAGCATATCAATCGCATCTGTTAACTGAATTTCGTCACCCGCGCCCGCTGGTGTTTTAGCTAATAGATTCCAGATTTTTTCTGATAGCACATAACGACCAACAACAGCTAAGTTTGATGGAGCAGTCCCAATGGCAGGCTTTTCAACCATAGCTTTGATTTTAGCTGAATCACCTGGGGCGATTTCTTCACCATTACAATCTGCAATACCGTATTTGTTCACTTCATTATCTGGTACTGGCGCAACCATAATCTGACTAGCAAAACTGGTATGGTAACGTGCCATCATCGCAGCTAAATTTTCAGTTTTTTGGTTTGCTGTATATTCATCTAAAATAACATCAGGCAATACCACTGCAAAAGGTTCATTACCGATACAAGGTTTAGCACACAACACTGCATGCCCTAGGCCTTTAGCCTCACCTTGACGAACACTGATAACAGAAACGTCTTTAGGACAAATTGATTGTACTTCTTCTAACAGCTGACGTTTAACACGCTTTTCAAGCGTTGATTCAAGCTCGTAAGATTTATCAAAGTGGTTTTCAATGGCATTTTTACTGGCATGGGTAACCAGTACAATTTCTTTAACGCCAGCAGCTACACACTCATTAACGATATACTGAATAAGCGGCTTGTCCACGATAGGTAGCATTTCTTTTGGAATCGCTTTAGTTGCAGGAAGCATACGTGTGCCAAGACCTGCAACGGGAATAACAACTTTCATGAAAAACCTTATTTAATTAGGTGACTGAAAAATAATGATAAAAATATACTAGACTAAATTAACCACATTTTGAACAGCTGGTTTGTTTTTTTCTGTTTGCTGATAAAGCAAATCACAAATACCATCCGTTGGCGCAAAGCCTGTCGGCGTGGTTAATAAAATGTCTCGTATTGTGGCATGGTCAAAAGCATGGCAAGCAGCATCTAAACGCTCAAGAATTTTAGAATACTCTGCCCATGAAAGATGAACCTCATTGGCCGTCATTATTCTTTCATGCTCGGTACCCGTGACATCATCACCAATCAATAGTTCTTCATAGAGCTTCTCACCAGGGCGTAATCCACTATATTCAATCGCTATTTCGCCTTCGGGGTTAAACTCATCACGGACATCAAAACCACTCAGTCGGATCATTTTACTGGCTAAATCGACAATTTTGACTGATTTACCCATATCTAATACAAACACATCACCGCCTTTACCCATAGCACCAGCCTGAATAACCAATTGCGATGCTTCAGGAATGGTCATAAAGAAACGGGTGATTTCTGGGTGAGTTACAGTTACTGGTCCGCCATTGGCAATTTGGGTTCTAAATAGCGGTACTACAGAGCCTGATGACCCTAAAACATTACCAAATCGCACCATACAAAAGCGAGTTTGATGATCCTCTTTTGAAAAAGCTTGTAACACAAGCTCTGCCATACGCTTGGTTGTGCCCATAACGTTAGTTGGTCGTACCGCTTTATCTGTTGAAACTAAAACAAAGGTTTCAACTTTTGCAGCAATAGCCGCTCTTGCTGTGTATAGGGTGCCAAACACGTTATTTCGTACACCTTCAACAACATTGTGCTCAACCAATGGGACATGCTTATAAGCCGCAGCGTGGTATACAGTCTGAACGCCAAAAGATTCCATAATCGCTTGGACACGATTCTCACGTTGAACCGAGCCCATCATCGGTAAAATGCGAACATTAAGCCCAAGCTCTTTTGCTGTTGCTGATAACTCTCTTTCAATGGCATAAAGCGAATATTCAGACAGTTCGAATAACACTAATTTCTTTGGTGATTTTTTTAAAATTTGACGACATAGTTCAGAGCCAATAGAACCGCCTGCACCCGTTACCATAACCACTTTGTCGGTAATATTCGCGGTTAATAAGTCTTGTCTAGGCGCGACCGAATCACGCCCTAATAAATCATCAATTTCGACTTCTTTAATATCACTATACAGTTTATTACCACTCACCAGATCTGCCATAGCTGGGATGGTTAATACCTGAGTTGACAGTGACTCTAAACGATTAAGAATGTCTTTACGTTTGGCTCTGGTTGCACTCGGTATCGCAAGCAACACTTTTGTCGCTGCTTTTTGGCTGATGAGTTTACGTATGATTGAAGGAGAATGAACGTGAACGCCTTGGATTACGGTGCCATGTAACGCTTTATCATCATCGACGAAAGCATAAGGATAATATTCATGGCTTAATACCAAAGAGTTCAGTAACTGACGTCCACTGACCCCTGCGCCATAAATAATCACTGGCTCACCGTCGCGTTTAAGCCCTGAGCCAACTAAAGAACGAACAAGTGCACGCGTTCCCCCTACAAACACCAAAGCGAACATGGCATATATGATAGGAACAGTGCGAGGCAGATGCGCTTCAGTAAAATAAGAGACGAACACTAAAGTGACAGTTGACGCGACAATACCAAGTAAAATAGCCGTTATTGCTTGTAAGCTCATATAACGCAATACCGCGCGGTACAAACCAAGCTTGGCGAACGCTAAAATGCTGAAAGGAATACTTGTAGCAACCAAAGCCCAGTAATGCCCATTAAGTAACACACTGACATCATCAACTCTGACTAATAACGCAGCCCAAAAGGCAAAGCTTAGAAAAACAGTGTCAATTGCGATACTCACTAAACGTTTTTGACTACGCTCTAAACGAAACAACTTTTGCAAAAAATCCATTTTCCGCTCCATAAACTTAAAAATCATAGTGTATTACTTCTTTAAATACGAACGCCTCACCACTATACCATTTACAGGGTAATATGAGTAATGCGTACAACTAGCTTAGGATATTATATGTGAGAGCATGAAAGAACACGAAGAAAAAACTTAACTTGTGCACTACTCTGGAATTGTAGGAATAAATGTGAACAAAAAACCGATGAGACACATTTTTATCGACTTTTTTGATGATGAGACAGACAAAATTAGCGCTAGTTTAAGTAAATCAATACTCTAGCGCTAAAATCATAATAGATAGATAGATAGATAGGTCTATTAATCTAGTTAGCAACGAATACTAATCAGAACCAAATAAATCTCGAGTATACACTTTATCCGCAACATCACGAATTTCATCAACCATTCTGTTTGATACAATCACATCACAACTCGCTTTAAACTCTTCAAGTGATTTAATGACTTTAGAGTGGAAAAACTCATCTTCGTGTAAAACAGGTTCATACACAACCACTTCAATGCCTTTTGCCTTTAAGCGCTTCATGATCCCCTGAACACTCGATGCTCTGAAATTGTCAGAACCCGACTTCATTATCAAACGATAAATACCTACGCGATTAGGCTTACGCTTAAAAATTGATTCTGCAACAAAGTCTTTACGTGTTTTATTAGATTCAACAATCGCACTAATGATGTTGTTTGGTACATCTGCATAGTTAGCTCGCAATTGTTTCGTATCTTTAGGCAAGCAATAACCACCATAACCAAATGAAGGATTATTATAATGGTTACCGATACGAGGATCCAAGCCAACCCCTTCGATTATCTGGCGAGCATTTAGACCGTGCGATTCAGCGTAAGAATCAAGCTCGTTGAAGTAAGCCACACGAAGAGCTAAATAAGTATTTGAAAATAATTTAACTGCTTCAGCTTCTGTTGAGTCAGTAAACAATACTTCTATGTTTTCTTTTACTGCACCTTCCACTAATAAGTTAGCAAAGACTGCAGCTCTCTCTGAACGCTCACCAACGATAATACGTGATGGGTGTAAGTTATCGTATAAAGCACGCCCTTCACGTAAAAACTCAGGTGAAAAAAATATGTTATTACACCCAAGTTCTTTCTTAATACGTGCTGTATAACCAACTGGTACAGTAGACTTAATTACCATAACAGCATTAGGGTTAATTGACATTACATCCTTAATTACTGCTTCTACCGATGATGTATTGAAATAATTAGTTTCAGCATCGTAATCAGTTGGAGTGGCAATAATCACATATTCGGCATCTTTATACGCAAGATGTTTATCAAGCGTAGCTTTAAAGTTAAGCGCTTTGTTTACTAAGAAATCTTCTATCTCTACATCAACAATCGGGGATACTTTGTTACTAAGCATCTCCACTTTTTCTGAAATGATATCCACCGCAACGACTTCATAATTTTGCGCCAAGAGCATTGCATTTGATAAACCTACATAACCCGTACCAGCAACTGCAATTTTCATACTATATTATCCAATTTAATCTTTTAAATATAAGTTATTTAGGTTTTACAGCATCACCACTACCGCTACCAGTTATTGTCATGATGATGTATTTAAAGTAGTTTTTAAGAGTTAAAGTGTCGATCATTTGCTTATCTGTTTCAGCTAAAACCTTAGGTGTAGACATATCAATATTTTGTACTTGAGCTAAACCTGTAACACCTGGTAACACATTGTATACACCTAACGCATCACGCTCTTTAATCAATTCTTCCTGATTAAATAAATTTGGGCGGGGACCAACCAAGCTCATCTCACCTTTAACAACATTAATTAACTGAGGTAGTTCATCAATTTTCGTTTTACGAAGAAATGTACCAAATTTCGTGATTGAAGCATTACTAGCTAAATGACTCGCGACAGATTTAGTTTCAACAGACATGGTACGAAATTTAATTAACTTAAACTGTTTTTTATTTTTACCAACACGAGTTTGTATAAAAATCGGTGAGCCTGTATCAAACAAGCCAATTATGGTTACAATGACTAATAATGGCCAAAGGAATAATAAGCCCAAAAAAGCAGCTACAAAATCAATTAATCGAATCATTTAATTTCTCTTTATTTTTCAAAAATGCATCAGCCGTTTCTTTAAAGCCTTGCTCAATAGTTTGTGGTGGAGCCCAACCAAGCGTCTCTTTGGTATGAGATATATCAACTTGTAATGAGCCTAATAAACGATTGACGACATCCTGCTTGTTAAACAGTTTACCAGCCACAGAGTAGCACCACAGTGGAACAGGTAGCATTCTACTTGACTTCCCTAAAGCTTTAGACATTTCTTTAACCATAGAGGCTGTTGAAACATCATTGTCATCTGATACCAATAGCACTTGATTAACAGCTTTAGGATGGTCAATACAAGTTATAATTAAATCGACTAAATTAGTGACTGACACTAAACTGCGCTGATTACCAAAAATACAACCGAAAGGTAACGGTAACCCTTTAGATACTAGATTTAATAACGAAGCAAAATTAGCCTTGACTCCTGGTCCATAAACTAAAGTTGGACGGATAATAACTACTTCCATCTCCGTTTCTTTGGCTATTTTATGTAAACCGACTTCAGCTTCGTACTTACTTAAACCGTAAGGATCAGTAGGTATAAAAGTATCGTCAGGTTTAAATGGAAAACCAAGCTCGGTAGACTCTCCATTTACTTTAATCGAGCTGATAAATATAAAGCGTTTTACCCCTAAATCCGCAGCCTGCTGGGCAAGGTTTAACGTTCCATAGGTATTCACCTCACGAAACTCGTCCAATGGATTTGATACGCTATCATCCATAACATGTACACGAGCAGCACAATGAATGACAATATCAGCACCTGTTACAATGTTTTTCCAGTTTTGATTTCTACATATGTTATCAATAGAAAACTGAGAAATTTGCCCATCAAGTGTTTTATTTAGGCTACGAACAGCTGCACGTATATTATTTTCTTTATTAAGCAAACGAGGTAAAAGAGCCTGACCCACAAAACCACTCATGCCAGTTAAAACTATTTCCATTACATGCCCTTGCTAGATATTATGACTTTAAGTTGTTTAATATTGTATTTGCAGCTGATTTAACCGAAAATTGGCTTGCTAACAAACGGTTTGCATTATCACCAATTTGCTTTCTTAGATATTCATCCGCAGCAAGCGCCTTCGCTGCATGATAAAACTCAGAATCTTGGCCATTAACAAGAATATAACCTGCATCAACGTCAGTAATCACTTCACTTAAATCGTTGCCTTCATTAATACTGCCTAAAATTGGTAATGACTCAACCATGTAACCAAGCAATTTGCCAGGGAAGTTATGCGTTTTGTGCGATGCAGCTAAGGAAAAAAGACCGATATCAACTTGGGTCAATATTTCTTTGTATCTTGCTTGAGTGACTGAACCTAACAAAGTGGTATTTGTTAGGTTTTTAGACTCAATGGTTTCTTTTACTAACGCAACTTCATCACCTTGTCCTAGAAAAAGGAAATGAGCATTAGTGACTTCTTTCATTGAATTCGCTAAACGTAATAAATTGCCCATATCTTGGGCATGACCAATATTGCCGCCGTAAAAGAAAATAACTTTATCTTGCAAACCATAGGTTTCACGTAAATTTTCACTATCAATTCTCACTAAGGAAGCATTGGTATCTGCCCAATTATATAATACGTGCGTATTAAACTTATCTTGGTGCTGTTCAGTAAACAGGGTCAAATTTTTGGGTGACATTAAACCGATAGAATCAGAAGCGCTATAATTAATATTTTCGAAATAGCGGAAATATTTCTCAATAAAAGAGCCCTTTCTTATCAACCCCTCGTCAACAGCCCATTGTGGGAACATATCACGTAAAATCAAATAAGATTTACAGCTGTTTTTAATCTTGATTTTGTTTACTAACGGGCCAAAAAAAATGGATGGTGAATAATAAATCACTCCATCAAAGGGTTCATTATCAACTTCATGACGAATAGCCAGCCAAGCATTAAAAGATAATAAAGTTTCATTAATTGCCCGTTTTAACTTCCCTTGCCCTCTTAATTTACCACTTTTAAATTTCCAATAAGTAATATCATCAATAACAGACTTATTTAAGCGGACAGTCTGATTAGGTTTCCCTGGTGCAATTATAACCGTGGTATGCCCCTGTTTTACAAATTCCGCAGCAAGTTCATGCAACATTTTTGCATGAACTAACGTACTATCAGGAAGGCTATCATCACCAATAATAGCTAAATGCATTTAAGATTTTTTCCAAACAAATTTATTAACATAATCAGTATAGCTAGTGATGATTCTTACTACTTTTTCTGAAACGTTTGGCGCAACGTAATCTGCGACTATATTCAAAGTTCGTTGCTCACCGTCACTTTGATCTTCTAATATGTCAATCGCTTGCAATATTCGGTCAATCTCCATGCCGGTAAACATAACCGCGCCTTCTTCAAAACCTTCAGGTCTTTCTTGAGCTTCACGAATGTTTAGCGCTGAAAAGTTCATAATTGAAGATTCTTCAGTGATAGTTCCGCTGTCACTTAAGACTAATTTAGAATCTTTTTGAAGCTTAACATAATCAGAAAAACCTAATGGTTTTAACAGTTGAACCAAAGGTGAAAACTGAAGATTTAGCGCTTCTATTTTCTTACGCGTTCTTGGATGCGTTGAAACAATAATTGGTAAAGCAAATTTATCTGCAAGCGTATTAAGCACATCAACATATTTGTGTATGTTTGAGTCTGAATCAACATTTTCTTCTCTGTGCACACTAACAACAAAGTATTTTCCCGCTTCAAGTTCTAAGCGAGAAAGAACATCAGATGAATCAATACTCTCTTTATAAAATGTTAAGACTTCATCCATCGGACTACCTGTTTTAATAATAAACTCAGGCTTCAATCCCTCGCGTAATAAATATTCACGGGCAATATCACTGTAAGGCATGTTCACATCAGAAATATGATCAACTATTTTACGATTTATTTCTTCCGGTACACGCAGGTCAAAGCAACGGTTACCAGCCTCCATGTGAAAAATAGGAATTTTTCGACGTTTGGCAGAAATAGCAGAAAGGGCGCTATTTGTGTCACCTAGAATAAGTAAGGCATCCGGCAGCAACTCAGAAAAAACTTTATCAGACTTACTGATAACTTGTGCCATTGTATCTGCAGCAGTTTCGCCAGCACACTCTAAAAAAACATCAGGTGCGCGAATACCTAAATCATCAAAGAATATTTGATTTAATTCAAAGTCATAATTCTGACCAGTATGAATTAAAGTGTGATCGCAGTATTTATCTAATTTTGCGATTGTTCTCGATAAACGGATGATTTCAGGACGAGTACCTACAATAGTTGCTACTTTTAATTTTTGCATCTGTATATCTCATATCTATGTTTATAGTCATCATGCATTTCTGAAATAAGTGCCTTCCAAGAAGGTATCTCTAAATTCAATGCACTACGTAACCTATCTGAATTTAATGAGCGGTCGATTTGTAATTCAGTCGACTCAACAATTTCTATCTTTTTACTGTAAATTTCTGCAATAAGGTTGAGCAGTGTAAATTTATCAATCGGCTCAACACTTAATTGATATACACCAGAAAGTTCATTTGCAGGCAATATATTGTCAATAAGTAATCGTGCAATTACAGAAGTTGGTAATCCAGAGAAAATAGCCTTTGAAAAGCCTTTTGTACAACTTTCTTGAGATAAAAACCAATCAACTAAACTGACAGAGGAATCAAGCTCATGACCTATGATTGAAGTTCTTAACGTAAGATGGGGCGGATAATCAACTTCACCTAAACACTTTGAGCGACCATATAAGTCGCGAGCATCTGGTGTGTCAGTTTCGATATACCCCCCCTTTGCTCCATCGAAAATACAATCAGTAGAGAAATGGATAAGCTTACAATCATATTCATCACATAAACTTGCTAACTGATGAGGTAAAAGACTATTGATAGCAACCGCATCAACATGTTGCTTTGAAATACTATATTGCTTAATCAGACCAATACAGTTAATTACAACAGCTGGCTTAATTTGTTCAATAACACCCTCTATTGTTGATAGGTCATTTACATCAATACCTTTTAATAAATGCTCTTCGCATCCATTAAAAAACTTTTCTTTGCCTTTGATACTGCGAACAGTCCCATAAACATCGAGATGCTCCGCATCGCTAAGATTCTTAAACAGACTATAGCCAAGCATTCCTGTTGCACCAATAATCAAAACTTTCATTTATACGCCTTCCGGTACAGAAATATTACCTGATTCAATTTCTCGCATAAAATCCAGTTTTCTTAGTAATTGCTTCATCCCCTCAACATCTAAACGCTCTGTATTATGCGAGTTATAGTCTTCTACTGCAGACAAATCTTGCTCTCCTTCTTCAAAGTATTTTGAATAATTCAAATCTCGATTATCAGCTGGTATACGGTAATATTCACCTTGGTCTTGTGCAACAAACATCTCTTCACGGCTACATAAGGCTTCAAATAATTTTTCACCATGTCGAGTACCAATTACATTGACTTTATGTTCAGGTTTGTTGATCATCTCAAGAATTGCCTGAGTTAATACTTCAATGGTTGCTGCAGGAGCTTTTTGCACAAAAATATCACCATTAGAGCCATGCTCGAAAGCATGCAAAACTAGATCTACGGCATCATCTAATGTCATCATAAAACGAGTCATCGAAGGATCAGTAATTGTCAGTGGTGTATCTTCAATAATTTGGCGAATAAACAATGGAATTACAGAGCCACGAGAAGCCATTACATTACCGTAACGAGTACCAGATATAACAGTATTTGTACCATCTAGGTTACGGCTTTTAGCTACAATCACTTTCTCCATCATAGCTTTGGAAATACCCATAGCGTTGATTGGGTATACAGCTTTGTCAGTACTCAAACAAACGACCCGACTTACACCGTGGGAGATTGCAGACTCTAATACATTCTCTGTACCCAACACATTAGTTTTAACAGCTTCTAATGGGTAAAACTCACAAGATGGAACCTGTTTCAGTGCAGCAGCATGGAATACATAATCAACACCACGCATAGCTGTTGAAATACTTTGTGAATCGCGGACATCACCAATGTAAAATTTTAGTTTATCATTGGAGAATTCCTTTCGCATATCATCTTGTTTTTTTTCATCACGGGAAAAAATCCGAATTTCCGAGATATCAGAATTTAAAAACCTGCGTAAAACAGTACTACCAAAAGAACCAGTACCACCAGTGATAAGTAAAACTTTGTTTTTAAAGCTATTCATCAAACAATCCACCAACCAATTTATTATGATTAACTATTTTTTCCACAATATACATATAACTTTTAGATGACAAAATATTAAAGTCATCTGCCGTAAGTTTTGAAATTATATTTATATATTCTACCATTTTTTCTACTTCGTCAGTCCTAACAACTTGACTTCCATAATTAACAACATCACACCAAGGTGTTTGATCTGAAATCAGCACTAAGTTTGAATATGATAAAGCCTCAACAATAGCATGACCATAGTTTTCATTAAGAGTAGGTAGACAAAAAAGGTGAGTTTTTCTCAGCAAACTCTTGACTTGGTTTTTATCCAGCGGCCCTACGTAATCAACGGTAACGTTATTAGAGCAATTACCTAACACTTTTTTGCAGCTTTCCCAATATGGTTCATCTTCGACATTTCCTGCTATAGTAAATAATATTTCATTAGTATCAATAAGGGAGATACTTTCACAAAGAGAAAGTAGATTTTTTTTCTTTGAAATCCTAGACAAAAAGACAACGTGTAAGCAATTGTTTTTTTTATCTTTAACTATGAATTCTTCTGGTTTTTCAGCGATATTCGGTATAATACAATAATCAATAGAACCAAGGACTTCCACTGCATCTAGATACTCTTCCTTAGATGTAAATTGAAACTTGACATTATTCTTCAAACAAAGCAACCGGTACAAACTTATAAACAACTGTTTTTTGAACGACTTTAAATCCATAGCACCTTTTGTTAACTCTCCTCTAGGGGCAATAATTATTTTGTTAGACTTAATAATTGAAAGCTTTACAAAAACTTGATAAAGAATACTATATTGGAATGAAAAGAAACTATTCAAATAAACAATATCATAAGAAAGATGTTTAAATAAAATGAATCGAGCCATTTTAATCAAACCATCAAAATAACATACATCACACCCTTTATAGTCCGAACCAATAAACGCATTATTTCCCCCCACGTTTAATTTTGTACCATCTATATCGTATGAAGAAGTAAAAACATCAAACTTATACAGTCCAGAAAAGAGGGCTAAAATATTTGAAATACTTTTTATTGGCCCTCCTGCTTTATAAGCAGGATAAAAATAGTCACAAACAAGAAGGATTTTTTTCATACTAATCAACCAATCACCTTATGATAAACATTATAATAACTTTTTGAAACATTGAGATTATATTTAGACTGAAAGTTTTCACTTGAAAAATCTTTATCAGTCAAACTTTTTGACTGCATAAAATCTTCGATATGCTTAAAAGTTAAATCTCCTTTGTAAAAGTGAACATTTTTATAACCTAAATGTTTAATAACTTCTAATGTATAGGGTAACTCTGGTACTAATATTTTACTGTTAGAGCTAATCGCTTGATAAAGAACTCCTGAATTAGTTATTTTTGCATATGGTATAACAACACCTAAACACTCTAACAACTCTAAATCTAATTCAAGATTGGAATACCTAGAAAGTGAAAGCTCAATATTCGCTCCTAACGAAAGTTGTTCTAACACTTCTTTTGATACACCTTTACAACCCCCCATCACTTTCAACCTATTACTCTGGGATGTTTTACTATATTCTTTTATTAAGTTTTCTACATTTTTATACGGCCTTATCAATCCAAAATAGAGTAAACAACCATCTTTACCTTTACCTTTACCTTTACCTTTACCTTTACCTTTACCTTTATATTTATCTATGCTTATATTTTTATAAAGTGGATGATGTATGACGCAAACACTTTTATTTTCATTCTTTTCAATATTCTTACCACACCTCTCTAAAGAATCATTAGTCATAAATACAAAACTATCTGTTAATCTAAAAAAAAACTTATAAGCGAATGACGTGAAATACGGGCTTGTATTTTCATGAGGCATATCATTATGTACGGTCCAAACAATTTTTTTTCTAAACATTTTGATGTACACAAGATATAATAGCACCAACAAAGTACCGAGATATTTCGTGGTGAATTTGTTTTCATTTAAATAGGTTTCAGGCCAATGCATATGAAAAACTGAAAAGTTAAGCCTAAAAAAATCAACCCACTTATGATTTACATAATCGACAGATTCGGTTCTTATAAGCTTTACGAATGAATTGCTATCGTTTGAATTCTCCAAGGGCCACATTTTTACTTTCATGTTTACTTCCTAGTACGAATAAATTTTACACCACCAAATAACCACATAAAAACCGTCAGATATAAATAAGGAACGAATCCTTGCCCAATCACATTTTCTAAACTGACAGTATATGTAAATTTAAACAAAATAAGAAAGAACAAAAAATCAAGAATTGGAGTTCCATTTGACATGGTGTCAAAATATATTTTAGCAAATGCGATTAAAGACATTGTGAGTAAAATAGAGGTAATAAAGTCAAACTTACTTGACTTATACAAAATGTAATAATACATAGCGAATCCAAAATCAGAACTTGTTCCTGCAGTTAGTGTAGGAGTATAAGAATGCATAATGTTATTATTTAAATTTCGAAATTCTTTATCCATAAATTTAGAAGGTATTAGTGGCCGCAGAAGAGCTTTAGACTCTTTAAAATCTAACTCTTCAGCTTTATATAAAGAAACTATTTTATCCGTATTTTGATATGCTCCAAGCGATGTAGCGTTCATAGAAAGCCTACTGGAAAGATGTTCAACAGCTTGGAAATATGAAATATTCTGCATTGAATTATTACCTCTGATTTGATTTTTCAATACAAAGATTTGCTGGTAAACTAAACCTCCAATAAAAATAACAGTAAGAGGGATTAGCATTACCATTTTCCTGCCGAAGTATTTAGAATGCCGAAATCTTACACAACATTCAAGGACGAAAAATATAAAGAAAAAAGATGACCATCCCTGTAGAAGCTTTAGTAAACAATAAAAAATAATGTTTAATGAAAAATGGTTTTCTGAAGTATAACTAAAATCCTTTTTATTTCTAATAATCAGAAAGTATAGAAAAACGAAAGGGTCGGGTTTAATAAGAGCAAATAAAGTGCTGTATGGTGAAGTAGCTGGCTCACCAAAGGTGACCCTACCAACCCCGGTAGCCATAAGGAATGAAATTTGTAGAACAAGGATTACCGATAACAACCAACTCAATCGTCTAAAGTTGTACTTTACACCAATTGATGCTCTAACCCTAAACTTAACAAACACTTTATATAATAGATAACAAAGAACAAACCCCACCAAATTAAAAAATGAGATTGCAAAAACTTCAAAATCACTAATCATTCTTATTTCACGATATAGCTCCCCAGGAAACTTTTTATTACCAATAGTTTGAATGAGTGAAATAATTGTAGTAACAAAATAAAGAGTAATATACGACAACTCCATTCTAGTATTGTTTTTTATCATTTCGATTTCTTTAAAATATTATAAACCTTAATTTGAAACTTTCTAACTAAACTAAAAAATAACCCTGAATAAACACTCCTAATAGAAACATCATTCTCATTTAGTTTAGAAGAAAGGATTTTTTCGTTTGTTATAGCCTTGCCTTTATTAACTATCACATTCAAATCAGAGCTTTCACTTTTATACCAACCTTCGCCCAATAACCACTTAGACAAATGATTATTATAAAAATCATTACAACCATTCACCTTAATACTATTATTATTAATAATCAAATCTGTTGTTTTGCATTCACTAAATGGAACACCCCCCCTCAAAACCTTATAATTCATTGCAAAAAGAAAAGTTGAAATCCATCTCTGGACTTTTCTGTCGAAAACAATGAATTCTTTATCTGTAAAATCAACATGTCCAACCGCAACATCATTACAACTACAGTAAGAAATTGCGTTAGAGTACATTAACTCATCTAACAAAGTGAAACTTCTATGGTGACAAAAAGTATCATTAGAGAATAGAAAAACATCATTTTCTTCAATCGCAAATTCATTAGTAAGAAAGTCAACACCCTCATCCCAACCACTAAATTCCCAGGACGTATTAGTTCCATCAATAAAGTAAAAGTTTTTAGGCGTTGTCAAATATCTTTTGTGGACTAATGACTCATTATTATTAACTACCAAAATAGTATAATTATCATTAGATATTCGTTTCAGTATATCCTCTAACACTTTTAGGCTTTTGTTATAATACTCTGGATAGTATGAAACGTGAACAGCATAGTATTTTGGTTTTTTGGTTAATGATTTCTTTATTTTCATTTATTCACAAACGTCCTTGCCAAACTCTTTTTATTGTACCTATAAAATCCCTTAACGCCATAATGGATAAGTTTCTTACCCCTAAATGGAATAAGTTATAACCTTTAAAAGTAGTAACTGGTCTCCCCATTATTCTTAATGCTAAATGCCTAAAAAAGGATAACTTTTTCCTTTTTTCTTGATAAGGCTGTATATTTTGTAAGTTTGCAATCTGGTATTTACTTACAGTCATATTTCCAGACATCACAGCCATATCTAATAGTTCTTCACCTTTCTTTGTACGAGTAACGAATAAACTTCTACCATTTGCTTCTTCAAAACTTGGATAGCCATCTTTATCATTCTCATGCCAAGCATCTGCACACACTATATCCGCAGCCTCACCAATGCCATCAGCACATATTTTACATCTAGACTGGAGGTGACGATTTAAGATACTTCCCCAACTTTCATTATAAGTCATAGTCTTTTCAAGGCCATTTTTTGTAATCGCTTTTGTAAGACCGGGCCAGCCATCTCCTCTATACCTAAATGAAATTAAATCCTCTGGCTTGACTTTTAACTTGCTCAAAATTTCTTGAGTACCATTTAAACTAGGTACCCCCGCACAGAAGAAAGATATTAAATACGGAAACTTTGCCTCTAACGATTTATCTTCCGCTATCATTGCCCGCACTGCCGCAATGTCACAAGGTTTGCCTACTATTCCATAAACTTTATCATTATTTAACACACTTCTTATCGCATCTAACGGAGAAGAAGGAGAGTACCTCGATCCAGTACAGGCTATTATATCCTCAAATGTAGTACTTATTTTCGTTTCATTAACAATCGGGTTATTTTCACTTACACCGACCTGAATAACATGATCTACTAATCCATTACTTATAAGTTCTAATAGCAAACTTGTTATCCCACCACCAGATGAGCCAAGTTTCAGTACTTCACTATTATTACTGTAACCAGTAAAAACATCTTTTATTGGCCCCCATGTTGGATCGTATTTCTCATTATTATAATGAGCAATATTTATTCCTGGACAGGATTTTCTAGATAATTCGTCATCAATTAGGTTACTTCCAGGTCTAATATAGCCTTCTTTATCTATTTCCATTGCATTATCAGTACAAAGGCCGCAGCCTGTGCATAATTTATTGTTTACAACTTTATTTAAACGCATTTTTAAACACCTTATCAAGCTCATCCTTATACACACTATTACTACTCAAGGCATTTTGTCTTGATATACTTACGTTTTCATAAATTTTGTCCACATTGGAAAAGCATTCTTTAATACTAGCTATACACTCGTCATTTGTTCGTTCATGCAGGTTAATATTATAATTATAACCAATACTTCCAAATACACCTTCAAACTTTCGACTGTAAGCAAGTGGTAATACAGGAACACCTGAAGATAAAGCTGCTATTGTTGCATGCATTCTAGAACCCATGAAGAATTTCATGCTTGAAATATAAGACTTAGCTTCCATCGGTTCTTTAAATTTTGGAGCTAAAATCACATGGTCACAATCAGTAAAAATAACATCTTTGATATGTTTACAAGCTCGGTAATCATCTTCTACTACTAATTTATCACTAATAACATGTGATATTAGATGCACACTCTTTCCTTCAGAAACAAACCAGTTAATAACATCAATAATCAATGACTTATATTCCCCAGCCAAACCAAACTGATTGTTCCCTGTGTATCCACCATTCCACAAAAGACCAGAAACATTTAATCCGATACTATTAGACTTAGGTTCTCTTGAATCATAAGGTAACGAAAATGCAACATCAGCAACTTCAACTGAATTAACATTCATTTTATTTAGAATTACTGTAGATTTATAATCTCTAGAAAAAATCGTCTTACATTTTTTCAAAATGATTTCTGATAAAAAGCTTGTAAGTTTTGATTTATATGGACCGTAAGTTTGGGGTGATAAAACCAATTCCTTTCTTCTTAATAAAATGAACACTTTACTCATGGAAAGATTGAAAAATCTTCTGCCCCCATATATGTCAGTAAAGCTATCGCCCTCACCTAGGTCGAAATATATATCACAAGAATATTCTTCACTGTTAGTAAAAAGCCCCTTAGCCATGCCTTTTACGCTAAAGTTTTTTTGTTTTATTCTTACATCAAGATGGCTCTCAAGCTTTTGCTGAATGCATAAACCGTCAATGCTTGGTGTACCAATACTTAAAAACTCTGCTTTAAGTGAATTTTTCTTGCACACTTCTACAAGCATATTAATATGCGCAATAGCAAGAGCACCTACACCATAATTTTCAGAATTAAGATTATGCCACAACAGACCAATTTTTACTTTATCTTTCATTTTTCATTCCAATATTTGAATCTAATAAATTTAAATCATGAACCATGGTTCGCACATAATACAATCTAGCGATCATTCCAACAAAATCGGCTATGAAAATGCATACGACTACACTATAAAGAGTGATGTTTGAAGTCGCGTACAAAACAGCCAAAGAAAAATAGTATGAAATAGATGATAATAATATCCCATAATGTGCTTCATTCTCCCTACCAAACGGCACCAATGCCGGATACCCCCAATATGAGGATATAGTTAAGGGGAATATTGATAAAAACAAGATTATTGATATTACATGTAACTCATCTACCTTAAATGTAAATAATAAGCCTAAAATAAAATCACCGTATATTACAACTATAGGCAAGATTAAAAAATAAATTACTACTGTTACTTTTGTTTTATTTACAATTTGTGATATTTTTTTCGTTTTCACGGTCGACGTATATAACACCCTAGAAATAGCTCCAATAATTGCCTGACCAACTTGATACAACTGGAACCCGATAGAATATATAGCGACCAAATTTGCAGAAAGAAATAGAGAGATAATATATACACTCGAACGCTGATATATGTTAACCAACAACCTAGAAAGAAAAAATGCATATGCATTTCTTATAGTATCTTGAACAAAGCCAAAGGTGATTTTTGTCCTATAAAAATAGTGCTTTGTACAAATGAATATACATTGACTAAAGAAAATAAACAAAGATATAACGCACTGTATAAAAATCGCCTTTTCTATTCCAGAACTAGAAAAGTCTAATGACACAACAAGAGCTATATTAATTATTTTAACGAACAACAGTAACTTAGCACCAAATGCATATTCTTCAAGCCCGTTAAGAATTGGGGTTAAATTTAAACTTGAGAAAAAACAATATATCATTAACAATAAAGCTGTAAATGAATCATTTACCAAAAGGAAAATTGCTATTATAGAAACAAGAAAAAATAACGACTTAATGGCAATGAATGCTACAATTAACTTACACACAGTATTACTATTTTCGTGATTAACTGCAATTTCTTTTGGCAAATACATTCCTAATCCTAAATCAGAAAATACATTTATCAAAGCAATTAAGGATATGAGAGCAACATAATCTCCATATCGTTCAAGAGACATATCTGCTATTAATATTGGCATAATAATAATAGGGCTAAATACGCCTAAAATAGTCGCTAAAACATTATTTAAAATATTTTTATTCATCTTAAATCATCAATATTTCAAATTTTTGACCTTTTGAGTCTTTTTCTGACACAAGAAGTCTATCTATAATAGGCCATTTAATTCTAAGATCAGGGTCACTCCAAATAATGCAATGCTCTGCTTGCGGAGTATAGTAATCTGTGCATTTGTAGACAAATTCTGCTTCATCACTTGTCACATAAAATCCATGAGCAAAACCTTCCGGAACCCAAAGTTGCCGTCTATTATCTGCCGAAAGATATTCCCCAACCCATTGCCCGAAAGTTGAAGAGCCTTTTCGAATATCAACCGCTACGTCAAATACTTCTCCAGAAACTACACGAACTAGTTTCCCTTGAGTATTTTCAGTCTGATAATGTAGACCACGCAAAGTTCCTTTCTTGGATTTTGAATGATTGTCTTGCACAAATTGTGTAGGTTTACCTGTCACAAGTTCTTCAAATTGCTTTTGATTCCAGGTTTCCATAAAGAAACCTCGTTCATCACCAAACACATTTGGCTCTATAATTTTCACTTCAGGAATACGGGTATCTATTACTTTCATTTTTTATCCTGCATAAGCTTCTATATCAGTTAATGCTTTCTTCCAATTACTTGCTTCAATTGAGAATGTATTGGTAATTTTATCAGTGCTTAAACGAGAGTTATTCGGGCGCTTTGCTGGCGTAGGGTATTGCTCGGTTGTGATGCTGCTTAAGCTAGGCTTTTGCGTAATAACGCCTTTTTCGAGTGCTGTATCAAAAATAGTTGCTGCAAACTCGTACCAACTAACATGGGGCAAACCCGAGAAATGATAAACGCCATATTCGATAGCATCACCTTGAGTAATGCACTTAGCGATTTTAATTAACGCGTTAGCAATATCACCAGCGTAGGTTGGCCCACCAAACTGGTCCCCTACAATATTCAATGCGTCTCGAGTAGCAGCTAGGCGCAGCATGGTTTTAACAAAGTTATTGCCGTTCTCACCAAACACCCAAGCTGTGCGAAGAATGATATGTTTATCGCACGTTTCCGCTACAGCTACTTCCCCTGCTAATTTACTGGAGCCATAAACTCCTTGCGGGTTTGTAATGTCACTTTCAGCATACTCACTAAGTTTATTGCCTTCAAAAACATAATCAGTTGAAATATGGAGTATTGTGGCGCCTACGTCCTTTGCCGCACGTGCTAAATATTTCGGGCCATCACGGTTAATCGCATAGGAAAGTTCAACTTCATCTTCTGCTTTATCAACTGCGGTATGCGCTGCAGCATTAATAATTATCGTAGGTTTAAACTTGATAACAGCTGCATTAACAGCATCTTCATCAGTAATATCAAGGCTGTCTCTATCAAGCGCTAATACTTCTGTATTCGCGTCATTAGCTAGTTGCTCTGTCAGGCTATTACCGACTTGTCCATAACATCCTGTAATTAGTACTCTCATTAACTCATAGCCTTTTTCTGCTTTTCATTTACTAACCGAGTCAAATACTGACCGTATTCATTCTTCATCATAGGCTTGGCAAGTGTTAGTACCTGCTCATCACTCAGCCAACCATTACGCCATGCAATCTCTTCAAGGCAAGCAACTTTTAGGCCTTGAACATTCTCAATTGTTTGAACGAAAGAAGAGGCTTCATGAAGGCTTTCATGAGTGCCAGTATCTAACCAAGCGAAGCCACGACCTAATAATTCAACGTTTAATAACCCATCATTAAGATACATTTCATTCAAAGTAGTAATTTCAAGCTCACCACGATGAGAAGGCTTTACTTGCTTAGCCATTTCAACAACGCGGTTATCGTAGAAATAAAGACCTGTAACAGCATAGTTTGATTTTGGTGCCTCAGGTTTCTCTTCGATAGATACTGCTTTCATATCTTCATCGAACTCAACCACACCAAAGCGCTCTGGATCTTTCACTTGGTAGCCAAAAACAGTTGCTCCTGATTCACGCGAAGCAGCATTTTTTAAAGTACTTGAAAAAGACTGACCATAGAAAATGTTATCGCCAAGTACTAAACAAACACTATCATCACCAATAAACTCTTCACCAATGATAAACGCTTGTGCTAAGCCATCAGGACTTGGTTGAATAGCGTACTCAAGGTTAATACCAAAATCAGATCCATCACCCAATAAACGCTTAAAGCCCGCATTATCTTCAGGGGTAGTAATGATTAGAATATCTTTAATGCCTGCCAACATTAATGTAGATATAGGATAAAACACCATTGGTTTGTCGTAAATTGGAAGAAGCTGCTTTGATACACCACGAGTCAGCGGATATAAACGAGTTCCACTCCCCCCTGCTAATACAATACCTTTCATTACGCTTCACCCTTTACAGTTGTTGGCTCTACACCTAGACGTTCACGTTGATAACTGCCATCTTGCACATGTTGACACCACTCTTGGTTAGTCAAATACCATTTAATTGTCTTTCTCAGACCTGTTTCAAAAGTTTCTAGTGGTGTCCAACCTAGCTCTCGCTGCATTTTACTTGAATCAATGGCATAACGTCTGTCGTGCCCAGGTCTATCAGTAACATAAGTAATTTGTTCGTTATACTTTGTTTCTTTAGGCACTAAAGAATCTAAAATAGAGCAAATGGTTTGAACAACTTCTATGTTCTGCTTTTCGTTATGACCACCAATATTGTAGGTTTCACCAACAACACCTTCAGTCACAACTTTATAAAGTGCTCTTGCGTGATCTTCAACATATAACCAATCTCGAATTTGATCGCCTTTACCGTAGATAGGTAATTGTTTCCCTTCTAATGCATTTAGAATCACCAATGGAATCAGCTTTTCAGGGAAGTGGTATGGTCCATAATTATTTGAACAGTTGGTCACTATTGTTGGTAAACCATAGGTTCTTAACCAAGCACGAACAAGATGGTCTGAACTAGCCTTAGATGCTGAGTACGGGCTAGAAGGTTCGTATGATGTCGTTTCGGTAAATAGCGGTAACACTTTATTAGCTAAAGGCTCTTTACCTGCAGAAGGCTCTGTGCCACCTTCAATATCGTCAGGGTGTGGTAAATCACCATAGACTTCATCGGTAGATATATGGTGGAAACGGAATGCTTTCTTAGCATCTTCAGATAATGTGTTCCAATATGCTCTTGTAGCTTCTAGAAGAGTGTATGTACCAACAATATTAGTTTGAATAAAGTCAGCTGGTCCCGTGATTGAGCGGTCAACGTGTGACTCTGCCGCCAAGTGCATTACGGCGTCAGGCCGGCACTGTGTAAAGGCTCTGTCTAATTCAGCACGGTCACAAATATCAACTTGCTCGAAAACATAACGCTCACTTGACTCAATACTCACTAACGACTCTAGGTTACCGGCATAAGTTAACTTGTCGACATTGATAACACTATCTTGCGTATTATTGATGATATGACGCACTACTGCTGATCCAATGAAACCAGCTCCGCCTGTGACCAAAATTTTCATAAATAACTCTATATTCTTAGTTAGTTAGCAACAGATACTTGTAAAACTTCTTACAATTGCTCAAAGTTTCTAATTTGATATTTTTCTAAATTCTTTAAGCTTTGAACCACACTGTCCTTGGCAGTTATAGAATTATCAGCGTCAACATAGCAGCGTAATTCCGGCGCATTACCTGATGGGCGCAGATGTACTATCAATCCATTCATTAATGTTATTCTTAACCCATCAGTATAATTAATGCTCTTAATTGCTTCATTTCCCAGGCCTAATACTATTAGTAACGCACCCGGGTTCGTTTTACCTTTTTCTATAATTATTTTGCTTTTTTCAGTGGGAAAATTTTGGATGCGGTCACTATACGTAAACCGATTCGGGAGTTTACTTACCAAATTAGATATATTGTCGTTATTCGCCGCAGATAATAACATTATTGCAGGAAGAACAGCATCTCTTGTAGGTAGAGCTTTTAGTATTTGGCCATTAAACAACATGTCACTTCCGAGCAGAAAGCCACCGTTAGCTTCAAAACCAGCTACAGAATTAAAGTTCTTAGCTAAATTTATGAATTCAGCTATTACATACGGTGAGCCAATTTTGGTTCTTTCTACATATTTAAATTTTTGACTTTTTTCAATTGCTGTATTACAACTGACAGGCACAGTCAAGGCTTCGATATTTAATTCATCGGCAGTTAATAAACCAAGAATGTCTCCACGTAACCAGTTTCCCTTTTCGTCAGAAATCAACGGACGGTCCCCATCGCCATCAGTTGAGAAAACAGCATCTAGGTCATATTCTTTAGACCATTCAAGTGCTCTAGCTTGATCTTCTTCTGATACAGCTTCCGTATCAATAGGGACAAACTCATCGCTTCGCCCTAACGAAACAACCTCAGCACCTAACTTTTCAAAAATACGGTAGTAAAGATCACGACCTGCACTTGAGTGCTCATAAATTCCGATGCGTTTACCAGTTAGCCATGCGGTATCAAACAGCGAAGTGTAACGTTCAATGTATTCTTCTGTCGCTCGATTATCATTTACTAATTCAGGTAAATCTGTAAGTGCAGAAAATGCTGCTTTTTCTGTCAAGATCTCTATTTCATCAGCTTTACTTATTTCACCATCGGGGCGATAAAACTTAAGGCCATTTCGGTCGAACGGAATATGGCTACCCGTTACCATAATGGCAGGAATACGATCTTCCATTGCAACATATGCTAGAGCCGGCGTCGGTGTAACACCGTAATAGACTGTTTCTATACCTAGCTGTTGCAGTGCTGCTGCACAAGCTTTTGCCATCACATAGCTGCTAGGACGATTATCTATCGCTATAGCTATTGTTTGGAAGCTGAAGTTACGCTTCATACACTGTGTGAATGCAACAGTAAAAGCAGCACACACATCAGCGGTAAATTGCGTCACTAAGCCACGAGCACCACTCGTTCCAAAAGCAACACCACTTTCAGCCAACACTGTCGCACTGACTAACTTAGAATTTATGGACATTTTAATCCTTTATACCCGACCATAACGATCTTCAAAACGCACAATATCATCCTCTCCGAGATATGAGCCTGACTGCACTTCAATCAGCTCTAATGGAAGAACGCCAGGATTTTCTAATGCATGAACTTGACCAATCGGTATATAAGTAGATTCGTTTTCAGTAAGCAATATAGTCTCATCACCATTTGTTACTTTTGCAGTGCCTGATACGACGATCCAATGTTCTGCTCTGTGGTGATGCATCTGAATTGACAACTTTGCGCCGGGTTTAACGGTAATACGCTTAACTTGATCACGTTGCCCTATATCAATAGAATCGTATTTTCCCCACGGACGATAAACTTCACGATGCAGTTTAAACTCACTACGTCCTGATTTTTTTAATTCGTTCACGATATTTTTGACATCTTGTACTTTATCTTTGCTTGCAACTAAAATTGCATCTTTAGTTTCAACAATTACTAAATTATCTACGCCAACAGTTGTAACTAATTTATTTTCCGCATAGATATAGTTATTGCTAGAATCCGCAGTAATGACATCACCTTTAATAACGTTCTGATTCTGATCTTTTTCTGATACATCCCACAACGCTGCGAATGACCCAACATCACTCCAACCTGCATCCATTGGTACAACCATTGCTGCAGTTGTTTTTTCCATTACAGCATAATCAATAGAATCATCTGGGCAAGCTGCAAAGACTTCCTTATCAACGCGAATAAATTCCAAGTCCTGCGTGGTTTTAGCTATCGCTCGTCTGCAAATATCCAATATTTCTGGAGAAAATAATTCTAGCTCTTCAAGATATCGACTAGCTTTAAACAAAAACATACCACTGTTCCAGTAGTAATTTTTAGAAGCTAAGTATTCTTTTGCAGTGGCTAAATCAGGCTTTTCAACAAATTCACTTACTGAATACGCACTGCCGTCTTGAAAGCCAGATTTAATATATCCATAGCCAGTTTCCGGTGAGGTAGGAACTATTCCAAAAGTAACTAACTTACCATTTTCAGCAAAAGGTAGTGCTTTATCTACTGAGTCTTTAAAAGCTTGCTCATTTTCTATTAAATGATCAGCTGCTAATACTAATAAGATAGGCTCTTCACCATCAACGGCATTGTTTATTGCTTGTAATGCAGCGAGTGCTATAGCTGGTGCAGTATTTCGTCCAACAGGTTCTAGAATAATACCGCCGTGATTATAACCACCGAGACGCATTTGCTCAGCAGCGATAAAACGATGCTCTTCATTACAGATCAAAACTGGTGATGAACGTTCTATATCTGACAAACGGGCAACAGTTTGCTGTAGCATTGACTGGTCACCGGTTACACTTAAGAATTGTTTAGGATATAAAGAGCGCGAAAGGGGCCAGAGGCGACTGCCATTGCCGCCAGCCATAATAACGGGGGTAATCATAATTTTTCCAATCTAAGGTTTAAAGTTAAGCTCAGTAATTACTTAAATGGCTTATCTGCTTGTTTATCTTTTTGGAAGTACCATTTTGTGTGTATATGTACTTTGTCATTTACCAATAAATCATTTTCGTCGAACCACTTATACTCAGCGTGCTGCTCTATCGGCAGCGAGGCTAAATCACCTTCAAATTCAACCTCATAGGCAAGCACTATATAGTGAGTTGTAAACAAATCTTCTGAAAAATTATCATCATAAAAATGCTGATAAACACCTTTAAAACTTGAAGTAGTATTAAAAATGCCTAATTCAACTTGAATGAGACGGTTAAAAGCATCCTCCAATGATTCATCTTTTAGCACTCTCCCACCAGGAACAAACCAATTCCCTTTAGCGGGACGGTTGGTACGTTTACCTAATAATATATTGCCTTTGGAATTACGCACAATCAGATCGATTGACACTAGCGGAGTCGATTGAATTACAGTTTAAATGTTTCTAAAGGGAGCATGATGATCTTTTATATATTAAATATTACTGAATGTTCGCACTTTCCAATCTCAGCCTTTAAAACCAAGCTGAGACACATTCTATCCATTTTGAGACAGTCTAACTGTCGCTATCCCTTGCAGAGCCTAGGTTTCATGCTTTTTATCAAAACAGTCCCAATAGGCTCATTTTTTTCTTTTTTCTTTTCTTTGTTTAATCTTCTTTTCTAACGAAATGCCTGATTAAAACAATCATTACCGCTAACATGCCGCCTAGCATTGTGCCTAATACACAAATCAAGGCTCGTTTAGGACCTGCTTTTTCTTCTGGGACTAATGCTGGGTCAATGGTTTTAAATACGTATTCTTCACGTACTTCAGCAAACATAATAGTTTTAGTTTGCTCTTCAATTAGCTGGTAAAGTATCGTGCGAATATCTGCAACATTAGTTTGGGCTATCTGAGTTTCTAGAAATGCGGTACTGCGCTGAGCTTCTGCCACATCGCGCTGTTTCATTTCTAAGTTGATATCTTCTACTAACCATTTAACCCACTGTTGGGCAACTGATGGTGATAAATGCTCTACCGACACTTTCACCATGCCGGTTTCTTTATCACTATTAATAGCGATAGCTTTATTAAATTCTTTGTAGGCTTCCTGCATTGAAGGCTCTGGCTTAAATGGGGCTTTAACCTCACGAATCCATTTGTTGTTTTTAACATCAAACATATCTACATCATAAGCGAGTGTATCTGATGCCATGTCCCATTTTTCAGCCGCCATGAGGTCGGCAAGAATATTATGCTTTTGAATAAACTCACTGGTAAATTGACGTGATTTAACCACTTCTATCGCCATTTGAGTTTTGTCAACACCACCGCCACCACCAAGGTTGATGCCAGCCATACTTGCAAGACCGCCAAACTGTCCAGCAAGTGCGGCTAAACCACCGCCACCTTGTTCCCCGTCTGCCGGTGAAAGTAGCGCTTCTGATTTATAAGTATTTGGTTGACTAAGTGCAAACAAAACAGAACCAACAGCGAAGACAGCAGTTACTGCAATGATCAACCATTTGCCTTTCCAAATTACTGAAAATAGCTCTCGTAAATCGATTTCATCATCTGCAACAACTTGCGGAGTCGAAGTAAAATTAGCATCTGTGTAATTTTTTGGTATTTGGTTTTTCATGTTTGTTATTAATAGATTTACAGCGATGCTTACTTTGTATTAGCTTAGGCTGTAAATCTAGTTTTTATCCCTGTAATTAATTGGTTGACGCGGTTTAGGATTTTAAAACAAAATTTTACAAGCCTGAAATCGTTGCCAATGCAACCGCAGAGTTATAGACAATTTGTGTCACTTGAGTCCAAAGGGTTAAGTTATCTTTGTACTCAGTATCAAGCGGTACAATAACAGTATCTCCGGCACTTAAAGCGGCCTTGCTGCTAAACCAGAAGCTTTGTTTTGGCATCATTACCGAGCCGTCTGCTTTAATGATATAGGTTCTACCGTCATCAGCACGTTCTCTTGGGCCACCTGACATAGATAAGTATTGGTCTAAAGTCGTGCCTTCTTTAAATCTATGAGTTGACGGGTGCTGTACTTCGCCCATAACAGACACGATTTGTTTCGTGGTAGGCACATACAAAATATCTTTATCTTCAAGTTGTATATCTGCTTGCTCTATTCCCACTTGAATTGCATTTAGATCTACAACTAAACGGCCAACTGCTTGAATATTTTCTAAGTCCGTAAGCATTAGCTGTGCTTCAGAGTAATTAACTACCGTGCCGTCTTTCGACACACCACGGGTTGCAATATCACGACGTAATTGGTCAGCAAGCTTCTTAATTTCAAGTTGCTCTTGTTGCTTTACTGATTCTCTAACAAAAACCGCAGCAGTAGGGAAAGCGAAGTCAGTAAACCCACCTGCGCGTTGCATAACATCGGCAAGCGTTTCGCCTCTACGAATGTTATACATCCCAGGAAATTTCACTTCACCTCGGATTTCAATCGATTTACGCTCTTGCCATTCTGGAGTTGTTAGTACGACCAACATATCACGGCCTTCTAATAACAAATCATCAGATGGAAGGTGATTTATGGCATTATTAATATTGACGTGTATATGGTTGATGCCTGAAAGCGAATCAGAATTTTCAGTTCGGGTTAATTCAGCTCTATTTGTATAAGCACCTTCAACTAAACCACCTGCAGCAACAAGTAAATCACTGACTTTTGCATTAGTTGCTAATGGGTATATACCGCCATTTTTAACTTTGCCAGAAATGGCAACTACTTGAGCTTTTTCTAAAGGGCTACTTTGCTGTGATAACTTGCTAATAATAGGAAATAACAACTCTTCACGACTCATTGAGCCACTTAATTTAATTAAGTCTCTGTCATCAAATAAATTAGATAACATTTTACTGACTTCATCACCGATAAGTTGTTCTTGCTCATTTAGTTCCTTATCAGAACCAGGAATAACTATTCCACCGATTGAAGCTTTATGCATCATTGAACCAGCAGCATCAATATTCATTGACTTAAAACCAGCTTTAAATAAGTCGTTGCCAATAAGTGAGTCACTGCTTAATGATTTTATTTTTTTTGCTCTATTTTGAACTAATTTATTTAATTCATAACGATTTATCGATGAATCATCATAATTAAACAAAATGACTTTATCTCTTGGACTTAAAGCAATATTTTCTGACTGAACCTGCTGCGAAATGGCTTTACCTGGTGAAAATTGTAGTACTTCAATTTTACCAAACTTGTTCACTTCACGAATGATTAATGCGTAGTTCAAATCGGCAGATATGGCTAAATCCCCCCAAATGGTAGGTAACAGATCGTTAACCTTCTGTCCCTGATACCACTGGTACTTACCAGGTCGTACAACCGCACCAACAAGGGTTACTGCATCTTCATATTGCATAGAAGCACTTTTTACACGAATAAAATCACCCGCTTTCGCTAGCTTGCTAGCTGCTTTTGCTGATGTTAAGTCAACATTGACGATGGTTTTTAAACCGTTGTGATTATATCGCTCAATGCTGCTTCGCTTGGGATATGCACCGGGGTTAACACCTGCAGCCATTTTGACCACATCATCAATAGTTTCATTGCTCTTAATTTCATAAATGGCCGGACGTCTAATTTCACCGGTAATACTTACTCGTCCACCGACTGATGGAATGAAAACTACATCACCAGAACGTAAATTAATATCTTTCGATGCATCACCTTTTAGCAGCAGATCATATAAATCAAAGCTACCAACTAACTGCCCCTGACGTTTTACTTGAATATTACGTAAACTACCTATTTCATTTACGCCACCAGCTGCAAACAGAGCTTGTGTAATGGTAGATAAACTAGAGACAGTATACGAACCAGGTTTATAGGCATCACCAGCGATAAAAATGCGAATAGAACGTAATTCACCTAGGGTAATATTTGATTCAATACCGATCATTTGTTTTTGAATTCGCTCGCCTAGATACTCGCGTAATTCAGAAAACGTTAGCCCCACAACCGATATAGGCCCCAATTCTGGGAATTGAATATTGCCATCACGACCTATTGTTAAGGCGTATTCACGATTATCTTTACCATAAAGTTGCACATTTAGTGTATCGCCAGGCCCAACAACATAGTCACTTGGTACAGGGATATCTGAAATAGGAGCAAATGTAGTTGGCTCGCCAGCAAACATGTCATAGCCAAAAAAGTTTAATTCTGCTTTTTCGCTTTCTTGTTCAAAATCGAGATTATTAGTTTGCTGTTCTTTTGCTTGTACTTGCCTTGCAGGAATTGGCGTGGCTTCAGCGATTTGACTTGATTGACCGCTTTGCCCCGATAACACTGAAGGGCTAATACCATACTGCTTAGCAAGTCTTTGCTGTTCAGAAGCTGGCAAGGATTTAAACTGCTCTATCATTTGAGGAGAGGGAGTTACAGCTTGAATAGGTGCGCTGATAACTAAAGTCGCACTCAGTGCCGCTATTGCGAATATTTTAATCTTCTGTAACACCATGTATCTCCAAGTAAATAATAGCAAATGAATATTTGAGCTAAAAATTAATTATAAAAAAATAATCTTATATGTGTTATTTGTTTTGATGTTTGCATTTTTTGCTAATTAGACTGATTGCAATCATGCTTAATTCTAACTCGGGCACGCTACCGATCCGCGTGGCGGGCATTGCCCTGATTCAGTACATCCTGTACTTCACCCTTCGGGCCAGCTGAAGCTGTTAATCATTGTTCCCGACAATGATTTTCGGCTTATAGCTAAACAAATGAAACTGTTCATCGGATGCCCTTCGGGCACGCTACCGCCCATAGATTACGGCTTCTAACGTGCCCTTCAATAAATGAAATTCTAATTTTGATTGAACCTAAAAAGTCACTGCTAACCTATATACTGACTTCTTACTTATACGAACTTATACGAACTTATTTTTACTAAATGCAACTATGGTTAAATAGCAACCTTTAGTAAAAACACGTTATGTTACCCTATATTTTTTGTACCTAAATAAGTCATTTTAAAAAACTGAATCTCCTGCACATAAAAACCTGGCATTAAAACAAAACATCAACACTATTACGTAAAAAATTAACGCTTTGCGTTCATTAAATTTTCTTAATGCTACTACTATCTACACACATTCTTTTTTGTTGCCCCATGATATTAAACAATACAAAGCATCGTTTTTGGGCATTCTTTTCTTCAAAGATGGCTTCTAAGTCTACAAATGGCCCGTCAGTAAACTGAACTTTATCACCTGCGATTAAATCACTTTCAACATCAGGCTTGTGAACTGAAACTCTGTTTTTTATTGCTTGTATAATCCGCTCATCAATCGGTGTCATTGTTTCACTGCAACCAATGATGCGACTTGCACCGCGAGTTGAGTGAATACGGCTTACACTGACTTCTAGTGGATCAAAATAGATAAACAAATAACATGGGAATAGCGGGACATCGACGAGTTTGGTCTTTCCGTTTGAGGTTTTCTCTTCTTGAATGATAGGTAAGTAACTTTCGACTTGTTGTAATGCTAAGTTTTGTTGCGCTCTAACTTCACCGCGCGGCTTACAATATAACAAATACCATGACTTCATTTTCTACTCACTTAATATCATTCAAGGTAACGTCCATTATCACCAAGCGCAGTATTTTATCAAAGCCAGTAAGCTAAGTGAAAGCTTTTTGATATTTAATATTTCAAATGCTGCAAATTGATACAAAAGTGTTCAATTGTATTACTTATGTGGCGTCGTAAGGGGGCTTTCAATGAACAATAATAAAAAACCGTATCAAGATTAGATACGGTTTAATCATAAAGAGTAACTTAACTAATACAACTAATAATAAAGCCTATTTTGTTTCAGGCTGTGGCGGATAGTTCAACATCACTTGTGAAATCGCCGAGTTGATGATTTGTACTCGCTCTTCTGGGGTGTTTTTATTGCGGATAGTATCTGCAACACTGCCGCGCCATACTAAATTGCCGGTTTTGTTATCGATTAAATCAACAATTAAGGTGCCGACTTCGTATTCACGTACTGTGGTTTGGGTGTTCATCCCTGCTCCGCCCCAGCCACGACGACCATAATATGGGTAGTAACCAAAACTGGTATTGAAGGTGTCGACATTAATTTTTTTATCGACTTTAGTTAAGTAGTTAACCAGTAAGTCAGCTTCAGTAATGTCTGCTTTTGTTAAGCCTTTTTGCCCAAGTTCGTTGTTAACAGCATCGCGAACACGTTGGTCCATTAAGCCATCCAGATGATAACTTGCATCTTGGTTTTTCTTTTCGACCCAAGAGTAGGTTTTATATTGGTCAAATGAAACAGCTGGATCAAAATCGGTATTGGTTTTTAAGGTACTACATGCACTTAATGCTAAAACCGCTGCAGCAACAAATAACTTTTTCATAATAACTCCGAATAACAACCCAAACTGGCTGTTTCTGTATTAAATACATTTTAATGAGGCTAATAAATAGCTTACCTAGCTAAACTATAATCATCAACTGATAATATTAACAATAGTCGCTTTAGCCAGTTTTCTAAATGTTTAACAGCAAGCTTTAGCCTTAACCACCGCGAAAATGATTCTTACCTAGTGAATGGGCTTAGTTAATGAGCTTAGTTAATGAGCTTAGTGAATGGACTTAATGAGTGAGCTTAGTGAATTCACTTAGTGCTCGCCAATAAGATAACAGCTAGATTATCCGCTAGAGGGGTCGTTTGCTGCTTTAGCCAACTCAGTTAGTTTGTTAAACTGTGTGTATTGATTATTTATTTTAAAGTACAAGTGAACCTATGCGTATTGATCCTAATGTTTCTTTAGTTTATAGCACCGATGGCGGTAAAATTGCTCAAGAAAAGCCAACAGAGCAAATTCCAGTAGGTGACGGCATTGTCCGCATCCATAAAGACAGTAAAGGCCGTAAAGGAAAAGGCGTTAGTATCATTAAAGGGCTTGGGCTTGATGCTAAAGCGTTAAAAGCCTTAGCGCAAAAACTTAAAAAACAATGTGGTTGTGGGGGTACGGTAAAAGAGTTCAATATTGAAGTGCAAACTGATGACCGTGAAAAAATCAAAACCTTGCTAGAGAAAATGAACTATACGGTCAAACTCGCTGGTGGTTAAGCCTACGCTAATACTTACATTCAATATTAGTATTTGCCTAAGTCTAAGTATTAGCAATCGCCAATCAAGCTTAAATCATAACCTCGGGTTTAAGGGCATTTAAGTATGTATGTTAAATTGACACCTAGTTTTTCAAAAGGATAAATAATGGACAGTTTACAAGGTCATCTTTTAATTGCTATGCCCTCTTTAGATGAGTCTTTTTTTGAGCGTGCTGTCATTTATATTTGCGAGCATAACGATAAAGGCGCCATGGGCGTAATGATCAATCGGCCAACCAATATCGTTATTGATGAGCTGCTAGAGCAAATTGGCTTAGCTAAAAAAGTGCAATTAAGCCTACCCCTTGAAGAATCGGTAGTTTTAGGCGGCCCAGTTGATACCGACAGAGGCTTTGTATTGCATACGCCACAAACTGATTGGGTCAATAGTGAGCCCGTAAGTGAATTTTGCATGCTAACCACATCACGAGATGTGCTTAATGCCCTAGGCACTGAAGAGTCGCCAAAACAATTTATTGTCGCTCTAGGCTATGCTGGTTGGAGCAAAAACCAGTTAGAAGAAGAGTTAGCTGAAAACACCTGGTTAACTATTGAAGCCACACCCGAACTCGTTTTTAACCAAGACTATAATCAGCTTTGGACTCAAGCCACCAAACAATTAGGCTTTGATATTTGGCAAATATCATCACAAGTTGGTCACTCTTAAGCTTTTAAAACTCGCTAATACACCAATTTATGTTTATAAACGCCAAGTATTTATCTTCAATTGCTGTCAGTTAATCAATTGGCTTTGCAACTGTCGATACTCATTATTACGATTATCCAGAGAACAACATGCAATCTAAAACAGTATTAGGCTTTGATTTTGGCACCAAAAGTATCGGTGTTGCGGTTGGCCAGGAAATCACGTCAAGTGCGGCACCAATTTCGGCCATAAAAGCCAATGATGGCATCCCTAATTGGGATGAAATTGAAGCGGTACTAAAAGAGTGGCAACCTGATTTAGTCGTTGTTGGTTTACCGCTTAATATGGACGGTACCGAACAAGAGATGACTCAGCGGGCGCGAAAATTTGCCAATCGCATTAGTGGCCGCTTTGGGGTAAAAGTGGTCACTCAAGATGAGCGCCTCACCACCACAGACGCCAAAGCAAGACTATTTGAATTAGGCGGCTATAAAAAGCTCACCAAAGGCCAAGTTGATGCAGTATCTGCAGTCCTGATTATCGAAAGCTATTTCGAAAACCAGTATTCATAACTAGCTTTAAATTCTAGACACAAAAAAGGAGTCAACTGACTCCTTTTTTATTGTTCACCATTGCATTAATTAAAGATAAGGCTTCACCAGATTGGCCATCATATTGATATGGTCATCATTATCATTTAAACATTCAATGTAGCGGAATTTTTTACCACCGGCATGTTCAAATACTTCGCGGTTCTCACCTTTTATTTCTTCTAATGTTTCTAAGCAGTCTGCGCTAAATGCAGGGCAAACAACTGCGATATCGGTAATGCCTTGGCCTGGTAACGCTTCCATGGTGGCATCGGTATAAGGCTGTAACCACTTGGCTTTACCAAAACGTGATTGGAAGGTCATCACATATTCGTCTTCCGTCAAACCTAGTTTTTCGACCACTAAGCGAGTACTTTTAACGCAAAAACAATAGTAAGGATCGCCTAAATGCAGATTACGTTCTGGCATACCGTGATAAGACAACACTAGCTTTTCCGGTTTTCCATTTGCGTCAAAATCCGCTTGAATTGATTTAGCTAATGCATCAATAAAGTTAGGATCGTCATGGTAGGTATTAATAAAATGCAGCGCTGGAATATAGCGCCATTTACATAGCTCTTTGGCAATAGCATCAAAGGCTGACGCCGTGGTAGGTGCGGCATATTGAGGATAAAGCGGTAAAACAATAATCTTATCAATTCCGTCTTTGTGCATTTGCTGTAACACACTTGGGGTTGATGGGTTACCGTAACGCATGGATAAATGCACTGATGCATCGACATCGTGCTGCTTAAACAAGGCATCAAGCTTGGCCTGTTGACGTAAGCTAATATCCATTAAAGGCGAACCATCTTTGGTCCACACTTCTTTGTAAAGTGCTGCAGATTTTGCTGGGCGCACTCTTAAAATAATCCCGTGTAAGATACACATCCACACTAATTTAGGGATTTCGACTACCCGAGGGTCAGATAAAAATTCTGCGAGGTAGCGACGAACGGCTGAGGCGGTAGGTTCATCAGGGGTGCCTAAATTCATTAACAGCACACCGGTTTTGCCACGGGTTTTGTGGCCGACTTCTTTACTTAATCCAGAAAATTTGAACAAGATTGACTCCGAGAAAAGTGATTATTGATGATGCCCGATTAAATATTTATTACTTAAGGCATCATCCAATAACGGCTATTTGTCATGCTAATAATAGCCACGCAAATTTATCTGCAAGCTTATGCTTTATTAGCAATATTATTATTTATAGCACTGACTCTATCGCTTTTTTCAACTCTTCGCTATCTGGTTTTACTCGAGAGTTGAATTGCTGCACACTTTCACCGTCTGCGCTAACAAGGTATTTATAAAAATTCCATTTAGGCGCTGCTGATTTTTCACCTAAATAAGAAAATACCGAGTTAACATCGCTGCCTCTGACTGCAGAGGTCGACACCATAGTGAATGTCACGCCGTAATTTAAAAAACACACATCTGCGGTTTTGGCTTCATCATCTTCTTCTTGAAAGAAATCATCCGATGGAAAACCAATGACCACTAAATCATCTTTATATTGCTGATGCAGCGCTTCAAGTGCTTTAAATTGCGGTGTAAAACCGCAGTTACTGGCGGTATTAACAATTAATACTGGTTTACCTGCGGTTAACTCACATAAATCGACCGTATCTTCAGAATGTAATTTTCTGGCTTCTACATTAAGGTATTCAGGACAGCTATTAGCCATTGAATTCGTTGAAAAAGCGCTAAAGCTTAAACCGATTAAGCCTGCTGATAATAAGAGTTTGTTCATTTTGATTCCTTTCCAACATATATCTAAAATAATCTATTTAAGGTAAATCATACTTGCGGCTTTTGCTTTAACGCCACTTTGACAAAAAGTTTTGACTACACAGGCCACAAGTACATATACGTTTTAATAAGCGTATCAGATCAAACTGATACACTGGGCTTAGAAATAAAAGCCAACATTAATATTGAGCCGTGAATGCCAAGCGGTATCACCATTATCAATGCCAATCCCATCGCCACCAGCAAACCACATATTCTTGCCAGCAATCCAGTCGACATATGAATAAAACTTACCGGCAGCAATCATACAACCGGTGACATTTTGAATAGAGTCATCTAAGCCTTCACCAGAAGCGACCACCTGACTGTAATCGTTGTAACAGTTTAATTGGCTAATCGGGCCCCAATCCACATCAATTTGACGCGATAAGTTCAACGTTACCACATCGGCTTTAGCGGCAATTTCAAACGGCGCGGCAAAAGCAGCTAAGGTGATGCGGTTGCTGTTGTCTAAATCATAGTCATAATGAATATACTGAGTTTGTAATTGCCATTGCTGCCAATCTAACTGCCAATGTACAGCTGCAGTAATACTTGTGGTATCTTCGCCTTCAGCTGCATTTTCAAAGCCATCTGGTACATATTCTAAATTACTATATTGAAATGACGCGCCAAGTTTACTCTTAAACTCATCACCTATGGTTTTTTCAATGCGTAAGTTTAATTGGCCGGCTTCTTGATAAGGAGACTCTTTTGTTGTGCCAACATCAAATGAGTAACGATCGAAGCGACTGCCATCACCATACTCATCATTAACAAAGTATGCGGCATCATAACGCCAGCCATTGCCTTGGTATTGATAATGAATACCGGCATCATAATCATCTTCTAAGCCTAGATAATAAGTCGCCCCAAACCAAAATGAGTGAGAAGCCACTGGCATAACGCCAAATGGCACTTGCGTGACGCCCACTTGCACCTTTTGGTTTTCATCAAATTGATAACCCATATAAGCATGGTGTACCACATCCATATACTCATACCAGCGGTATTGGGCTGAGGCAAATAAGCCACTGTCTGATTTGTAATTTACATCAGCTCTAAACAGTTCAAACTCAAGCGTGCCATTACCATCAGCGTAATCTTGCCAACCATAATTTACCCTTACTGCCCCACCAATATCGAGCTCATCATTAATACTGACAGCCTGAGCCGAAGATGACATAAGTGTAAATGCCGCTATTAGCGATGTTGCTAATACGTTTTTTTTGAAACTAAACATGGGATCCCTAGGGGGGGTAATTGGTTGGATTGTTATTATAGCAAATTAGCAGACTGTAAATGGTAAGTATTTGTAACGTTAAAAAAGGCCAAGGCTTACGCCTTGGCC
>NZ_MCTV01000010.1:0-123048 GCF_002874545.1 Shewanella sp. 10N.286.52.C2
ACCTCTGCCGATGGCACTGCAAGTCATGATGTGACCATTACTATTGTGGGCGCTAATGACGGCCCTATCGCGGTCGATGATGAAATCAACGTCACAGAAGACACCGCCTTCACCTCAACAATAGAATTAGATGCCAATGATTTAGATGTCGATGGCGATGATCTGACCGTCACCGCGGGCACCTTTACCACGACCCAGGGCGGCACCATTGTTATCGCCGCCGATGGCAGTTACACCTATACACCGCCACTGAACTTTACTGGCGTCGATACCGTCGAATACACCGTCTCTGACGGCAGTCTCAGCGACATCGGCCTGCTCACCATCAATGTGGGCGAAGTGAACGATGCCCCTGTGATTAACAATTATCAAACTCAAATCAATGAATCTGTTGCAAATGACACTGTGATTTATGATGTTGATGAAGCGACAACATCTAACGACACTGATATCGATGGTGATTCACTGACCTATACCTTTGTTTTATCTAATGGTTCAGAAAGCTTAACCAGTGAGAATAGTGCATTTATCATTGATCAAAATACTGGTGTAATCTCAGTAAATGACACTAACCAGATTAATTCTGAGCAGTCTTCTCAATTTAATTTAACAGTGAAAACCTCTGATGGTAGTTTAAGTGATACTGCAATTGTGACTATCGATTTAAACACTGTCGATGCTGTCGATGATGCTGTAGGGACCACTTTTTCAACCACTGCTGACTCATCCAACGGTTGGGTAAGTCCTACAAATGCTGATGGCGAAGCAGACTTTGTGATTAGCGCCAGAAATGCTGACGGCAGCACCGGAACACTGACTTATAATGATGGCACTAATCAATTAGGTGTGGATGGGTCTCCAAGATCCACAGACCAAATTACAAGTCAGATTGAGTATGATTCTGCATCAGGAACATCAGAAGCGATTGTCATTGATTTCAATGGCCTAGTTAATGAAGCAACCTTTAGTGTTTCTAGAATGTTTGCTGATGAAAATAGTGGTGAGCAAGGTACTTGGTACGCTTATTACAATGGTCAATTGGTCGCAACCGAAACCTTTTCAACAACTAGTGGCACAACCGGCACATTTACAATTAATACTGGCAACCTTGTATTTGACCAGCTGGTATTTGAAGCTGCACCAACTATTAGTGAAGTAAATGGAGGGCCAGATCTCACTGACTCCTCAGACTACTACTTAGACTCTGTCACTGTCACAGGACCTGCACTGGTTGATGCTTATGTTGTTCAAGAGGATCAGATATTAACCATTAGTGATATCACAGAAGGTTTATTTGCTAACGATACTGATGCCCAAGGTCATAGCTTCAGTATTAGTCATGTCAATGGTTCGAGCTACACATATGGACAAGCAATCACGTTAACCAGTGGTGCTATCGTCACTATCAATGCTGATGGTACTTACAGCTATGATGTCAACGGTGCTTTTGATTCGTTAACTGCGGGAGAATTGGATACCGATACTTTCACATACACGATTACCGATCAATATGGTGCCGTAGATACTGCAACCGTTACCATTAATATCGTGGGGATTAATAATAACCCTGTATCAGGTAGCGATTCATTCTCAACGTCAGAAAGTGAGTTACTCACATTTACAACCAATGATTTAGTGAGCAATGATTCCGATGCTGAAAATGAGACTTTAACCATCAGTGGTTTTGCGCCTGATGCATCTGATACAAGTAAGATTGACGCTACCGAAGCGGGCGCCTCATTCACAACCACATTAGGTGGAACGATTACCATCAATGCTGATGGCACCTACAGCTACCAAGCGCCTAGCTTAGTACATAACTCTGGCGATGTTATTGTCGATACTTTCTATTATCAAGTCACTGATGGCACAGGCAATTCAAGCTGGACAGCGATAAATATTGATGTTGTTGATACTGCGCCTATTGCACTTGATGATGTTGATAGTATTGGTTTTGGTGGCACAGCCTATGGCAATGTCATCACAGGTGCTGGTACTGATGGCAGTGGAATAGATCAACTTGGTGCTGATGCTGCCTCAATTATAAGTTTCAGTTTTCAAGGCACGACCTACACCAATTTTGATGCTGATGGCAATATCACTATCGTAACCGACGAGGGTATTTTGATTGCCAACCAAAACGGTAGCTATACCTATGAGTCAACCCAAACCGACTCAATTGTTGAAAGCTTTAGTTTAAGTGATTTAACAAGCGGTAATGGCATTTCACTAACTGGCATCGATAATGTTAACAATTTAGATTTAAACAATTTAGCTGCGTCAGGTAGTAATGTTGGCAGTAATGCCAATAGAGTTGGTGTCAATGATAGCCGCATTGGCGGCTCTGAGGCCTTGGTTATAGATTTAGGCAGCGGCAGCAACTTTACTGAAGCGACGATTGGATTAACCAATGTAGGTAATAATGACGAGGCCACTTGGACAGCCTACGCTGCGGATGGTACTACCGTCTTGGCGACAGGAAGTACGACCAATAATAGTATCAACATTATTAGCAATACCGCATTCCAATACATTGTCTTAACATCTGCGAGTGGCAACTATGGCTTAAACAGCTTAACTGCGACATCTGTCGGTGACGGCGTCCTCGTCACTGAAGAATTCAGTTACATTCTCGAAGATATTGACGGAGATACCTCTGAAGCGACATTAACGGTAAACCAAGACTCTACTCCAATTGCAACAGCTGACAGTCAAACCGTTTCAGAAGCAGGGCTGGTTCAAGGTACAGAGGAAGGCAGTAATTCTCATATTGCTACGGGTAATTTATTCGACAATGACTCTGGCGTTAGTGCTTCGACTATCATTGCCAGCATTGAAGGCCAGAGCCCATCCGATGGCATCATTACAATCAATACCACTAATGGCACATTAACTGTCTATACCGAAGATGCAGTGGGTATACGTGCAGGTGATTATCAATATGAACTTAATAATACCAACAACACAGGCACTGATTTACTCGAAAACTTTAATTATATTATCGAAAATAGCAGTGGTGTTACCAGTGACGCTAATCTTGAAATAACCATTGTTGATGATATTCCTATTGCTAATGATATAACCCAAAATCTACAAACAAGTGCAGAACCTACCACTACTAACTTAACCTTTGTACTCGATGTTTCTGGCAGTATGGGCAATTCGGCGGGCAATGGTAAAAGCTATCTTGAAACTGCAGTTGAGTCACTCACCGCACTGATTAAAGAAGTTGATCAAACAGGTAATGTTAATTTACAAATCATTACTTATTCAAGCGGGACCGCAAACTCTGGTTGGTTACTGGATGATATTGATGGCGCGATTAATTACTTAAACAGCTTAGTCGCAAATGGCGGTACTAACTACGCAGCAGCCATTAATACTGTTATGGATAGTGGAGATTTACCCACTGGCGCCGATCAAAACTTTGTTTACTTTATCTCTGACGGTGTACCATCATCTGGGCAAGAAGTAGATACGGACCAACAAACTGAATGGCAAACTTACGTTCAAGATAATTATGATATTTCTTTCGGAATCGGTATTGGCAATGCCAGCTTAGATGAGCTGCTGCCTATTGCTTACCCTGAAATAAATGGTAATGAAGAATATGCCATTGTCGTAGACGACGCAGACGACCTTACTACTACCATTCTTAACTATTTCGATAACAGTACGATTGTTGGAGACTTAGGCATCATAACGGGAGATAGCACCACTGGCGTATTAATCGGCGCCGATGGCGGCCGTGTTGATAGCATCACCTTAGGGGGTGCCACCTACAATTATGACCCTGCTAATCCTGAGCAAGTACTCACCACAAGTTTTGGTGGCACATTTACCATAGATTTTGAAACAGGCGTATATAACTACTTCATTGATGTTGATGAAAATATTCTCAATCAACAAGAAAACATAGACATTGAAATTCTGGATAATGACGGAGATAGCAATTCACTCTCTTTGGTTATTGAACTTGATTACTATGCCGGACTTGATGCAAACGTAAATAATATCATTACTAATCAGGCTGATGGTTCAACACTCAATATTGATACAGCCTATCTAACTCATGGAGACGCAACGCCAAGTTCTGCGGCTATAACCTCCGTTGACGGTGGCGCGAGCTTATCCAATGGCGTCGTTACTGTAAATGCTGCCAATGATGGCGATAACTTTAATTACACCCTTGAAGGCAATGGTGCATCTGACAGTGCTGAAGTTACCGTTGATTATCAAAATTCAACCACACTTACAGGCACCCATGAAAACGATATCATCATTGCAAATTCAACCAATAGCGGCGGTACGCAAGCCATTGTTAATGCCACTGTAAGAGCGGGTGACACTTATAATGCGACTAACCAATTCGGATTCCAAGTCGCTGCACTTGCCGCAGGTTTATCAATTACTCAGATTCAAATTGATTTAAGAGCAGGCACAGATACAAATGCAGAATTTGATATCAGTGACACGACAATAGCTGTTGGTAGTGACTCGGTTGGTATTACTGATTCAGCTAATGATATTTTTGCTGCCATGACTAATGATAATTCGGTATTAACCATGAACTTTAGTAATGGAGACTTCACTGAAGGAGATTCATTCTGGTTTGCATTCGATACTGATAGCCTTGGTTCTGATAATGGTAGTGATCTAGCAGCGCAAGCCGCCACATTCACAATTACCCTCAGTGATGGTTCAACTCAAACAGCAACCTATATTAGCGATGGACAAAGTGGTTCAACTGGTCAGATATATGTCTCTGATAGTGTCTTAGATGGCGGCGCTGGCGACGATGTACTAATCGGTGGCAGTGGTAACGACTTGCTCATTGGCGGTGAAGGCGATGACCTGTTAATCGGTGGTTTAGGTGATGATTTACTCATTGGCGGCGAAGGTGATGATACTTACACCTGGTCAGCTAATGATATTGGCACCGACACCATTAGTGGTTTTGACATCAACGCTGACAAATTAGATTTGAGTGACTTATTGCAAGGGGAAGATACTGACACCCTAACAGACTTCTTAAGCATCTCTTTTGCTGATGGTAATACCACGATCACCATAGATGCCAATGACAACAATAGTGTTGATCAAGTCATTGTACTCGATGGGGTAGATTTATCTGATAATAGCAATTATGGCACCACTGATGAGGGTGTTGTTATTAGTGGTCTGTTAGCAGATGGGGCGTTAATTATTGACTCTGCTGCAGATGAAAGTGCTGCCGTAGCTAGTAATCAAGCTACAGGCATATTCCAGATACAAAGTGATGAAAATATTATTCCATAAATACAACACTTTGTTGGCGTCACGTTGTATCATAACGGCGCTAACAAGGTAGTTACTTTTATAACAATAATTCTAAAGGATAAGCATTAGGTGCCAGCAACTGCATCAAACAATCAAGAACAGTGGACTATTTCAGCGTCCCAACGGACCACTGTTGATCCATTACTTGATTGCTTAGTCTTAATGACTGAACATTTTGGTTCGCCATGCTCAAGTGACTCACTTGCGGCAGGCTTACCATTAACTGGCGCTAACATCACTCCAGATTTACTACCGCAAGCTGCCTCGCGTGGTGGTTTGTCAGCTAAATTAACCCGTAAAGATCTTAATCAAATATCAGCTATTTTACTGCCTTGTATTTTACTGCTTAAAGATAAAAAAGCCTGCATATTACATAGCCTTGATATCGATGCTGACAAAGCAACCATTCAATTACCCGAAACCGGTGGAGAAGAAGTTCTCACCATTGAAGAACTAGAAACCCTTTATGTGGGTTATCTATTTTTAGTTAAACAAGAGTTTCGTGGCGATAACAGCTTTGATGTTCACATTCACGATAATAGTACTCACTGGTTACTACAAAGCATTAAAGACTCAGCACCCATCTATCGAGATGCCCTGATTGCATCTGTGCTAGTTAACTTATTCGCATTGGTATCACCATTATTCATCATGAATGTATACGATAAAGTGGTACCGAATTTAGCCTTTGAGTCATTATGGGTACTCGCCATTGGCGCAGGGATTGCCTATTTATTTGATCTTATTTTACGTCAGTTACGCAGCTACTTAATTGATGTTGCAGGTAAAAAAGTCGATATCATTGTTTCTTCAAAATTATTTGCCAAAGCAATTGGGATTCCACTATCAAAACGCTCCCCTAGCGTGGGCGGCATGGCAAGGCAATTAAGTGAATTTGACAGTATTCGAGAAATTTTAACCTCTGCAACCATCACCACCTTAGTGGACCTTCCGTTCGCCATACTGTTTGTCACCATTATTTATATTGTTGCCGGCGACCTAGCGGTTATCCCAGTTCTTGGGGGGATTATCATTATCGGCTTTACGTTCTACATCCAACCAAAACTTAAGGCCGCAATTGAAGAAAGTAACCGCTTTTCAAGCCTCAAGCACGGCCATTTGATTGAAAGCTTAACGGCATTAGAGTCCATTAAAGCTAATGGCGCAGAAGGCCTAGTACAAAAAAGTTGGCAGCAGATGATAGGCCACACCGCTAACTGGCAGCTTAAATCTAAAAAACTCACTAATGCCGTCAGTAATGTGGCTAACTTTATTGTGCAGCTTACCGTCGTCTGCGTGGTGATCCTTGGGGTGTATCGGGTGGCTGATAATGCTATCTCAATGGGCGGCATTATCGCAGCGGTGATGCTTTCAAGCCGCGCAATCTCACCGATGGCGCAACTTGCAGGGCTAATTACTCGAGGCAACCAAACAGCAAGCTCGCTACGCCAACTTGACGAGGTAATGAACCAAGAAGAAGAGTTTGAAAACAAAGGCCATTTGGTTAGCAAACAGCGCTTACAAGGTAAAATTGATGCTGACAACATCGCTTTCAGCTTTCCTGAAGCCGAAAGACCTGTGCTACATCCGCTTTCCGTCCACATAAAACCCGGTGAGCGTATTGCTATTATCGGCCGTAATGGCTCAGGCAAAAGTACCTTAGCAAAACTGTTAGTTGGCTTGTATAAACCCACTCAAGGCAGCCTGCGTTACGATGGCTTAGATGCGGGTCAAATTCACCCCAGTGATTTACGTAAAAATTTCGGCTATTTGCCCCAAGATGTGACCCTTTTTCATGGTTCTATTAAAGATAATATTCTTTTTGGCACCCGTCAGGTGACAGAGCATCAACTTATTCGTGCAGTGCAGCTTTCTGGGGTCAGTATGTTTACTAACCTTGAGTCTGAAGGTTTAGATCAGCAAGTAGGTGAAGGCGGCTTGTCATTAAGCCGAGGGCAACGTCAAACCGTTGCATTAGCAAGAGCAACCTTAAATGACCCGCCCATCTTATTAATGGATGAACCAACAGCCAGTTTAGATGCTCGCGCTGAAAAACAGTTTATTCGCTCAATGGAGCATGTCAGTAAAGACCGCACTTTATTACTGATCACCCATAAGATGCACTTATTACGTTTAGTTGATCGCATTATCGTACTTGATAAGGGCCATATTGTTGCCGATGGCCCCAAAGATCGCGTGCTTGAAAAACTCAATAATGGCTTACTTGCAGGAGGGCGCAGTTAATGACTAACAAGCTCTCTAACCATGATTTAGACATGGTCGATGATGTTTATGGTGCCATGATGACCGAGTCACCACGTGGTCATCACCTAATCATTTGGTCAATTGCGGCCATGTTTATCTGCTTCTTTATTTGGGCCTATTTTTCTGAATTAGATCAGGTAACTTCAGGAATGGGCAAAGTTATCCCCTCTTCCCAAGTGCAACTCATTGATAGTTTGGATGGTGGCGTACTACAAGAAATCTATGTCCAAGAAGGCATGATAGTCACCAAAGGTCAGCCATTAGTCAAAATTGATGACATTCGCTTCCGCTCAGATTTCGCTCAACAAGAACAAGAGGTTTATAGCTTACAAACTAATGTGATCCGCCTGCGAACCGAGCTAGATAGTATTGTTATTTCTGACATGTCTTCAAACTGGCGCGAGCAAGTTAAAATCACGAAGCAGCCATTAGTTTTTCCTGATGAGATTATCAATGATGAGCCTAACTTAGTTAAAAACCAACAAGCTGAATACAGCGGCCGTTTAGATAATCTCAGCAATCAGTTAGAAATTTTGGTGCGCCAAATTCAGCAGCGCCAACAAGAAACTGAAGAGTTAAGCTCTAAAATTATCACCCTAACCAAAAGCTATCAGCTGATTTCACGGGAATTAGAACTCACTAAACCCCTAGCACAAAAAGGTATCGTTCCAGAAGTTGAGCTATTAAAACTTGAACGTACTGTTAATGACATTCAAGGTGAGCTTAAAACCTTACGTCTACTGCGGCCTAAATTAAAAGCCACTATGGATGAAGCTATCCTTAAACGCCGTGAGGCGGTATTTGTTTACGCTGCTGATTTACGCGCCCAATTAAATGAAATGCAAACTAAGCTATCTAGGATGAACCAAGCGCAAATAGGCGCGTTCGATAAGATCAGCAAAGCCATTATTACCTCACCCGTTAACGGCACCATTAAAACCCTACACATGAATACCTTAGGGGGTGTGGTACAACCAGGTGAAGAGATTATTGAAATTGTGCCATCAGAAGATCAGCTACTGATTGAGACTAAGATAACCCCACAAGATATTGCATTTTTACACCCAGGATTACCCGCAATCGTCAAAGTGACCGCTTATGACTTTACCCGCTACGGCGGCCTCAAAGGCACCGTAGAGCACATTAGTGCCGATACCAGTTTAGATGAAGAAGGCAACAGCTTTTATACCATCCGAGTACGAACCAAAGAATCAAATTTGATAAAAAAAGATGGCACACAGATGCCAATTATTCCGGGAATGCTTACCTCAGTAGACGTAATAACCGGACAAAGAACAATCCTTGAGTATATTTTAAACCCTATTTTAAGGGCTAAAGAAACTGCACTTCGAGAGAATTAAACAAAAAACCTGGAGGGTTTTTTACATGAAATTGAATATAACCCAGTGTCGTAAGTTGAGTATTTTGGCATTGGCAATGTCTGCATTTTTTGCAGTACCTACTCTAAACGCGCAATCGTTAGAACAAGCTGTCGCCCATACTTTGGATACTAATCCAGAGTTGCGTATTGCCTTTAATCGCTTTAAAGCCCGTGAGGAGCAAGTTAATCAAGCTGTGGCAGGTTATATGCCAACAGTTGATTTAACCGGCGCCTATGGTTGGGAGCAAACGGACAGCCCCTCAACCCGACGTAAAAGCCAGCCTGGTAACGATAATTTAGATGATGGCGTTATGGAGCTCGAACGTGGTGAAGCAGGTTTTAGCATCAAACAGATGTTATTTGACGGCTTCTATACCAGCAGTGAAGTTGATCGCTACTCATTTGAAGCCAGTGCTGAACAGTGGGCATTATTTGCCGCTGCTGAAGATATCGCTTTAGAAGTAAGTAAGGTTTACACCAATTACATTAAAGCTGAGCAGCTATTAGTGTTATCGGAAAAAAACCTCAGAAGTCATGAAGAAATATACGACCAAATTAAGCAGCGCACCGAATCAGGCTTAGGCTCCATTGCTGATTTATCGCAAATATCAGGTCGATTAGCTCGTGCTAACGCTAATGTTATGGCAGCTAAAAATAACCTATTAGATGCGAAAGCACAGTATATTCGTATTGTCGAAAAAGAACCTGATAACTTAGTTGCACCAGTGCCAGATATGGATTTGATGCCTGATAATATCGCTGAAAGCGTGCTGATGGCCCAAGAAAATCATCCGATCCTTAAATCTGCCAATAGCGATATTAACGCCGCAGATAAAGAACGAAAATCAGCGCAGTCAAATTACTATCCAAAGTTCTCATTAGAATTAAATGGTAATTGGAATAATGATGTAGATGGTGAAGATGGTTACGGCACTGGCAGTGCTCTCAACCCTAATGTCGGCGGCCATAATAACGATTTAGTCGGCATGGTACGAGTTAAATACAACCTTTTCTCAGGTGGTAAAGATCTCGCACGGGAAAAGGAAGCTGCTTACAAAATCAATGAGGCCAAAGAAATTCGTCAACGGGCACATCGCCAAGTTATTGAAGGGGTGCATTTATCTTGGAATGCTTATGAGATGCTAGCACCGCAAAAACGCTATATTCGCGACCATGTGATTGCCTCTAAAGATACCCAAGTAGCTTATTCTCAACAGTTTAATTTAGGCCAACGTAGCTTGCTGGATTTACTCGATACTGAAAATGAGCTGTTTCAAGCCCGTAAAGATTACCTGCAAACTGAGTTTGACGAAACGGCGGCCAAATATCGGCTGCTAAATGCAACGGGTAGATTGCTTGACTCGTTGCGGGTCACACGTCCAGATATTTGGCAAGGTGAACGTGATTATGAAGGTGGAGTAAGATGATGAAATATTTGTTTTTGCTACTTGTAATAAGCTTAGCGACTGGCTGTTCGATGCGAGACATTGTCACTATGGATACGGCCACGCAACAAGAGTTTGATCTTAATGATAATGATAATGACGGTGTGATTATGGCCCGTGAGCGCTGCTTAGAAACGGTCATTGGTGCTGATATCGACAATTATGGCTGCGCCACCGTAAGCAAAATTAATGAGCGCCAGGAGTTACACATTCTGTTTGAAAATGACTCAGCAGACATTAACCCACGCTTTTATCAGCAAATTGAACAAATTGCGCAATTAATGAAGCTGTACCCTAGCACCAATGTCACCATTGAAGGCCATTGCAGTAAAACCGGTAGCTATGAGCATAATCTACACTTATCTCAAGCCAGAGCACAAAACGTTACCCAAATATTAGCTGACACTTTTGCTATTAATCCGTCAAGGCTCAATGCCATTGGCTATAGCTACGATAGACCTATTGATGAATCTGACTCAGCCGAGGCTAATGAGGCTAACCGCCGGGTTATTGCTGAAGTGACTGGCGATGATTCAAAAACAGATATGAAGTGGCACATTTATACTGTTGATCAGTAAAAATTGTCATTGAGGTGCTAACAGTTGCCTGATAATGGCCGTTCGAGGTTAGAACGTATAAAACAATGTTGTCATTATTCACTGCTAGCATCTGCTTTGATGGTATCGGGGCTTTTTGCCGCGCCACCAGCGCAAATTGATGCAAAAAAAACCATTAATGCTTTAACTGAGCATTACGGTGAAAGAGCTGGAAAACGCGCCACAGCTTGGTTCAAAATCATCAATGAAGCACCGCAACTTGATGAGCTTGCCAGGCTAGAAAAGGTTAACCGTTTCTTTAACTTATTTAAGTTTGTTGACGATAAAGCCTTATGGGGCGAGTCTAATTATTGGGCTTCTCCGATGGAGTTTATTGGGGTCAATGCTGGTGATTGCGAAGATTTTTCTATCGCTAAATACTTTACCTTACTCCAAGTTGGTATACCTGAAGATAAACTCAGAATTACCATGGTAAAAGCCAAAACAGTAAACCAGTACCACATGGTGCTAGCTTACTATGAAACACCAGGCGCGGTACCACTGGTTTTAGACAATCTAGACCCGATAATAAAACCCGCGACAATGAGAAATGATTTAATACCTGTTTATAGTTTTAATGGTAAACAGTTATGGCTCAACAAAGAAAAAGGCCGAGGTGTGCTTGCTGGCTCCTCGTCACGTCTTGAAAAATGGAATGATTTAAAACTTAGATTGGGTATCGACCGCTTGCGTCAACCCAAACAAAAAATGGAGCAGTGACCAAGATGACCCTCTTTCGTCAAATCTATGCGTTACTTTTTGGTTTATTTTTACTGGTGGTGATCAGCTTAGGTTACGTGCAGTTTACTGAGACCCAAAGTTTCTTGAGTAAGCAGATGGAATCAGATTTAAATAATGCCAGTCATTCCCTTGGTATTATGCTCGTCCCTGCCCTTGAAAATGGTGATGATGTTGGCGCAGAAACCCTAGTCAATGTGATATTTGAAGGCGGTTATTACCAGCAAATTAAACTCACTTGGCTGGTTGATGGTAAGCAACAAGTGTGGAATAACGCCATCAGAATCGACGGTGTACCGCAGTGGTTTATTGACCTTGAGCTATTTAAAAGCATCACCAAAGAGACTGTCTTAACCTCAGGCTGGCTGCAATTAGCTAAAATAGAAATTACCGCTCACCCTGGGTTTGGCTACCATGAACTGTGGCGGATTATTTCTAATACCATTATCATTTTTTCCATTCTATTTTTATTGGCTATCGTCTGCGCTCGCTTTGGCTTAGGCTTTATTTTAAAACCGTTACACGACCTTTCAATTCATGCAAAAAAAGTGGCTAATCAGCAGTTTGGACCTGATATGCCAATGCCTAAAACTAAAGAGCTGCAAGAGTTAGTAAGTGCATTTAATAGCATGTCGGCACAACTTAAACAGGTATTTAACTCACTGGATGAAGAAGTCTCAGCCCTACGTAAGAAAAACCTCGTCGACCAGGTTTCAGGGCTGCCAAATCGACAATATATGGTCAGTCGAATTAATGGCTGGTTAGCAGAGCCTAGCAGTGGAGCAATATTCTTAGCCAAATTTGACTGGTTAGAAACAGTGCACAGTAAATATGGTTATCAAGTACGTGATGAAACCATTAAATTGCTGTCACAAAAGCTGCAGCACCATTTAGATGAGGTAGCACCTTCTGTTATTGGCCGTATTGCCGCCTATGAATTTGCTTTTTTGATCGCCGATGTTGAACATGAACAGCTAACTAAATACTTACAAACCTTACTCAGAACCCTTAATAAGGAAATATCAAAAGCAGGTTGTAAGCCCAACGAAGGCTTTGCGATTGGTGTTGCAGAGCGCATTGGTCAAATGACCGTCAGTGATATTTTAGCCCAAGCTGACAATGCACTGCAGCAGTCACTAAAAGACAATAAAGTGTTTCATTGGTTTGAAACCGACGAACAACAATTATTTAGCCGTGAGCAATGGCGCACTAATCTCACCGATGCGATTCGAAATAAAAAATTCCAGTTCAGATGGCAGCCTATTTTGCTCAATCGCAAAAAAGAGGTATGCCAGCGGGAAGTTTACTGCCAACTTACCGTCGACGACAAATTGCAACACGCAGGTCAATTTATGCCTTATGTTGAGTTATTGTCATTAGGCACCTTGCTGGATCAATGTTTAATTGAAACTGTGGTAGAAAACCGACTTTTAGAGCGAAATTATGAGCCACTCGCTATTAACCTCACCTTTCAAAGTATTAGTGATATTCATTTTCACACTTGGTTGCAGCAGTTTTTACGTCATTGCAATTTCCCTGAAAGGATCTGTTTTGATATACCTGAAGCCAGTGTTTATAGTGATTTAGAAAACTGTGAAAAGTTATGCCATATTATTCGTGATAACGGGGCAACATTTGGTATTGATCATTTCGGCCGTCAATTTGGTTCAATGGCCTATTTACAAAGCCTGCGCCCAAGTTATGTCAAACTGGATCAATCCTTTGCCTATATGGAAGATGACCAACACAATATTGAGCTATGTAGAGCCTTATCGAATGTGGCCAAAGGCTTAGATATTCAAGTCATAGTCACCGGAATACAGCAGCAAACACAGCTAGAACGTTTTGCCTCCATGCGACTTGATGCTTACCAAGGCTTTATTTCACCACCGGTTTCCATCAACATTTAATTTATCCACCAATAAGGTAATTCATACCCAAAAAACCACATGCAAATGTGGTTTTTTATTATCTGTAACCTGCATTAATGTATAACAAACCCAGCGATACTAACTAAACGTACCAACCATTGAGGTAACAAGGGAGTAGCTAAAAGGGATGATGCTGCACAAGGTGTTTATTTGAAATACAAAAAAGCCACTCATTGAGTGGCTTTTTTGTTAAATGTGGTCGGTGATAGAGGATTCGAACCTCTGACCCTCTCGTCCCAAACGAGATGCGCTACCGGGCTGCGCTAATCACCGAAATTTTTACTGATATTCTAAGTCTTATAAGGTCAACCCTTTGCTTCACTCTAAAAGAGTGAGTGACGCGTTATCAACAACGCTATTCACTGAATGTAACTTTTTATACGGTAGGCCAATCTGATAGGATCAAAATAAATCACTAATTGGAATACTAAAATTTGGTCGGTGATAGAGGATTCGAACCTCTGACCCTCTCGTCCCAAACGAGATGCGCTACCGGGCTGCGCTAATCACCGAAGATGTTGCAATTACGACACTTCTAAAAGAAGTTAAATTGAATGGGGTGACTGATGGGGCTCGAACCCACGACAACCGGAATCACAATCCGGGGCTCTACCAACTGAGCTACAATCACCACTGTTCTTTCAATTTTGCTAACAAGCTACTGTACCGAATGGTGCGCCCAGAAGGATTCGAACCTTCGGCCTTACCCTCCGGAGGGGTACGCTCTATCCAGCTGAGCTATGGGCGCTCGCCTTGGTTAGCGACGCACATAATAGGGATAAATCAGCTTCACGTCTACCTTTGTTTTTAATTTTTTTTCTGTTTGCTCATGTTTTGACTGAATTGGGATATTTTTGAGCATTTTTAATTATAAACTCATGTTGGTTCACATTATTGGTTAAGTTTCATATACTGAAACGTCAGTAAAAAGTCTTAAAGGAATTAAGGGCGTGCTATGGAAAAGGGAACCTTCCCCATATTTAGTTCAGATAATGTTGAGCACCTCAAAAGAAGAGTGTCACGACTAAGGCGTTTGCTAAGCAAATACAAACGTGCTGAAGTAATCCAAAATGCATTACTGGAAATTTCCAACATTGCCACTAACGCCATCTCCCTTGATGCTTTTTATCATGGCGTTCACTCTCACCTGCAAAAACTTATCCACGCTGATAACTTCTTTATTGCTGAACTCGATACCGACAGCAGTATTATTAGCTTGCCTTTTTTTGCCGATGAAAAAGATCCCCATCCAAGTGAGCTTTATCCCGATGAAGAAATATCAGCGCTGCTCAAACGGGGGATTACTGGCTACGTACTGAGAACTGGCGAGCCATTATTGTGTGATGATCAAGGTTTTGAGTCACTGGTAAAAGCAGGCGAAATAGATGACTTAGGTTCAGCCTGCCTGCAATGGTTAGGGGTACCAATTAAGCATAATGATAAGGTCACTGGCGTATTAGTTGTTCAAAGCTACAGTGATGACATCATATATGGTGAATTAGAATTAGAATTAATGGGCTTTATTTGCCACCATATCTCTGGGGTAATGGAACGTTTGCGTCATAATGAAGAGCTCGAAATTGCCATTGTGCAGCGAACTAAAGAGCTCAGTGATGCCTACGAAAAAGTAAAACAAGAGGTACAAGAGCGCGTAAAAGCTGAAAAGTTGCAATCAGCACTGTTTCAAATTGCAGATCTGTCGACCTCTGATGTTAGCCAATCTGTATTCTATCCACAGATCCACAAAATCATCAGCCAACTTATTCCTGCAGAAAATTGTTTTATCTCTTTAGTTAATAAAGCAAGCAATACGCTTTCTTTCCCCTTTTATGTCTCTAAGATGGCTTCAGAGCCGCCTAAGCCTCGTCCAATGCAAGATGGACTAACAGAATATATTCTTAAGCATAAAAAGCCGCTACTGCTGCGCCAGCAAGATATTCAAGCATTAATTAAAGCCGGTGACATCTACGGCCATAATCCAGACTTAAACCACACTCACGCAATGGTGCAATGGATTGGTATTCCATTATTCATCCACGGTGAAGTCACCGGTGGGTTAACGATATACAGCTTAAGCAATAACGACTCTTTTGCGGTTAAAGATCTTGAGTTACTGACCTTTGTGTCACAACACATTGCCAATGCCATAGAAAAGAAATTAGCCGCAGAGCAGCTAAAAAGAAGTCATGAATTATTAGAAGACAAAGTCCAAAAGCGCACCCATGCTATCGCTGAAATGAATGACAATTTGCAGCGACAAATTATGCAGCGTAAAAAGATCGAAGCCCAATTAGTCTTTGATGCCAAACATGATAATTTAACCGGCTTACCCAATCGTAGCTTCTTTATGGAGCGCTTATCCCAAACCATTAAACATCTTAGGCGTAATAAAAATGAACAATGTGCATTATTGTTTATCGACTTAGATGGCTTTAAACAAATTAACGATACTTTAGGTCATTTAGAAGGGGATCGATTTTTAATTGAAACCTCAAAAAGATTAAAAGCGTGTATCCGTGATAACGATACCCTTGCACGTTTAGGCGGTGATGAATTTGTGATACTGCTAGACTCAATTCATCGTAAACAAGATGCTGAAGATGTCAGTGAACGCATACTTAAAGCCATCGCTCAGCCGTTTACATTAACCAGCCAACAGGTAATCTCCGGCGCTAGTATTGGCGTGGCTTATAGCGCAAAGAACACCTCCTATGACAGCGAGTCTATTTTACGTCATGCTGACACTGCTATGTATCAGGCAAAAGCCAAAGGTAAAGGTTGTTATGTGGTGTTTGATCAGCACATTGAGCAACACTTTAATCAAAGAGTGGAATTAGAGCAGGACTTCCAGCAGGCATTAGAAAATCACCATATAAATGTTAATTTAATCCCCGTGGTCGATTTTGATGGTCTGAGCATTTTGGCTTATGAGCCCATAGCCTCTTGGCAACACGCTACACATGGTAGTATCAGTCACCAACAACTGCAGTCATTGGCGAGTAAAACCCAAACTATCACCATTTTTGATGACTATATATTTAAATATATCGATAGTGGCTATAAGGCGTTAACTGACACCCTGGGCCACGCGCCACAAATTCACATGTCACTATCAAGCAAGCATATTAAGTTGAAATACGACTTACGAAGCTTAAAAAACACCATCAAAAATAGCCAAATCAGTCCAAGCCATTTATGGGTGTTTTTCCATGAAAAAGCCTTCGTTAAAGACCGAAAAAACCATATCACGGCCTTTGATACTTTAACTGAGCTTGAGGTTAATATCGGCATTAATGGTTATGGCACAGGTTATAGCTCGTTAAGCAGCCTCAGCTTTTTGCCAATAAAAGCCCTTAAACTGGATGCTGATGCAAGCCAACATTTACTGAATAGCAAACAATTGCAATTGGCTAAAGCATATTGCCTCATTGCATCGACCTTAGGGTTTGAAATGTTTGCTGATGGAGTTAATACTGACGAACAACTCACAGCGTTACGACAGCTGGGGTACTACCAAGGTCAAGGGCGCTTATTCTCTGCTAACGACATCTGTATAAAAACGCAGTTAGAGAAAATAGCTGACACCCAACAAGGTGCGGAGTGTCAGTTAGCTAAGCTTACTTCTTAAACATATCTCGCAAGTTAGCGATATTGCTTTTACCGGTTTGCAGCCTTTCTTGCTCAGTTTGCTTTGGTTTACGGTTTTCCCAAATCAAGTCATCTTGAGGCAGTTCCATCAAAAAACGGCTTGGCTCACAGCGCATGGTTTCACCAAACTGGCGCCGTTCACGACACATAGTAAACCATAATTCTTTCTGTGCTCGGGTGATCCCCACATAAGCGAGTCGGCGCTCTTCATCGACATTGTCTTCATCAATACTCGACTGATGCGGCAAGATGCGCTCTTCGGTGCCCACCATAAACACATAAGGGTATTCGAGGCCTTTCGATGCATGTAGGGTCATCAGCTGTACTTGATCGCCGCCTTCATCCTCTTGGTTACGTTCCATCATGTCACGCAAGGTCAAACGGGTAACGACTTCAGGTAAGGTCATTGGTTCGTCCAAATCATCACCTTCAAGCATTTGAGTCACCCATTTATACAGCTCTGAAATATTCTTCATCCGCATTTCAGCTGCTTTAGCGCTGGTGCTGGTTTCATACAAATAATCTTCGTAGTTAATTTTACGAATAAGCTGCTTAATGGCGTCTACCGGTTCGCCGCGGCTAGCCACTTCGCCGGTATCGACTATGAATTTACCAAACTGATATAACGACCCCATTGCCGCTGGCGACAGATGATGGTTTAGCTCAGCTTGAAAAATCGCTTCAAATAACGAGATGTGCTTTTCATTGGCATAACTGCCTAAACGCTCCAGTGTTGCAGGGCCAATACCACGTTTAGGAAGGTTAACAACCCTTAGGAAGGCATTATCATCATCTGGATTCACCACCAAGCGCAGGTAAGCCATAATGTCTTTAATTTCTGCGCGTGCAAAAAACGAAGTGCCACCTGAAAGCTTATAAGGAATGCGGTTAGTCATTAATGCACGTTCTAATAACCGCGATTGATGGTTACCCCGATACAAGATGGCATAATCACCAAACTGAGTACGGCCAACGAATTTGTGACGAATAATCTCCGCTACCACCCGCTCTGCTTCTTGCTCTTCATTGGCAGCAAATAGCACCCTAAGCGGCTCACCATAGGCTAGCTCACTGAATAAGGTTTTTTCATACACATGGGGGTTATTAGCAATTAAGATATTGGCCGCACGTAAAATACGTTGGCTAGAGCGATAATTTTGCTCTAGCTTAATCAAGCGCAGTTGCGGAAAATCTTTCCCTAGTAACACCAAATTTTGCGGTTTAGCACCACGCCATGAATAAATCGATTGATCGTCATCACCTACCACGGTAAATCGCGCACGCTCGCCAACTAACAGCTTCACCAGCTCATATTGGCTAGTATTAGTATCTTGATACTCATCCACCAGCAAGTATTGAATACGGGTCTGCCAGCGGGTTCTTACTTCTTCATTATGACGCAACAATAACGTCGGCAATAAAATCAGATCGTCAAAATCCAGCGCATTGTAGGCTTTCATTTGCTGGGCATAGCGCTGATAAAGCTTGGCAAATAATTGAGTTTGTTCGTCACCGCCACGTTTGAGCGCTTGATCAGGTACGACTAAATCACCTTTCCAGTTTGAAATGGCGCTAGCAAGCGCTTTGATGAGGTCTTTATCTTCTTCAAGCTCATCTTCTGTGAGCTCTTTTAATAATGCAAAGGTGTCTTGGTCATCAAACAGTGAGAAGCCAGCTTTTAAGCCCACCACTTTATATTCACGTTTAAGAATTTCTAAGCCTAAGGTATGGAAGGTTGAAATCCACAAACCGCGAGCTTCTTTACGCCCCATTGACTGCGAGACACGCTCTTTCATCTCACGGGCGGCTTTATTGGTAAAGGTCACGGCAGCAATATTGCGCGCCTTGTAGCCACACTTTTCAACTAAGTATGCAATTTTGTTAATAATTACCCGAGTTTTACCACTACCCGCCCCCGCTAAAACCAAGCAAGGTCCAGAAACATAGTGAACGGCATCATTTTGCCCAGGATTTAACTTCATGCTAACTAGATCACCAATAACGAAAATAAAAGGATCGTGATCATACCAGAAACCGCCAAGCTGCAATTAAAAATATCGATCGTTATGGTATTTTCGATCGTAATACTAAAAGTGACAAATGAAGCAGCAAACAATGGTGATTGCTTTGGAAAACGCCTCCGCCTCAGGTACAATCGAGCTAACAAACAGCTAATTTTAATATGGAATTGATAATGATTAATCCTAAAAAACTTGAAGAAGTTGCCAAGCAACTGAGTGATAATCTTCCTAGTGGCGTAAAGCAATTTGCCGGTGAATTTGAAGAACGTTCAAAGCAAATTCTACAAAACCAATTAATGAAATTAGATGTGGTCTCTCGCGAAGAGTTTGAAGTTCAGCAACACGTGTTATTAAAAACCCGTGAAAAGCTTGAAGCACTGCAAGCCCAAGTGGATGAATTAGAGAAAAAGTTCTCAGCTGAGTAGAAAATCGCTGGTATTTTCAGCCATCACCATGGCTAAAAAGCAATAAAAATGGCATCCAATTGGATGCCATTTTTGTATAACATTTACATCAACCTGCTTAGTTCAGCGCTTCTTCTAAAGCACGTAAACACAAGGCAACATTTTCGCGTCTTGCGCCGTAGCCCATCAAACCAATGCGCCATGCTTTACCCGCTAATGCCCCAAGGCCCGCACCGATTTCTAAATTATAGTTTTCCAGCAACTGTTTACGCACTGCAGCGTCATCAACACCTTCAGGGATAAACACCGCATTGAGTTGTGGTAAACGGCACGCTTCATCAACAACAAAAGTAAGCCCTAGTTTTTCAAGGCCGGCACGCAGTAACTGATGCATATCAGCATGACGTTGCCATGCGTTTTCTAAGCCTTCATTGGCCAAAATACGTAATGACTCATGCAGTGCATAAAGGGCATTTACAGGCGCGGTATGATGATAGCTGCGTTTTGCGCCACTATCTTTACTACCCCAATAACCCATTACCAAGGTTTGATCGAGGAACCAACTTTGAACAGGTGTTTTACGTTGCTTTAATTTCTCAACCGCTTTGGCTGAAAAAGACACTGGCGAAATCCCAGGCACGCATGATAAACACTTTTGGCTACCTGAATAGATGGCATCAATGCCCCAATCATCCACTCGTAACTCAACGCCGCCCAGTGATGTCACCGCATCGACAATGCTTAAGCAATCATGTTGCTGCGCTAATGCGCATAAGCTTTTAGCATCAGATACTGCGCCAGTAGAGGTTTCAGCATGGACAAAGGCTAAGAATTTGGCATCAGGGTTGGCTTGCAGCGCTGCTTCTACCGCGGATACTGAAACAGGTTCGCCCCATTCGTTATCAACCACAATCGCAGTCGCGCCAACGCGTTCGACATTCTGGCGCATACGTTCGCCAAACACCCCGTTACGACAGACGATGACTTTTTCACCTGGCTCAACCAGGTTGACAAAACAGGTTTCCATACCAGCGCTACCTGGCGCAGACACAGCTAGGGTCATTTCATTTTCAGTTTGAAATGCATATTGAATCAGCGCTTTTAGCTCATCCATCATGGCGACGAATAAAGGGTCTAAATGACCAATGGTGGGTTTTGCTTGCGCAGCAAGCACTTCAGGATAGACATCTGAAGGCCCTGGCCCCATAAGGGTGCGGCGAGGTGGATTAAAGGCACTAATTTTTGAAACAGCATTTGACGAAACAGATAACATCAAAGTCTCCTTGGCTCGAGGTCTAGTTAGTAATAGCTCAATGAAACCTACATTTTTAATTGTTTTTATGCCACCGAATATAATTTCGTTTGTGGCCACCGTTAACAGGCGACTGAGACAATAACACACAGATAACCACAAAATCGCTATCTGCATGAAATTTATTGTCATGCTCTGCTATATGCTAACACTCGGCTGAAAATGCTCAGACTGCTATTATTGAGCCGTATTTAAAAACAGCTGATAGGCTGGACTTTGGGTTTCTTCTTGATAAACAAAACCAAGCTCAGTTAAAAATTGCTGAAACGCTTCGCCGTCACTGGCGGGCACTTCAAAACCTGCTAACACACGACCGTAAGCGGCGCCGTGGTTACGATAATGGAATAGACTGATATTCCATTGGCTTTGCAGGGTAGTTAAAAACTTAAATAACGCCCCTGGATGCTCAGGAAACTCAAAGCTGAATAAGCGTTCATCCAATGGCTCAGGCGGGTGACCACCGACCATATAACGCACATGTAGCTTGGCGGTTTCATCATGGGACAAATCTTGTACTTCAAAGCCATCGCTTTCTAGATTTGCGATAATATCATCAAGCTCAGCTTGGCCATTTGACAGGCGAATACCTGCAAACACCACCGCTTTATCACGGCTGGAGAAACGATAATTAAACTCAGTCATGGCGCGTTTATCTAACAGCTCACAAAAGCGTAAAAATATCCCCGGACGCTCAGGGACTTTAACCGCTAAAATAGCTTCTTTTTGCTCGCCTAGCTCGCAGCGCTCAGAGACATAACGCAAGCTATGAAAATTGACATTAGCACCAGACAAAATCGAAGCCACTTTTAACGGCTTATCGGCGTCATTGGCCACATGCTGTAGATACTTTTTCATCCCCGCGGTTGATAACGCCCCAGCAGGTTCAGCAATGGCGCGGGTGTCTTCAAAAATGTCTTTTACTGCGGCGCAGATTTCGTCTGAGGTAACGGTAATGACATGGTCAACATAGTCTTTGGCGACTCTAAATGGCTCTTCACCGATACGCTTAACCGCGACGCCATCAGCAAATAAACCCACTTGACTTAGTGTTACTGGCTCGCCCGCAGCTAATGCCGCTTTTAAACAAGCAGCATCTTCAGGCTCTACGCCAATAATTTTAACCTGTGGCATAACCGCTTTATAATAAGCCGCAATACCGGCAATTAAACCACCGCCGCCTACAGGCACAAATACCACATCAATATCACGCTGCTGTTGCAGCATTTCTTGAGCTATGGTGCCTTGACCTGCGATCACCGCTTCATCATCAAAAGGGGCAATATACACTCGGCCTTCGGTTTCAGATAAGGCTTTGGCGTAATCATTGGCTTGATCAAATGCCTGACCGTGGAGCACCACATTGCCACCTAAGCGCTTTACCGCATCGATTTTAATTTCGGGGGTTGTCGTCGGCATCACAATCACCGCACTAATGCCAACGCTTGCCGCCGACATTGCCACCCCTTGGGCGTGATTACCTGCAGAGGCGCATACCACACCTGCAGCAGCTTGCTCAGGGGTTAGCTGCGCAATACGATTATAGGCACCACGCAACTTAAAAGAATGCACTGGCTGCATGTCTTCACGTTTTAAATACACGTCACAGCCAAAGCGTGCCGATAGCTTTTTCATGCTCGATAGCGGCGTTACTTTGGCGACGTCATACACAGACGACAATAGGATCTTCTGTAAATATTGCTGAGCTAAGGGCATGGGCGTTAACTCCAGTTGCGTTGCTGATGCCAAGGATTGCATGGATTAACCTTCTAATTTACTGCGATCGCGCACAGCACCTTTATCGGCACTGGTGGCTAATAATGCATAAGCTTTAAGTGCCAAAGATACGTAACGCTCACGAGATACTGGCTTCCATGCAAGTGGCCCCTTTGCTTCCATAGCAGCGCGGCGACGCTCAAGTTCACTATCTGCAACGGCTAATTTGATTGAACGTGAAGGAATATCGATTTCAATGGTATCGCCATTTTCAACCAGTGCGATGGTGCCACCAGCAGCTGCTTCTGGTGAAATATGACCGATTGATAATCCTGAGGTACCGCCAGAGAAACGACCATCGGTGATCAATGCACATGCCTTACCTAAACCGCGAGATTTAAGGTAAGTGGTTGGGTAAAGCATTTCTTGCATACCAGGGCCGCCTTTAGGGCCTTCGTAGCGAATAACTACCACTTCACCAGCAACCACTTCACCACCTAAAATACCTGCTACGGCATCATCTTGGCTTTCATAAATGCGCGCTGTACCCACAAAGGTCAGGTTTTCCTCATCAACACCGGCCGTTTTGACAATACAGCCATTTTCAGCCACATTGCCTGAAAGTACCGCTAGGCCGCCTTCTTGGCTAAAGGCATTTTCACGGGTACGAATACAGCCTTGTTGGCGATCATCATCGACACTGTCCCAATAGCAATCTTGGCTAAAGGCAGTTTGTGTTGGAATGCCTGCAGGTCCTGCACTATAAAAGCGTCGTACAGCTGCATCTTGGGTTTGGGCAATATCATATTTAGCCAATACTGATTTTAAATTGCCGCCATTATCCGCTGCCACATGGGGAACGTCACTATGCAGTAAGCCAGCTCTATCTAGCTCACCTAGAATACCCATCACCCCACCAGCACGATGAACATCTTCCATATGGTACTTTGGCGTTGAAGGCGCGACTTTACAAAGGTGCGGCACCATACGCGACATTCTATCGATATCAGCCATAGTGAAGTCCACTTCACCTTCTTGTGCTGCAGCAATAAGATGCAATACGGTATTTGATGAACCACCCATGGCAATATCTAGCGCCATGGCATTTTCAAAGGCTTTAAAAGAGGCAATATTGCGCGGCAAAACACTGGCATCGTCATCACGATAATAGCGGGTGGCGAGATCCATGATGCGCGTACCTGCTTCTAAAAATAAGTTACGACGCGCAGCATGAGTCGCTAATAACGAGCCATTACCAGGTAGTGATAAACCTAAAGCTTCTGTTAAGCAGTTCATAGAGTTGGCGGTAAACATTCCTGAACAAGAACCACATGTTGGGCATGCACTACGTTCAATCTGCTTACTGTCTTCATCACTGACATTGGTATCAGCGCCAGCTACCATGGCATCGACTAAGTCAAGTTTGATAATTTTATCTGAAAGCTTGGTTTTGCCCGCTTCCATTGGCCCGCCAGAGACAAATATCACTGGGATATTGAGCCTTAGCGCTGCCATCAACATGCCAGGAGTAATTTTATCGCAGTTAGAAATACACACTAGCGCGTCTGCACAATGGGCATTAACCATGTATTCAACGCTGTCAGCAATCAGCTCACGTGATGGCAAGCTATAAAGCATGCCGCCATGACCCATGGCGATACCATCATCGACGGCGATGGTGTTAAATTCTTTGGCAATACCACCTGCTTCTTCAATTGCGCCAGCAACCAATTGGCCCATATCTTTTAAATGCACATGGCCTGGTACGAACTGAGTAAACGAGTTCGAGATGGCAATAATTGGCTTACCAAAGTCAGTTTCTTTTACACCTGTTGCACGCCAAAGGGCACGTGCGCCAGCCATGTTACGACCTTCGGTACTGGTTGCTGAGCGTAGTTTAGGCATTGTCTTATCCTTTCCTTGTAATACTGCTTTAACCATTTTATTTGAGTCATTTACATGATGCGGTAACCATTGAAAGTAAACTGATTCAAATTGTAATAGTCGTTTAATTTATAATTATTTTAAATGGATTGAAGCTGTTTATTTAGCTCATAACTCTTGATTTAGCTCAAGGCTGCTTATTAAGCTCAAGGCTATTGAGTTAGCGGCTCTAGCCAGCCCCACTTATCTTCTGTCTCTCCGTTAAATAAACCAAAGAAACTTTGTTGTATTTGTTGTGTCACTGGGCCACGTTTGCCTGCGCCAACCTCAATACGGTCAACGCTTCTTACTGGCACTATTTCTGCGGCGGTGCCGGTCATGAAGATTTCGTCAGCAACATATAAAAATTCCCGCGCCATGGCTTCTTCAATCACTTCGTATCCGAGCTCTTTGGCTAACACCATAATCGTGTCACGGGTAATGCCTTTTAAGATGGCTGCGGTTGCAGGCGGGGTATATATTTTGCCATTTTTGACAATAAACAAATTGGCCCCAGCGCCTTCACTAACTAAACCGTTAGTATCTAATGCGATACCTTCATCAAAACCGTTACGCTTTGCTTCTGTAGAAATTAGCTGTGATGATAAATAATTACCGCCGGCCTTTGCCCCTGTCGGTATGGTATTAGGTGCTAGGCGCTGCCATGATGTCACTGCGACATCAACGCCGGCATCCATGCTCTCTTCGCCAAGGTAGGCGCCCCACGAAAAAGCCGCTACGACCATATCACATTGTGCGTCAATTGGCGGGGTGATCCCCATCCCTACATCACCCATAAATATTAATGGACGAATATAAGCGCTGGGTAAGTTATTTTTTAGCACAGAATCACTGCAAGCTTGCATGACTTGATCAAAGCTAAAAGGCACATTCATTCGATAAATTTTGGCGGAATCAAATAAACGCTGCACGTGGTCGGTTAGCCTAAACCCTGCTGGGCCTAGATGAGTATCATAAATGCGAATACCTTCAAATACTGAAGAGCCATAATGCATTGCATGTGTCATCACGTGTACCTTAGCATCTTGCCAAGGCATAATTTCACCGTTAAACCATATAAGTTCTGATTGTGTCGCTGCCATAGTCTGTCCCTTAATCTATATCGATGAAATTGTTTATGCTTGCGCGGTCGTCTTTTGACTAGCTGCTGCGAATATTGGTGTATTAACATCGATAGCGGCAGGCACAGTCACTGCTTGGCAATCGATGACATCAATGAGTTTATTTAATTGATGGGTAAGCAATTCAATCACTCGCTCACTTTTGACATCAAAATGCAGTGTGACGCTACCTGCCTCGTTGAGCTGCATATTCATATTGATAATGCTAAAGCCCCGATGACGAGTCACTCTCAGCACTCGCTCCATTACTTCCGGTTGGTTGTGTAAGGTTAATTCAACTGAATGCATCATGTTTGCTTCTCCATTTGATCCATCATGTCGCTATTACATGCCCCTGGCGGAACCAATGGCCACACGTTAAACGCATCATCAATGGCTACGTGTAGCATGAAAGGTCCTGGGGTATTTAACATTTCATCGAGTGCGGCTTCGACTTGATCGGCGTGATGAATAGTTCTGCCAGGAATATCAAAAGCCGACGCCATTAACACAAAGTCTGGGTTATCTGATAAATCGGTTTCGCTATAACGTTGTTCAAAAAACAGTTGTTGCCACTGCTTAACCATGCCCAATTTTTGATTATCAATCAGTAATATTTTTACCGGCAATTTGCGGCGCTTAATTGTGGTGAGCTCTTGAACGTTCATCATAAATGAACCATCACCAGATACCGTCACCACTGTGGCATTTGGACGCGCCACTTGCGCGCCAATAGCCGCGGGTAAACCAAAGCCCATAGTGCCAAGACCTGCACTGGATAAATGATCTTCAGGGCGGCGAAACCACATATGCTGTGCCACCCACATTTGGTGTTGGCCCACATCGCAGCTGACAACACTGTCTTCTGGTAATTTGTTTGCTAGACGGCGTAACATTGCTGGGGCATAAATCAATTCACCCGGATGTTGATAATCCCATTGGTGTTGCTGATATAAATCTTCAATTTCTTGCTGCCATGGCGCTAATGAAAGCGGCATTGATAACGCGGGTAACACCTGTCTTAAATCTGCTGAAATTGATACATCAGCTTGGCGGAGCTTATTGATTTCTGCGATATCGATATCAAGGTGCAGCACTTTGGCATCTTGAGCAAAGGTGGCTAATCGCCCGGTGACCCGATCATCAAATCTTGCGCCAACGACAATCAATAAATCACAGGCTTGCACGGCTAAGTTTGCCGCTTTACCACCATGCATACCGAGCATACCTAAGTAACCTTTGCAGCCATGTTCAATACTGCCAAGACCTTTTAAGGTCGCCACTGAAGGCATACCCGTTTCATTGATAAATTGACGTAAATGATCAACTGCTCCCGCCATGCCTACGCCGCCGCCAACATACAAAATAGGCTTTTTAGCACGTTGTATTAGAGCTTTAGCAGCATCTATCGCGCTTAGCTCAGCTGCGGGTTCTTCAGTAAAGCTGAGTATTGGAGTTTTGTATTCAAGCTCAGCTATTTGGATATCTTTGGGAATATCAACTAATACAGGCCCGGGTCTGCCAGATGCGGCAATTTCAAAGGCTTTATAAAGCGTCGGGATAAGCTCATTGATATCCGTCACCATAAAGCTGTGTTTGGTGCACGATAATGACATACCAAGAACATCAATTTCTTGAAAAGCATCGGTGCCAATCACTGCCGTTGAAACTTGGCCTGTAATCGCCACCAAAGGCACAGAATCCAGTAATGCATCAGCAAGCGAGGTGATTAAATTAGTCGCACCTGGGCCTGATGTGGCAAAACAGACTCCCGTTTTACCGCTGGCTCTAGCATAACCCACAGCGGCAAATGCAGCGCCTTGCTCATGGCGACTCAGCAGGTGGGTAACAGGGCTACCATACAGAGCATCATAAATTGGCATAATAGCGCCACCTGGGTAACCAAATACTGTGGTTGCACCATGTGCGGCCAATACTTTAATGACTGCGTCCGCGCCTCTCATTTTTTGCCCTGATTCCATATGCATCTCTCACGCTCTGTATTGTTAATGTGCCCAGTATTTGCAGCCCTAAAACTAAAAAACCCCCGTTCCTTTCGGAGCGGGGGTTTTTGCAAATGTTGACTTTCTAACTCAGTCTTTTTGCCAAACTCCACCCCCGCGGTGATTTAATAATCACGACGGTAATAATCACAATAATGAGCTGGGCAGCTTGGTTAAACATAAATGACTGAATCCTAAAAATGTCTTAAAAAATATTTGTTAATGTTGCTATAAGGTCTCGCACTTTGCCAGACTGTTTATAATTCATCCTTTATAGGAGTACCATAAAGCGATTTATAAACACAACATAAAATTGTGTTGTCAAAAAAAATTCAGCTTCCCTGCCGAGACAATGCAAACAACAACAAAATCTAAAGCTATGATGGTCAACACAAATCCGTGATAACCACCCTAAGCTTTTGATTGATTGTTTCTACTTTATGCAAGTTTTAACTTTACAAAAGTTTGATGCCTGCCCGAAAACGTAGCTGAACAGGTACTTCACAACACAATCAACAAAAATTAGTTAGCTTCAACAATACCTTTCATATCAGTCATGTAACCGCGTAATTCTGCACCGATAAACTCAACATCGGTATGACGAATCGCTTCATTCACTTCAATTAAGCGCTTGTTATCAACGCTATTTGAACCCGCAGCTAAACCAGCACCTAATAACTCTGGTGACATTGCTTTTACGTAGTCACGTAATAGCGGCACTGCTGCATGGTTAAACAAGTAACAACCGTATTCAGCAGTATCTGAAATAACTACGTTCATTTCATATAAACGTTTGCGTGCAATGGTGTTAGCAATCAATGGCGTTTCATGTAGTGATTCGTAATAAGCTGACTCTTCAATAATACCTGCTGCAACCATGGTATCGAACGCTAGCTCTACACCGGCTTTGATCATGGCAACTAAGAAGATACCTTGGTCAAAATACGTTTGCTCATCGATGTGTTCATCGGATACTGGTGAATTTTCGAATGCTGTTTCGTTGGTTTCTGCTCTCCAGCGAAGTAAGTTTGCATCGTCATTGGCCCAATCTGCCATCATAGTGCGAGAGAACTCACCACTAATAATGTCATCCATGTGCTTTTCAAATAATGGTTGAAGAATTTCTTTCAACTCTTCAGCAACTTCAAACGCCTTCACTTTGGCAGGGTTTGATAAACGATCCATCATGTTAGTGATGCCGCCATGCTTAAGTGCTTCAGTGACAGTTTCCCATCCTTGCTGAATTAACTTACTTGCATAACCTGGCTCAACACCGTCAGCGACCATTTTTTCATAACCAAGAATGGCGCCGGTTTGCAACATGCCACAAAGAATTGTTTGCTCGCCCATTAAGTCAGACTTAACTTCTGCAATGAATGATGACAATAAAACACCCGCTCGGTCGCCACCAGTTGCACTTGCATAAGCTTTAGCAATGGCAAGGCCATCACCTTTCGGGTCATTTTCAGGGTGAACCGCAATCAGTGTTGGGACACCAAAACCGCGTTTGTATTCTTCACGTACTTCAGTACCTGGACACTTAGGCGCAACCATAACAACAGTGATATCAGAACGAATCTGCATACCTTCTTCAACGATATTAAAACCGTGAGAGTAAGATAATGTGGCACCTTCTTTCATCAATGGCATTACTGCATTAACAACATTTGAATGCTGTTTATCAGGTGTTAGGTTAAGCACTAAATCTGCAGCAGGAACAAGCTCTTCGAAAGTGCCTACTTTAAAACCGTTATCAGTTGCTTGCTTCCATGATGCACGTTTCTCAGCAATCGCTTGCGGACGTAATGCAAAAGAGATATTCAAGCCTGAGTCACGCATATTCAGACCTTGGTTTAGGCCTTGTGCCCCACAACCTAAGATCACGATATTCCAATCTTTAATAAAACTACAACCGTCGCTAAACTCAGTACGATCCATAAAGCGGCATTGTGCTAATTGAGCTAATTGTTGACGTAAATTCAGAGAGTTAAAATAGTTAGCCATCTGAGATACCACCTTTAATTCAGAAATTTGAGACACTCCATTCTGGCAGCCAAACTATCCAGAAGTTGTGATTGAGATCACTATAGCGTAAGCTCATGATTGCTCAAAATGATATATTCGGCACACTACGTTTCACTTTTTGCAACGTTATTGATATATCCCGCATATCTGAACAAATTGATTTCAAGACACTGATTTTATTAAGGCTAGATCATGGATATACGTGCATTAAAGCTCTACTTACACTTATGTGATAGTTTGCATTTTGGCAAAACAGCCCAGCAAACCCATGTGAGCCCGTCAACATTAAGCCGCGCATTGCAGCGTCTTGAAGAAGAAGTGGGTTGTAAATTGTTTGAGCGGGACAATCGCAGTGTCAGCATTACCCATGCGGGCAATGAATTTAAGCAATTTGCCGAACACACCTTAGCTGAGTGGTTAAGTTTGAAAAGCCGCATTGACCCCGAGCAGCCCTTACTTCACGGTCGTATCAACTTATATTGCTCAGTCACTGCCGCATACAGTCACCTACCTGCATTGCTTGACCGCTTTAGACGTGAGCACCCTCATGTGGAAATTACCTTGAACACGGGGGATGCGGCCAATGCAGTAGCAGAGATCCAACATAATCGCGCCGATGTTGCCATTATCGCCTTGCCAGACTCATTGCCTGCAAGCCTACATTTTGAAGAAATCGGCCAAGTGCCGCTGCATCTATATGCGCCCACCATAAAATGCCAAGCCCAAAGCATGATTAAGCAACAACCCATAGACTGGGCGCAGCTGCCTTTTATTGTCCCCGACCATGGGCCTGGCAGACGCCGCGCTGATAATTGGTTTAAAGCCATGGGCTTCAAGCCCAATATTTATGCGCAAGTCTCGGGGCAAGAGGCAATAACCTCGATGGTGGCCTTGGGCTGTGGCGTCAGTATTAGTCCTGATGTGGTAGTCGAAAATAGCCCAGTGCGAGAACGCTTACAGCGGCTTGAATCACCACAAGATATCGCCCCCTTTCAATTAGGTTGTTGCTGCAAAGAAAAACGCACTCAAGAACCTATTTTAACAGCCTTTCTTGAAGTTATTTAAGCCTCTCAAATATCAACAGCAGCTAAAATCGCACTGTTGATTTTAGCTGCTACACTTAGAAAGCTTAAAAACTAACTAAATAGTTACTAAATTCCAGCACACAAAACAAAAGGATTTGTTAATGGCTATTGCCTGTGTAAACACCCGCGCCTGTTGTGGCGTTGAAGCGCCTAAAGTCACTGTCGAAGTACATCTTAGTAATGGTTTGCCTGCGTTTAATTTAGTGGGGTTACCTGAAACCTCAGTAAAAGAAGCCAGAGAGCGAGTTCGTAGTGCCTTAATAAACGCTGGTTTTGAATTCCCCATGCAGCGAATAACGGTCAATTTGGCTCCAGCTGATTTACCCAAGCAAGGTGGCCGTTATGATTTGCCTATCGCCATTGGTATTTTGGCCGCCTCGGGGCAAATTCCTAATACCCAGTTAGCCCAATGTGAGTTTATTGGTGAGCTAGCCTTGTCAGGACAAGTAAGGCCCTGCATTGGTATTCTGCCCGCTATTATTGCCGCTAAAAATCAACAGCATGAATTATTCATCCCTTTAGATAACCGCCATGAAGCAGAGTTAGTGGGTTACCCGCAAACCCACTTAGTCGCTCACTTGCAAAACCTCGCAGCCTTTATGCACGGCCAAGCAAAATTACCACTGGTTGATCAGCAATTGGAATGGTTTGAAGAACCTTTAGCAGAAAACGCACTCTGCCTCAGCGAAGTGATTGGTCAATACCAAGCTAAGCAAGGGCTGGAAATCGCAGCGGCAGGTGGTCACAACACCCTATTTATTGGTCCGCCCGGTACAGGTAAAAGTATGCTGGCCAATCGGATAATCCCGCTACTGCCCAAGCTTACCTATGAAGAGGCCATTGATGTTGCTGCGATTCATTCGGTTGCAGGACTTAATATTAAACCCCAAGCCTTTTTAGAGCGGCCTTTTCGAGCGCCACATCATACGTGTTCATCAATATCCTTAGTGGGCGGAGGCAGCGTGCCAAAACCTGGGGAAATATCCTTAGCCCATAGAGGCATTTTATTTCTTGATGAAATTGCGGAATTCCCGCGCAAAGTATTAGATTGCCTGCGTGAGCCAATGGAGTCTGGTGAAGTGGTTATCTCGCGGGCTGCCGCTAAAGTAACCTTTTCTAGTCGCTTTCAACTCATCGCGGCGATGAACCCTAGCCCTTGCGGTGATGTTGAAAACTCTCGCGCAACGCCTGACCAAATTCAACGTTACTTATCCCGTTTATCAGGGCCATTTTTAGATAGATTCGATCTCACGATAGAAGTCCCTAAACTGCCTGCAGGCACCTTAACGCAAACCCAAGAAATAGGCGAAAGTAGCCAATCCATTGCTAAGCGAGTGCAGCTAGCGCGGGAAAAACAACTCAGCCGTGCAGGCGTGATTAATTGCCAGTTAAGCCCAACCCAATTGAAACAACACTTAGCCATGAGCCAAAGCGATTTAGAGTTTCTCGAACAGAGTATTCAACAATTGGGCTTATCCGTCAGAAGTTTCCATCGAATTCAGCGGGTGTCACGCACCATTGCAGACTTGCAACAGTCTGAAACCACCGAAAGAAGGCATATAGCACAAGCACTTGGCTACAGGGCAATGGACAGGTTAATGAATCGTTTGAGCCAACAATAAATAGCTAACGCATTAAAATATCGAGTGATTACCTGAAAAATCACAAAAAGTTTCGATATTATTGTTCAGTGGATTGAGCCGAAGGCTATCACGGAGTAACATAAGCTTCCATTTACAGGAGAGCTAGATGCCGCTGTTAGCAAAAATTAAAGGATCTATAGCATTTATTTGCTATGTCATAAATACGATCGTCTGGGTTACACCCATTCTAATTTTTAGTATTTTCAAACTATTACCCATTAATGTTATTCGTAAAATATGCAGTTATATTTTAGATAACTGTGCCAGTGCGTGGATCAGTGTTAATGGTGTTATCGAAGCCATTTTTCATCCCGTTACCATAAAACTAAGCGGTGATGATCAGTTTTCTGAAAAAGAATGGTACATGGTTATAGCTAACCACCAGTCATGGGTAGATATTTTAGTACTTCAGCGTGTTTTTAATCGTAAGATCCCATTTTTAAAGTTTTTTTTAAAACAAGAGCTCATATTTGTTCCCATATTAGGGCTTGCTTGGTGGGCGTTAGACTTTCCCTTTATGCGTCGTTATTCGACAGCACAATTGAAAAAGAACCCAAAACTTAAAGGTAAAGACATTGAGATTACCCGTAAGTCGTGCAACAAATTTAAGCATAAGCCTGTCAGCGTGATGAATTTCGTTGAAGGCACCCGTTTTCATCCGCAAAAACACCAAAAGCAAGCTTCGCCTTTTCAGCACTTGCTGAAGCCCAAAGCCGGTGGAATGGCCTTTGCTTTAGATGCTATGGGTGAACACATCAACAAGTTAGTTAATGTCACCATTTACTACCCTAATAAAGTGCCAAGCTACTGGGAGTATATTTGCGGCGAGTTAACTGAGGTTTATGTCGATATTCACATCTCTGATATCCCAGCGACCTTAAAAGGTGACTATAGTAATGATAGGCAGTTTAAAATTGATTTTCAGTCTCAGTTAAATCAACTTTGGCAAGAAAAAGATAAAAAAATCAGCATTATGGCTGAAGAAAACAAATAAGAGGTATTTAGCTACATGCTAGGTTTTTTACCAGGTCCAGTCATCTTTTTTATTAGTAGCAGTTTATTGATCATCAATACCACACTATGGGCAGGTCTCATTAGTATTGGTGGCGTCATTAAGCTGGTCGTTCCTGTAGTTGCAGCAAGAAACGCACTTACTCGCTTAATGAACCGCTTTATGTGGGCATGGGCAAGCTGTAATGGCGGTATTTTATTTCTCATTGCTAAAATAGAGTGGGATATTGAGGGGCTTGAAGGCCTGGATGAACGCGGCTGGTATTTGTTGATCAGTAACCATGTCAGTGGCTTTGATATTGCAGCGCAAACCTATATCTTGCGTAACCATATTCCTATGTTGAAGTTTTTCCTTAAAAAAGAGCTAATCTTTGTGCCCTTTCTGGGTTTAGGCTGCTGGGCATTAGATATGCCGTTCATGAACCGAACTAGCCCTGCTAAGCTCAAGAAGAATCCAAAACTTAAGGGTAAAGATTTACAAACCACCCGCAAGGCATGTGAAAAATTTAAGCATTTCCCAACATCAATTATTAATTATGTGGAAGGCAGCCGTTTTACTGCAGATAAACACAAGCGCCAACAGTCGCCTTATAAACATTTGTTAAGGCCAAAGGCTGGCGGCATTGCCTTTACCCTTTCGGCAATGGGCGAGCAATTTACTGGGTTACTTAACATGACCTTAGCTTATCCTGATGCTGACACAGAGAAAGGCGCTTTGTATGAGGTCATGTCTGGGCGTGTTAAAAAAATTGTGGTCAGAATTGAGCAAATGCCAGTACCTAAAGTGGATGCTGAAGATTATTTCTCTAATCCTGAAACCCGAGTTGAATTTCAGCGCTGGTTAAACCAAGTTTGGTTCGAGAAGGATCAGCAGTTAGATGGTATTTATAAAAAATACCTTAATGACACATCTACGCCCAAATAGTACTGTTTAAAATCAGCCTAAAAACACGCTTAATTGCGTGTTTTTTGTTTTTAAACCAACAAGCTTCATCAAAACAGTTAAGCCAACAACAGTTTCTCAACAAGCATAAAATCAGCAAACTTAAATGTAATTTGAAAAAAACTATATTACTCGCGTAATATGGTTATAATTCAACAATAAAAACTTTAAATCGCTGGCAACATATACAAATAAACTAGCGGTACGCCCTGTTGTAAGCATGTTTATAAATTAGATATTAATTAACAATGTGCAATTTGGCATCATTCTTTACCCATTATAATTATTACAGGTGCAGATTGAATTTACGTTTTTCCTTAGCCTTGAAAACATGCTTATGCATTTTGGTGCTCTTCACCTCAATGTCAGCTTCCGTCTATGCAATTAGCCCACTTAATGACAATCACCTGTTAGCGTTTGAACAATTTGAAGCCTCTAACGACTTAAATCAAAACTCTGTCACTAAACTGTTCAAAGATAGCTCAGGCATGTTATGGGTTGGCACTCAAGATGGCTTACACAGTTATAACGGCATTCAATTTGATGTGTTTGTTAACGACAGTAATAATCCCACCAGTATTGCCGGCAATTACATTACCGATATATTGCAATCATCTGATAGTGACTTATGGGTGGCAACCTTTTCCCAAGGACTCAGCCGTTTAAACCTCAGTAATGGTGAGTTTACTCATTTTGGGAGTGCCCAAGGGTTAACAGACTTAAAGCTAACTAAACTCACGTTAATTGATAATAGTTTGTGGATAGGGACTCAATCAGGTTTATTCACCCTATCACTGCATACCAATAAAATAGCAAAAATAAGCTTAAATAATGCTATCGATCCTCATATCACCAGTATCGCCAATATCGATGACAAATATATTTTTGTTGGCACCCAAGCCAGTGGCACTTACGCCATTGATAGCAAAAACATTATCCGCTTAGATATCCCACCCAACCTGCGGGTCAATAGTATAAAAACCAGTCATGATAAAAGCGCAGTGTGGTTAGCGATTAGCAATCGACTGATCAGCTACGATCTGATTAGCGGCGAACAAACCACAATTTGGTTCAATAACCAAACTAAAAAATACAATCAAATAAAAGACTTTGTCATCAATGGTGATAAACAAATATGGGCCATTGGCGCAAACGCTGGGTTAATTCAATTGGATTTAATTGGTGATACATGGCGCAGCCGCATCCATAAATACGATCCCAATAGTCGCCAATCTATTAGCGAAGACAATCTACAAAGCATCATGCTCGCAGAAGACGGTAACCTATGGTTAGGCACTCGCTACTCAGGAATTAATAAGCTTAACCTCAATCAAGTGTATTTTAACCATATTTACGAACTCCATCCTAGCAAGCCTAAAATGGCCAATATGATCCGGGCGATTTTTCGTGATGATCAGCAGCGTTTATGGATTGGCACTGAAAGCGCAGGCTTAAAACTATTTGATGAGCAGCAAGGTAGTTTTTATTACTACAACGACCTATTTGCTCAGGCCCTTAATGTACATGAAGCAGAGTACCCGTTAACTGTACATGCCATCACCCAAACCCAAGACGGTAATCTGTGGTTTGGTACTAATCACGGGCTGGCACAATTAACGCCAGATCAGCAGCTGTCATTTGTGCCTTTAGCTGATAATAGCGCTTCAGACTCGCTGCTGATCCGTAAATTTGCTCAAGATGATAGCGGCCGACTTTGGATTGCTAGTAACTACGGCTTATATTTTGTATTGCCAGGTGAAGAGGTTATTCATCAATACAATTTTGATTTTCAGACTGAATTTGTCCCCAGTAAGCGCCCAATATTGTCCCTTACTTACCATAACAACAGCCTGTGGCTCGGCACAATGGCAGGCTTAGTCAGACTAAAACCTGACACTCAAGAACTCATTCTCAAAAGTCGCCAAGCAGCCGACACTAGCACACTCAGTGATAATCGTATTCGAGATTTTATTGTCACTGCCGCTGGTGACTTATTAATGGCAACCCATAGCGGCGTCGATAAAGTTATCGAAACCACTAATAACCAACTGCAATTTGAGCCCTTAAGTGAACCGTTAAAGCAGCACACGGTTTATGCCATGTTAGAAGACGATGCTCAAAACCTGTGGCTTAGTACCAATTCTGGTATCGCCAGAGTATCGACTAGTTTAGAGTATATGTTCTTCAACCCATTTGATGGAGTGCAAGCTGCGGAGTTTAACGGCGGGGTTAAATTTAACGATACTGATGGCCAGCTGTGGTTTGGCGGCGTTAATGGCATAAATCAATTTAATCCACTATTGGTTCCAGCTAAAAGACCTAACACTAGAATAGCCCTAACCAGTTATCATTTGGGTGAGCAGCATTTTCCATTATTAAATTTGCAACAGCCACCAGCATTACAAATGCCCTACTCTGATAAAACCATTGGTTTTACTGTCAGTACACTGAATTTTAATTACCCTGGGTTACAGCAACTGAGTTACAAATTAGTCGGTCACAATGATGATTGGGTTGAGTTAAATCAATCAAATGACATCAGTTTTAGCAATTTGCCGCCGAAAAAGTTTGAGCTGTTAGTGCGCTCGACCCTCACTGATAACCCCTACACAGAGCCGCCTTTTAGTATCAAATTTACTGTGGTGCCGCCATTTTACCTAAGTAAAGGCGCGTACGTCATTTATGGTATCGCCCTCATGTTGCTGCTGACATTTTTCCTTTTTTTAAAGCAATTAAAGCGTGAAAAACAACGTGAGTTTGAAATCAGTATCCGCGCTTCAGAAGAGCGCCTTAAACTGGCGTTATGGGCCTCAGGCGATGGTATGTGGGACTGGAATATCCGCGACAACAAAGTCTACCGTACCAATATTTTAACCTCTCAACCGTTCGCTGAAGACGATCATGCATTGATCACCAATATCCACCCAGAAGATAAAGCGAGGGTAGCCCAACTTCTCAATGACCATTTAGCCGGAAAAGCTGAGTTTTTTGAAGCTGAGTACCGCGTAGAAAAGCAGCCAGGTAAATGGATATGGCTAATGGATCGCGGCAAAGTCGTTGAATGGGACCAGCAAGATAAACCGGTTCGCATGGCCGGTACCCATAAAGATATCACCGTCAGAAAAGCAACTGAAAATGAATTAAAACTCTCAAGCCAAGTACTACACAGTATGAACGAGGCCGTAGTGGTAGGCGAACTGGATTATCGAGTCCGCACGGTAAACCCTGCGTTTAGTCGTATTACCGGTTTTGAATCTGAAGCCATTGCTGGCAAACACTTTCTATATTTAGCTTACGGCAAACAGTCGCGCGCCTTTTATCATAATGTGGAATTACAACTGTTAAGGAAAAAGCATTGGGCTGGCGAAATTAATATTCGTACTAAAGATAAAAAAGGCATTTTGGCGTGGCTGGAGATCAATCAGGTCATCGATACTAAAGGTGAAACGAGCCACTTTGTTGCGGTATTTACTGATATTACCTCCCGTAAAAAAGCCGAAGAAGACTTACGCATATTAGCCAATTTCGATCCGCTCACCAGCTTGCCAAACCGCACCCTATTTCAAGACAGGCTTAATCAGGCGATCACCAAAGCCCATCGCTCTAAAGATATTGTGGCGTTATTCTTTTTGGATTTAGACCGCTTTAAGCACATTAATGACTCCATGGGTCATCATGTGGGGGATTTATTATTAAAAGCGGTGGCGATTCGATTGCAAAACTCGGTGCGCGATGGCGATACTGTTGCTCGTCTCGGTGGCGATGAATTTACCATTATTCTTGAAGGGCTCAGCAAAATAAAATCTGCTGCTGTTGTGGCAGAAAAAGTATTAAACGCCTTTAAGAGTCCGTTCTTATTGGATGATAAAAATATTACCGTATCACCTTCTATCGGCATTAGTTTGTACCCTAATGATGCCAGCGACAGTACCTCATTAATTAAATATGCAGATACTGCCATGTACCATGCTAAATCTTTAGGGCGTAATAACTTCCAGTTTTACACTGAAGATTTAAACCAATATGCCACCCGTCATGTAGAGCTTGAGGCAGGCCTTAAACAGGCGATTCAAAATAATGAAATGTATCTGGTATATCAGCCCAAGTTTGACATTAAAACCAAGCGGATTATTGGCGTTGAAGCCCTACTGCGCTGGGAAAGTAAAACCCTTGGATTTATCTCACCAGTGGAATTTATTCCGTTAGCGGAAGAAACCGGGATGATTAACGGCATTGGCCATTGGGCCATTGATCAGGCCTGCAATCAATTAGCTGAATGGCATCAACAAGGCTTTGAGCATATTTCTGTGGCTGTTAACTTATCAGCAAGACAACTTAAAGCCGATATTATTTCCACTATTGAAGTGGCCCTTGCGGTATCAGGGTTACCCGCCAGCGCTCTGGAGTTAGAGCTGACAGAGTCGATGATCATGGGTAACCCGCAAGACTCAGTCACAGTATTAGCCCAGCTAAAAGCCCTAGGCCTTACCATTGCCATTGATGACTTTGGTACTGGTTACTCAAGTTTAAGTTACTTAAAGCGCTTCCCTATCGATACCTTGAAAGTTGATAGAGAATTTGTCCGCGATATTATTGATGATCCTGATGATGCCGCTATTACCAGCGCCATTATTACTCTGGCCCACAGCCTTGAACTCAATGTCGTGGCAGAAGGCGTTGAAACTGAGGCGCAATTTGACTTCTTAAAGCATGAAGGCTGCGATCAAGTGCAGGGCTTTTTACTCAGTAAACCACTGACTGCTGAGGACTGTTTAGCAAGGCTAAGATTAGATAACCAGCAGGAAAAACTAGCATAGCATTAAAGCGATTCAATAAAAATCGACACAGCTAAACCCTATACTCCAAGCAATAAAAAAGGCTCAAATGAGCCTTTTTTATTGTCTGAATTTATTCAGTTTAGCTATGGCGCGACACGCTCAACACGCTTAACCCAGCCTTCAGGTCCTTCAAGCTCACCTTTTTGCAGTTGGGTAAATATTTGATAAATACGCTTGATGCAAGGGCCAACTTCACCATCACCAACTGTAACAATACGGCCATCTTCAAAGATGTACGAGCCCACTGGCGATACCACGGCTGCAGTACCAAATCCGCCCGCTTCAACAATTTCACCGGCTTCGATATCTGCGATAAATTTGTCCAGCATAATGGTTTCTTGGCGCACTTCACATCCCAATAAATGGCCAATTTCTAGCATAGATTGCGAGGTAATGGACTTTAAGATAGTGTCAGTAAACGTCGGGATAATTACAGTGCCATCTTTGAGGATATGGAAGTGGTTCATTGCGCCCACTTCCTCAATCTGCTTGTTGTTCGCATCAAGATATAACACTTGGGCAGCGCCATATTCAGCAGCGGCTTGCCCCGCTCTTAACGATGCTGCGTAATTACCGGCCGCTTTTGATGCCCCCGTGCCGCCTGATACCGCGCGGTGGAATTTTTTACTGATCAGTAATCGAATCGCTTTATTCACCCCATCAGCGTAATAAGCACCACTTGGGCTTAAGATCACGCAGAAAGTAAAGTTCAAGCTTGGGCTCACTGATAAACGATCTTCGGTAGCAAAAATAAAAGGCCGAATATATAAACATGCGCCATCTTGCATTGGAAACCACAGCCTATCGACATCAATAAGCGCATTAATGGCTTGCAGTTGAATGTCTTCAGCAAGGTTAGGAATACATAAGATATCTGCAGAGGTATTTAAACGTTGGGCATTCTTATCCAGTCTAAAGGTGTAGATTTCACCATCGTCATGCTTAAACGCTTTAGCACCTTCAAAGATGGACTGACCATAATGAAGCGCAATGGCGCCCGGGGCCATTTCAAACGGCGCATAAGGCTCAATGCGAGGGTCACACCACTGGCCATCTCGATAATCCATTAAAAACATATGATCGGTTCTGAGATTACCAAAGCCTACATTGCCTTCTGGTTTAAACTGCTCAGTACGACGCGACGATGCCGCTTTTAAATTATATTTGATGTCCATTTGCTACCACCTTAAAAACAATGCTAGCAGACTATGAATCATCAGATGTAATGTCAAGCAAATGGATAAAGTGGAGCAAAATTAAGCGTCAATCGAAGTTCACAATAATTAAAACCATAAAATTAGCCGTTAAAGCATGGTAAACCGCAACAAATAAAGTTTTATCATTTCACTGAAAAAGCACAGGATGTGGCGGTTTTTAGCTTAAAACAAGCCACTCACACTGACAGATGGATAAAGCTTACAAAATAGTAGCCAAAGTCGTTCTTTTTTTAACCACTTAACGAATTTGGCTATTCCTTAAACCCCAGTCACTGCTAGAATCAGCATTCCATCCAGAAACTATTAGGACTCCCGATATGAGCCTTGAATTACTGTCCCAACTGGAAGCCAAAATCCAGGCAACTCTTGAAAATGCAGAGCTACTAAAAATGGAGCTTGAAGAAGAGAAGCAAAAGAATGCTCAATTGACTGAGACTAATCAGCAATTGCAACAAGACCTAAACTCTTGGAACGATAAAGTGAATGGCCTTGTCGGCTTACTCAATAGCGAAAGCTAAACTGTGTTAGTTTCAACATGCTGAGCTACTAGCATTTGGTTAAGCTCAGAAACAGCCTGCTTTACTTTTGGCAGGCTTTTTTTCGGCATTAAAAAACGCCCCTTTCTAAACTCTAAACACCCTAAGTCTTTTACCCAAATCACCCCAGTTAAAAAAATTCGCGCATGTTTAACGATGAGTTTAGGTGCATATACCGGAAACCTTCTCATGGAGACTCCTTTGGCTATATTTCATTTTACAACTCAAATTTGGACAAAAAAACCGCAAAAGAGTTTCATTAAAATCGATCTTTTTCCGCTTCAAAATAACTCAATGTAAACAAAACGTAACAAGCCAGTAAAATGACGCTTGCCATTTTTTTGACACCTTGGTAAAGTGACTTCGTTACTCAGGGTAAATAACGAGCCAATTGGCTCAACACCGCACTGTTTTAAAATGCAAATTTTAAAACATGCGGTTTTTTTTTGCTCTTTTTCAGCCACTAATAAATTAAAGATACAAAAAAAGGAGCCATTGGCTCCTTTTGTCACGTGGGAGGTTAAACCCTCATGTTACTTGTCAGCTGTCGCTAAGTAATAAGCGATGTCTAATAGCTCATCGTAAGACTTAATCGCACCTGTCTCAACACGGTATTTACCGTTAACCACTAACGAAGGCACACCAGAAATTTTTGCATTCTGAGTATCACGCTTCATTTTAGACATTTGCGCATTCACCATGAAAGACTTAGCTGCTGCATCAAAATCTTTACCGTCAACACCGTTAGCAATAAACACCATACGGATATCATTTAAGTTGGTGAAGCGTTGCTTTTTGTCATGGATTGCAGCAAAAATAGCTGGTTCAACTTTCTTTTCAACATTGAGCTGATGAGCAATAGCGAAAGCACGTGACATTTCTACGCCCATATCTGCGCCAATAAACTCAACGTGTGCCTGATTAAAAGCCACACCTTCTGGAAGGGTCGCTTCAATTTTTGGTACTACAGTTTTTGAGAAGTTGTAACAATGCCCGCAAAAGAATGAGAAAAACTCAGTAATTTCAGGCTTTGATGTGGCTGGGCCTTCGTTAATCACAGTGTAGTGCACACCTTCTTTATAGTCTGCTGCGGTTGCCGCCATTGGGGCTAATAGTAACGCTGCAGCCATTAATAATGCTTTTTTCATCTTGTTTCCTTTAGTATGCAATCTCAATTATGCCGTAGCATAGTTAACGCTAATTTATCTAAATCTATAATAATGTAGATTATCTCTTATGCTCAAGACCTTATCAGGATCATTTGTAACAATCTACGTTATGGTTTGCCAATTACTCAATTAAAAACTCATCAAGCTTAATGGCTCTTCATCCAGCGCTGAAAGTTGCTCTTTAAACGCTAATGTTTGCTGTTCCCAGTATTTGATATCACCAAACCATGGAAAGTTCCTTGGAAAAGCAGGATCTTGCCAGCGTTTTGTTAGCCAGGCATTGTAATGGATCATTCTCAATGCCCGCAGCGGCTCAATCAGCTTAAGTTGCTTGTGGTCAAAATCACAAAACTCCTCATAGCCTTCAAGTAATACATCTAGCTGTAATAACCGTTGGGCTCTATCACCAGTGAGCATCATCCAAATATCTTGCACCGCAGGTCCTTGGCGAGCATCATCTAAGTCAACAAAACCTGGGCCATCTGGGGTCCATAAAATATTGCCTGGATGCAAATCACCATGAAGCCGTAATGTCGGAAATTGATGCTGCGCCAATACAGACTTGGCCTTGGCCAACACTTGCTGCGTGACAGTGAAAAACTGCTGACTAATGGCCTCAGGCACTTGCCCTGACTGCTGTAAATATTGCAGCGCATCATCCCCTAAAATTTGGCAGCTTAAGGGCTCACGATATTGAAAGCTCTCTTTACTAGCATATTGATGTATCCGGCCAATAAAGCGACCAACGGCTTCAAGTTGATCAAGGTTATCCACCTCAAATGCGCGGCCACCAATAGAGGGAAATAAAGTAAAACGATAACCTTTAAATTCATGCAGGGTTTTACCCTCAACAATCACAGGTACTGCAATGGGGATATCTTCAGCAGCTAACGCGAGTGCGTAATCATGCTCCTCTTGAATTTGATTATCACTCCAGCGATGGGGGCGATAAAACTTCACCACATAACGATTACCGCGATCGCAGCGAAATTGATACACCCGATTTTCGTAACTATTTAACGCCAGCAACCCCGTTTCAGGATAGATGTTAACACTCTCAATGGCATCGAGAATTAAATCAGGCGTTAAGGCTTGATAATGAAAGCAAGCCTCGTCAGCACTAGCCTTTGGCGCGATATCGTTAAGATGTGATTCCGGTTCTATTACATTACCCGACTTTTCCTGACTATCGATATCTTCGTCATTATCTAGATAGTCGTTGTCAGCATTGTCATTATTCATGTGTATCCTTTACCGCATTGGCAGTGATCAGCGGTTGTAGCAAGGTGATTAAATATTCTAGCACTTCAAGATCGGCTTCTACTTCCGTTGATATCCAACAAATATCGCCGTAAAACTCATAGTTAAGCCACAGCTGACTGCCTTCAAAATTAAGCTGCCATTGGTGCCTATCTGCGCCCCATAAGCGATCGCGAATATCACAATCCATTGCCAAGGCTAAGGGCTCAGCAAACGCTTCAAACTGCTCAAAATCTATTTCTGCTGAAATTAAAATGCTCAGCGAGGCTTTATCTAATTGCACCGAACGCAATAACATGATGTTCCTTTAAATAAGTTGCTTAAATACCTTGTTACTATGACTGACTAGCTACTACAAGACATGATTAAGCCTTGTCCCCATTGGGGTGGTCTATTGGCATAATGGTCTAATTCTGGTTGCTCAGCATAGGGCTGAGTTAACAGAGTATGCAGCTCTAACAATTTACTATTGTCGCCTTCTTCCACCGCAACTATGGCTTCTTGGGCTAAGTAGTTGCGTAAAATATACTTGGGATTCACACTATTACGCTGTGCTTGCCATTGGTCAATATCATCAACCTTTCCAACCCGCTGCTGATAACTTTTATACCAGTCGTCAAATTTGGGTCTATCGATTATCTCATCACTAATATTGGCGTGGACACTGGTTATGTCTAACTGACCAAACGCCCTGAAAGTATTGGTATAGTCCAATAAATTATGCTGTAACACATGGCAAAATCGGCCAATGAGATCTAAGTCGGTTTTATCTTGCTCTTGGGCTTGCGCCGTGGTTTGCTCACTGACACTCAAGCCCATTTTAGCGCGCATGAGCAGTAAATATTGCTGCACTAACTCAGCTTGATAAGTATTCAGCACAGCCACTAAATCATCTGACTCAATGACGGGCGTTAATGCTTGGGCTAAACGTTGCAGGTTCCACAGGCCAATGCCAGGTTGCTGACCAAAGGCATAACGGCCCTGGGGATCGGAGTGATTACAAATAAAGTCTTCTTTAAAAGTATCTAAAAAGGCAAATGGGCCAAAATCAAAGCTGTCACCAAGAATCGACATGTTATCAGTATTAAGTACCCCATGAGCAAAGCCTACCGCTTGCCAGTGGCCGATTAAAATAGCAGTATCTTTTACTACTTGGGTAAACCAGGCTTTATAGCCTTGATAATCTTGAGTTAAATGCGGGTAATGCTGCTTAATGGTGAAGTTTAGTAACTGAATTAGTTTATCTTTACCACCTTGGTCGCTATGGCAAAAATACTCAAAGTGACCAAAACGAATATGGCTTTTGGCTAAACGCACTGTAATCGCCGCAGTTTCTTGTGATTCACGCCATACCGGTAAGTCAGAGCCAATCACCGCTAATGCTCGGGTGGTCGGAATCGATAATGCCGCCAAGGCCTCGGATGCTAAAAACTCCCTTACCGCGGAACGCATAACCGCCCGACCATCACCACTGCGAGAATAAGGTGTTGGCCCAGCCCCTTTTAAGGCCACATCCCAAGCTGACGCGTTATTAGCTGTTTTACTTGTAGCATTAGGGTTTGCCTGCGCTTCGCCGAGAATAATTGAGCGCCCGTCCCCTAATCGTGGGCTATAACCACCAAATTGATGGCCACTGTAAACTTGCGCATAGTAACTTGCCCCAGGCATAGCGTGATTACCTGACAGTTGCAGCAGTAATTCATCATCACCTTGGGCGTTAAGTTGGCCTCTTTGCGCGCCAATTAATTTGGCGGCGTCATCACTCCAAGCCAGCCAATGGGGTTGACTGATAGGCAATGGATAGACCTGCGAATAAAAGCCTTCCAGTTGTTCAAAATAATCCTGTTTAAACTGCATTTAACCTGTTCCTTGGGTCTACAATAGCCTGATGGCGAAGGCTAATAACTCACTACTGGCAAGGTTTTATTGACAGATAATGACATTGTCATCATTGACTTGGCATAACTGTTTGCATTGATAGCCTTTATCAATGGCAACCGGTATTGCGGTGGCATTTTCTAGCTGGTTAGCATCCAGTGGATGGCTGTTTTTGCCGCTTAATCTCAGCATGCCCTTGGCTTTAGCTTGGCATTGTTCAAGCGTATCGTAATAACCTGCTATAAATTTGGCGTTGATGGGTTGCTGCGGCGCTTTGGCTTCATCCGCATAATAAAACAGTGTCCATTCTGGGGTACGAATACAGCCGGTTAGCCCCATGATAGCCATGAATAAAAACAGCGTATTACGCATTTTACGATTCATCATTTAAACCTCTTTAAGCATGCTTATTTTCACCCTAAGTTGCACTTTTAATCTCAATATTTAGCTACAGGATTCCAGTAGCTACATTCAGTTCCAACACTTTTAGGGCAATAAAAAAGCGAACCTAAGTCCGCTTTTCCATACGATAGTGCCATTGTACTAGATCATGGTAAAACCTAATAACCTAAATCATGGTTAAAGCCAATTACCTAGTCTTATTCAATTCACTTAATTACTCGCTTTAGATTTTGCTTTCTCGATACGCTTAATTCGACCTTCAAAACCGGTAACAGTTCCATCTGTTAATTGATAATCAATGGCCTGCTGACAGACTTCAATGGCTTTATCAAATTGCTTAGTATCATTGAGCATGGTTGATAATTGCATAAAGCCTATGCCTTTATCATCTGCAGCAGTGGCGTTTTGCTGGCGATACTGTTGATAAGCTAACTGATAACGCTGGGTCAAACCTGCGCCGTATTGGCAGTAATCAGCTTGTTTACGTAACTTGTAACTGTGACTAATAATACTGAGTAAACTCAGATGCTGGGCCTGTAGTTCAGCACTTGCATCATATTGGCAAACTAAAGCCGTAAATGCATCACTTGCCCATGCACCTGTTGCAGGTAAAGCCGCTGTAATAGGTTTATTCTCTGGCTCTGGCTCTGGCTCTGGCTCTGGCTCTGGCTCTGGCTCTGGCTCTGGCAGCTCATAAGACTCAGTCTCGACTATTTGTTCAACTGTTGCTTCAACTTCATCTACGGCAGTGACTACAGTATCTTCATCTTGCACAGGGCTTGGTTCTAATTCTTGAGCTATTGATTCAGTCTCAAGTTCAGTATTATCTTGCGGTGCTGACTCAATCTCAGACGGGGCTGAGGCTATATCTGTTATCTCAGCTTCTGGCTGCGGATCTGCCTGAGTTGGTTCTTTCTGCTCTAGCTCTTGCTTAGCAACGGTTTGGGTTCGACGATAAAGATAAATACCCAGCCAAACCAATAAAACAACGACAATAATTTTAATAATCATTTATAACACCATATTTGTGTCATGCTGTGTGCATTTGAATAGTTTTGGAGTTTACCATTCCTAGCCTATCCGAAGAAGGAAGCTTCATTTTTCTGCTTGAAAATTAAACAAGCTGAACTAATATTAATAAGCTATTCTTAGGACAAAAATCAAGTGTTTATGTCGCTTTTATGCTCGTTAACACAATAAGCTGACATTATTTTTAGCTTTTGTTTTTATGTGCTCTAGTTCAAGCTTATTAAGCATTGAATTGAATAAACAGACTGTGATTAGGTAAACTAGCCATACCCGAGTGATTTACTATGGTATTAACACATGACAATAAGCGCGATCCTATCAGGCAAGCTGTTATATGAATTCAACACAATGAATGCTATGGCAAAAATTTATTGCCGGGCTCATCATCAAATTGCGTTACAAACGGAAAATAGCCAAGGCTTGTGCCCAGATTGCATTGAATTGCTTGAATACGCAGAAACACGCTTAGATCGCTGTCCTTATGGTCAACAAAAGCCGACATGCAACAAATGTCCTGTGCATTGCTACAAACCGCACATGAAACAAAAAGTGCGTGAAATCATGATTTACTCTGGCCCAAGAATGCTGCTTCCCCATCCTATTATGGCGATAACGCATTTGCTCGCAGAAAGAAAGCCTGCACCTGGCAAACCGCCCGAAGCGGCGTCAAACCGTCATATGAGAAAACAGAAAAAACATAATAATGCTGCTTAATAAAGCGTGATTTAAGATATGACTTAACGATAAACAAAGGGATTGGCCATCGTAATTAATCAGTTTTTTTCACAGGCGTATATTTGGCTATCATTACTCGCTGGCATACATTGCTTGGGAGTAGGTTTTTACGTCCGCTATATTTTTGCTAATAACGACAGCAGCACCAGCCATAGTAATCGCTTACTGGGCGCCTTATTTATTCTGATCTCGCTATTCTTTTTTTCAGCCAGTATCACCCGCGAAAATGCCCCAATTCAAATTCATTTTATGATGACGTTAATGGTGCCATTTTACTTCTTACTGATGCCCTTACTGTACAGCTATTGCAAAGCGTGTTTACAAATTAAAACCTCTGACCTCAATTTCGTCAAACATATACTTACTACGCTAATTTCCATGGCGGTTATTGTTGTCACTGTATCGTTCAATATTGGTATGGTTCCCGATGCATCCCATATTCAAGTCAACAACATCAGTGAATTAGTCACCATTAATAAAATAGCCCTAGTCATGCCTGCCATTATTTTAATTCAAAGCGGGATCTATTTTTTCCTTATCATTAGCGCGTTAAGTCGTCATAGAGTCGACAAACATCAAAGCTTAAAAAATGTTAGATTTAGGTGGTTATTACTGCTTACTGGCGGCATTTTACTTAATTGGGTTTTACGATTGGTATTGGTGTTATTACCCTTCTATTTTGGTGACACTATTTCTAGCTATGCTGTTGGCATCGTCAGATTATGTCTATTAGCGACCATTTATGGGTTTGCCATATACGGACTACACCAAGTGACCCGACTGGTATTTTTACGTATCAAGGTCAATAAAACACCCCAGCATCATAGTGCCAAGCTGCTACTGGATAATGAAGAACTTGATTATTTAAGAAGTGTTATCAGTGATGACAAAGCCTCAGATCAGGGCTTAGAGAACAAGTCAGTCCCAAAAACTAAGTGAAATTAACTTCGCCAGATAAAGGCCACAGCCTGAGCCAACACCTGTACAAACAAGCTCAATTAAAGAGGATATTAAGTGAGTTATTTACTCACTGCTAGATTTAAATAACAACACCACTCATTTAAATACTCAGCACCAACTGAACTCATGTTAGTTTTAAGCACCTAGTAGCAATATTAGGCGTTTTTATTACAGCTTTGTTCAGCTTGGGTTTGCTATGCTAAAGCTATCATCACTAAAGTTTGCTTATCACAGGAGTTTTTATGAAAAATATATTGTCATTGCTAGCGGTCACATTCGTGCTTATCGGACTGACATTTTCCAGCTCAGCTCACGCTGACAAATACGCCGAAGCCATTGCCGATTTTAAAAAGGCCCCCGAAGTACAAGGTTTTTTTGATAGTGCCTACGGCTATGCCATTTACCCAACAGTGGGTAAAGGCGGCTTTGGTATCGGTGCGGCCTACGGCTCAGGCAAGGTATATAAAGGTGGTGTTTATAGTGGTGATTCAAGCGTGTCACAACTTTCTATTGGCTTCCAATTAGGTGGACAAGCTTATAGCGAAATTATTTTCTTTAAAGATGCTGAAGCCTATAACGACTTTACCAGTGGTACCTTTGAGTTTAGCGCCCAGGCATCTGCAGTGGCCATTACTGTTGGCGCCAATGCACAAGTGGGCTCAACAGGTAACTCAGCAGGGGCTGGCAATGCAGGCAACCGTACAACAGCTAATGCTGCTTATATGAATGGCATGGCGGTTTTCACTGCCGCGAAAGGCGGATTGATGTATGAGGCGGCTATCGCAGGCCAATCATTTAGTTTTGATGCTAAATAGCCATGACTTACAAAAAACTAAATTTACATAGACTTTAAATCACTGCCCTTTCAATTAATCATGATCAATAAATCAGGCTACCTTGGCAGCCTGATTTATTGCACTTCAAGTACTTGCCACTGTAAGCAATGTATGGCTTCAGCGATACTTACTCATGACCCCAAGGCGTTGGCGGCAGCGCCACTGGCTTGGTTAAATCAAAATCCACTCTAAAATCACGATTTTCGCGGGTTAAACGATAAGTGAAGACTGTTGGCTCAATGTACATATGCCACACGTTAGTCACTGACGCTGTTAAGCCATTTTCATTAAAGTTAGCAATTGATTCAGCATCGACAGGAAATGATTGCTCAGTTGCAGTGCCCATGTCAGCAGTGTCGCCACCGTACATGGTGACTTTGTCTTCAGTGCCATCTTCATGACGGTGATCATGCTTTAAGCGCAAGCCTGAAGTGGTTTTGGTGATAACCCAAGTACGAGAGTGATCGTCACCCACATGAAAAGGAATTTTAAGCTCAGTATCGCTGCATTCACGTACGTGCATGATTAATGCTTTATTGCTAAAAGCTGAATCAGCTTCGTTGCCCGCAGTCACCTCACCCGCATACGCTTTACCACAATGCACAGCAAGCGCATCAAAGTAACTGTCTTGTACACTAGCGTAAGTGGTAGGTTCATCATGATCATGACTGCCATGTGCCATAGCAGTAGCGGGGATCAGACAACTCAATACAGCAGTGGCCAATATTTTTTTCATTATTATTCCTTGGGGTATTTATTTTAGTTTTTAATCATTCATTTAAACCATGGGCGATACCCTAAAGCAAATGAACTAGGCTTGCAGACTAACAGTGATTGTTTAATTTAACCTGAAATAAAAAAACCGCCTATTGGCGGTTTTCTAGTTAACAATTTCAAATTAGCTCAGCGGCTTATCTAGCGCCCTTACTATTTGAAGATTTATTTTTTGCATTCGCCTTATTGCTAAATGGCTGCTTCTTCTGTGACCAGCCTGTTTTAGCTTTGCCTTTGTTAGCGCTATTGGCATTAGCTGGTTTTTTAGCTGAAGATGACTTGCCGCCTTCTTGCTTTTCGCCAGCCGCTTTGGCTTTGTTGGCTTTGGTCGGTTTTTTACCGCTGTCTCTATCCGCAAACTGATTACCAGAAAAACGGGTGAAAGCCGTCTTACTACCATCATTTTTGCCACCACGGTTTTTAGCCCCAAAACCTTGGCGCTCATTACGTGATTCTGGTGGCACAATATGTTGCACCCCATTACCAATTAAATGCTCTTTACCCATGGCAGCTAAGGCTTCACGAATAAGTGGCCAGCCTGCAGGATCATGATAGCGCAGCAGCGCTTTGTGTAAGCGGCGCTGACGGCCTTTCTTAGGCACGGTCACTTGTTCACTGGTGTGCTTCACATTCTTCAATGAGTTAAGCTCAGTGTGGTAAATGGTGGTGGCATTGGCCATTGGCGATGGATAAAAATTTTGCACTTGATCAAGCTTAAACTTCTCTGATTTAAGCCACAGGGCTAGATTCAGCATATCTTCATCGGTGGTCCCCGGATGTGCTGAGATGAAGTAAGGAATAAGATACTGCTTCTTACCCGCTTCTTTAGAGTAATGATCAAATAGCTCTTTAAACTTATGATAACTGCCCATTCCCGGCTTCATCATTTTGCTTAGTGGACCATCTTCAGTGTGCTCTGGGGCGATTTTTAAATAGCCGCCCACATGATGCTTAGCCAGCTCTTTAATGTAGCGAGGATCTTCTGTGGCTAAGTCATAACGCACACCTGATGCAATCAGAACCTTTTTAATCCCCGGCACGTCACGGGCGGCGCGATATAAATCAATGGTGTGTTTATGATCGGTACCTAAATGGCCACAAATTGAGGGATATACGCAGGATAAACGTCGACAAGTGGTTTCTGCTTTGACGCTAGTACAGCCGAGGCGATACATGTTAGCGGTTGGGCCACCTAAATCTGAAATAACCCCAGTAAAGCCCGGCACTTTGTCTTGAATATCTTTAATTTCTTTGATGATAGATTCTTGCGAGCGACTTTGAATAATGCGCCCTTCATGCTCGGTAATCGAGCAGAACGAACAGCCACCAAAACAACCTCGCATGATATTAATCGAGGTTTTAATCATGTCGTAAGCAGGGATCACCGCTTTACCATAACTTGGGTGCGGTACGCGCTGATACGGCAAATCAAACACCGCATCCATTTCATCAGTATTTAATGGCCACGCTGGCGGGTTAACCCACACAGAGCGATTTCCTTGAGCTTGAAATAACGCGCGGGCACAACCCGGGTTTTGCTCTTGATGCAAAATACGTGAAGCATGGGCATACAAGAATTTATCGTCAGCCACTTTTTCATAAGCTGGCAGTAGCACATAGGTTTTTTCCCACGGCTTAGGTCTTGGCGGCTGCACGCTGATGGCTTTAGGGGCATCATTATCAAAAATCTTTTTATCGGTTGGGCCGGATAATTTTTCACAGCCGACATCATCAGCACCATAAGGATTGGGGATAGGATCAATCTTGTGTAGTTGATCTAATTTGCGCGAATCCATGCCTTTCCAGCCGGGCAAAGGTTCATGACGAATAACTGCGGTGCCACGAATATCGTGCAAATCAGCCATTTTTTCGCCATTAGCGATGCGATGTGCCACTTCCACCAGCGGGCGCTCGGCATTACCGTAAATTAAGATATCGGCTTTAGCATCAAATATCACACTGCGGCGCACTTTATCAGACCAGTAATCATAATGAGCGATACGGCGTAAACTGGCCTCGATACCACCGATCACCACGGGCACTTCTTTGAAGGCTTCTTTACAACGCTGGGTATAAACGGTTACCGCGCGATCTGGGCGTTTACCGCCTTCATCGTTTGGGGTGTAGGCATCATCACTGCGAATGCGACGATCTGCGGTATAGCGGTTGATCATCGAGTCCATGTTGCCGGCGGTTACACCGAAAAACAGGTTCGGACGACCTAGCTTCATAAAGTCATTTTTATTTGACCAGTCTGGCTGACAAATAATACCGACTCGAAACCCTTGTGCTTCAAGCATACGGCCAATAACCGCCATGCCGAAACTTGGGTGGTCCACATAAGCATCGCCACTGACGATAATAATATCGCAGCTATCCCATCCAAGTTGATCCATCTCTTTGCGAGACATAGGAAGAAAGGGAGCTGTGCCGTAACACTCTGCCCAGAACTTTGGATAATTAAATAACGTGGATTCAACTTGCATGTGTGTAACCTAAAATTGATGGATACGTCGATAAACGGTCGCGGAGTATACCAGTTGGCGATGAGTAAGTGTGACTAAAAAAGCAGCAGATGTGAAATTTTTTTATTGATGACTAAAAATAAAAAACCTTATAAATACAGTGGGAATAGTAAAACTCCCACCTTATCAAGTACTCAGTCATAAGCCTAAAAATAAACCGATATTAACCACGGCTAAGCTGACAATAATTATCCAGGTGATTAATACTCCCCAAAAGCGGCCAAAATGATAACCGCCTTTGCCCTGCGTTAAGCCAATGGCATGTAACAACCGCGCGAATAACCACAAACTGCCAAACAAATGTAAAAACGGTGCTGAAAGCCCATTCACTTCAGCCACCAAGATTAATAGCAGCGCAAATGGCGCGTTCTCCACAAGGTTAGCGTGCACGCGATCTGCAATAATTAACTCTTGATTACCCTCATTGCCAATACCAATCTTCAGCCCTTTTCTAAGCTTTACCACTCGTAAACTAAAATAAATGGCCATTATGGCCGTTAAAGCGATATATAACCCCGATACACTGGCGATCATTTGAACTCCTTTTAAATGCTGTTAAGGCTTCACTATATGCTAAATATCAGCTTTGTTTAATGAAAAAAGCGATTTTTATCATCACAGCGGCAAGGCTTACAAAAGCCTAATTTTGAATTTATTTAACAAATGTCACCTATATTGCAGTCATCATAACTCACATGTTCTAACCTAAAAATCGATTGATAACACCAAATATGACTCGAAGGAACAGAGCAGATGAAACATAGTGACATCACTTTAGAAGATAAATATAACAATACATCTGGTCGTATCTTTATAAACGGCAACCAAGCTTTAGTTCGATTACCGCTAATTCAAGCGCAATTAGACAAAAACCAAGGCTTGAATACCGCGGGTTATATTTCAGGTTATCGAGGCTCGCCACTAGGGGCATTAGATAGTTATATCTGGAAAGCCAAAAAGCGTTTAGATCAACATAACATCACCTTCCAACCTGGGGTCAATGAAGACCTAGCTGCAACGGCGATTTGGGGCACCCAGTTACTCGACACCATACCCGAGCCTAATGTCGATGGCGTATTTGCCATGTGGTATGGCAAAGGGCCCGGTGTTGATAGAAGTGGCGATCCATTTAAACATGCAAACTATGCTGGCACTCATGAACATGGCGGCGTGTTGGTGGTTTACGGTGATGACCATCCTGGTAAATCATCGACTATTTCACATCAAAGTGAACAAGCGTTAGCGGCAAATCTTATTCCCTCACTTTACCCTGCCGATGTCAGCGAATTTATCGATTATGGTATTTTAGGTTGGGCGCTGTCTCGTTATAGCGGCTTATGGGTAGGCTTTAAATGTGTGAATGAATCAGTGGAACAAACCGCTACCATTGATATTAATCTCGACAATATAGATATCAAACGTCCTAGTCGAGATGACACCCCCACAGACAGCATCAATCTCAAAACCAGTGGCTTTATCCCGCCGCAAACCAATGAAACCAATGTCATTACTCACCGCTTGCCCTTGGTGCATCGCTTTATTAAAGCCAATAATCTTGATCAGGTTCGCGTAGCCAAAAATGACAACGCCTCACAAAGAAGTCTGGGTATTGTCACTGCCGGTAAAGCCTATAACGATGTAATGTCGGCCCTGGCATTATTAGAGATCGACAATGATCTTGCGCAAACACTGGGGTTATCGGTATTCAAATTAGGTTGTATCTGGCCCATCGAGCCCAGCAAATTAACCGACTTTGCCCAGCAGCAACCTGAATTACTGGTTATTGAAGAAAAGCGCGCCTTTATTGAAGAGCAAATAAAATCAATCCTGTTTGGCAAACAAGGTGCCACACGGGTTATTGGTAAACAGGATGAAAATGGCCTCGCGCTCGTCAGTGCCGATGTGCAGTTAGAGCCACTCACACTGGCCTTTATCATCGCTGAGCGCCTGCGCATTAATGCTCAAACTCACCCCAAGGTTGACGCCGCAATTGTGCGTTTACGCTCAAAGCTTGACCCTAAAAGTTGCGCCACCAGCTTACCTAGAACCCCTTACTTTTGCTCTGGTTGCCCCCATAACACCTCCACAAAAGTACCTGAAAACAGTATCGCTATGGCTGGTATTGGCTGTCACGCCATGGCAGCATTTTATCGCAAAGACACCATGATCCCTTGCCATATGGGCGGTGAAGGCATGCAGTGGGTGGGCTTAGCCAAATACACTAACACCAACCACGTGTTTCAAAACCTAGGCGATGGCACCTATTATCACTCTGGCTTAATGGCAATCCGCGGAGCCATCGCGGCCAAGGTCAATATCACCTATAAAATTTTATATAACGATGCGGTTGCCATGACTGGCGGCCAGCCAGTGGATGGGCCAATCTCCGTCGCTGAAATTAGCCAACAAGTGACCTATGAAGGCATTAGTAAATGCGTGATTGTCACTGACTCGCCACAGGCATACGCCAATAACCCAGACATCGCCAAAAACGTTGAGATTTATCATCGTGACCGCTTAGACATGGTGCAAACCATGCTCAGCAAAATAGCAGGTTGCACCGTATTAATTTACGAGCAAACTTGTGCAGCAGAAAAGCGTCGCCGCCGTAAACGTGGCTTAATTGCTGATCCAACTAAACGCTTATACATTAATGCTGACGTGTGTGAAGGCTGCGGCGATTGCTCAGTTCAGTCAACCTGCGTGAGCTTGCAACCTAAAGTGACCTCGAAAGGCATCAAGCGTCAAATAGATCAATCCAGTTGTAATAAAGATTACAGCTGTAATAAAGGCTTTTGTCCTTCGTTTGTTACCGTCATTGGTGGCACCCCGAAAAAGGCCGCTGCCACCGCGATTTCAGCAGATGTGTTTGCCACGATTCCCGCGCCTACCGCGTGTAACATTGATGATAACTACAATGTCATGATTGCAGGGATTGGCGGTTCAGGGGTGATCACTGTCGGGGCGATATTAGGCATGGCAGCTCATATTGATAATAAAGCCTGCTCAATTTACGACATGACCGGCTTGTCGCAAAAAAATGGCGCGGTTTACAGCCATCTTAAATTTGCCAACTCACCTGAGCGATTATTTAGCCCTAAAATTGATACTGGCAGCGCCGATTTAATTTTAGCATTCGATTTACTGGCGACCCTAGATCCGCACATCATTAAAATCATTAATGATCAACATACTCGCCTAATTGGTAATGCTGCCATTGCGCCACCAGCAATATTTCAATTAAACCCACAAGCGATCCCCACTGAGTTTAAAGAGCAACAATCGTTAACCCAATTATTAGGCCGCGATAATGTCGATTTTATCGATGCTTCTAACATCGCCAAAAAACTCATGGGAGATACCATAGGCGCTAATTTATTTGTGGTGGGCTTTGCCCTGCAAAAAGGGGCGTTACCGCTTTCAGTTGCCTCAGTTGAACACGCCTTACGCCTTAATGGTGTGAGTGTTGACTTTAATCTCAACGCGTTAAATTTAGGCCGATTATTGTGTTTTAATCCTGAATTTTTCTCGCAATTACTGACCATTGACAGCCAGCAAAATATTGCGACCACCGCCTTTAGCGCCATTGAAGATGGGGCTGAGCATCTCAGTCATTATCAAAGTAATGCCTATGCCAAGCAATACCGTGAGTTTATTGAACAAGTCAGCCAAGCAGAAAAAGCTGTGGCTGAAAATTCTGACCGCTTAACCTTAGCGGTAGCCACTAATCTGAGTAAATTAATGAGCTACAAAGACGAATATGAAGTGGCGCGTCTGCACAGCTCAGCGACGCTAATGCAAAATTTACATAACGATTTTGACGGCGACTTTAAGGTTAAATTCTCTCTCGCACCGCCTTTGTTTAGCAAAAAACACCCAGATACTGGTTTACCGATTAAGCGTGAATTTGGCCCATGGATCTTAACGGTGTTTAAAGTGTTGGCTAAATTTAAGTTTTTGCGCGGCTCTAAACTAGATATGTTTAGCTATACCAATGAAAGAAAGATGGAAAGGCAGTTAATTAAAGATTATCAAGCAGATATAAAGCATATCATCGAAAACCTGAATCATGATAATTTACCACTCGCCATTGAAATCGCTCAGCTACCGCAAATGATTAAAGGCTTTGGCCATATTAAAGAAAACAATATTAGCGCCACACTCATGACCAAAGGAAAGCTATTACATCAATTTACCCATGGCCCAGATAAATCAGCCATTCAATTTAAAGAAGTTAGCTAATACATAGCTACAGAGAGTGAATATGATAGATATTATAAAAAAGATAACCGCTATCGTAGGTGATAAAGGCATTATCCTTGGGGATGACGTTGCCAACAGGCCTGCTTACTCTTATGGCAAAGGACAATGCCAAGCACTGGCCATAGTTCGCCCTGCTTCAACCGAAGAGCTATCTAAGGTAATGAGCCTTTGCCACCAGCAGGATCAAACCACCATCCCTTGGGGCGGGTTAACCGGATTGGTCAATGGTACCTATGCAACAGCTGACGATATTGCGATTTCGTTAGAGCGCATGACTCAGATTGAGTCCATCGATAATCAAGCGGGCACTATGACAGTGCAAGCGGGCGTGCCGCTACAAGTAGTGCAAGAAAAAGCCGCCACAGAAGATTGGTTATTTGCTCTGGATTTAGGCGCCAGAGGCAGCGCCACTATTGGCGGTAATATAGCCACCAATGCTGGCGGTAATAGCGTGCTTAAATATGGCATGATGCGTGAACAAGTCTTGGGCTTAGAAGCGGTTTTAGTGGATGGCACGGTTATTTCGTCATTAAACAGTATGCTAAAAAATAACGCCGGTTATGATCTTAAACAGCTATTTATCGGCACCGAAGGCACCTTAGGTATCGTCACTAAAGCCGTGTTACGCCTGCACCCTTTGCCCAGCAGTCGCAATACTGCCATTGTCGCCGCAACCCAGTTTGATGCTGTTGCCAAGCTACTGAAATTACTCAACAGTCACTTAAATGGTCAGCTATCGGCATTTGAAGTGATGTGGGGCAATTTTTATCAATTAATGACCGACTCAGACAAGCACAATACGGTTATCGACAGTGGCTATCCATATTACGTGTTAATTGAAGCCACAGGCCATAACGCCGAGCGCGACGCCGTGCAATTTGAAGAAGCGCTAATGGCTGCGTTAGAGCAAGATATTTTAGTGGACGCCGCAATTGCTAAGTCAGAAAGTCAGCGTGAACAGTTATGGGCCATGAGGGATGATATTGACACTGTCATCAGCGAGTTAAACCCACTGTTTGCCTTTGATATTAGCCTGCCTATTGCCAACATGGAGCAATATATTCAGCAAGTTGAAAGCCAAATTATGACGCAGTGGCCCCATGCAAAATTCATTGTATTTGGTCACTTAGGTGATGGTAATTTACATTTAGGCATTTGTGTTGGTAGCTATGATGAGCAGACTAAGCATCAAGTGCAAAGCATTGTTTATCAGCAGCTAAAACCTTACGCTGGCTCGATTTCTGCTGAGCATGGCATTGGTTTAGATAAGCTTAAATACTTACATTGCTCCCGCTCTGACAACGAAATAGCCTTAATGAAACGCTTGAAGCTCGCTTTTGACCCTAAAAACCTACTCAACCGCGGCAAGGTTTTCCCTTAGAGGTGGTAATAAATGTCAGCGTAGCAAGCCATTCAGGTTTGCTACCCTGTCCAATTAACTCAGCAATTAACTCAGCAATTAACTGCGTAATCAGCGAGAGATATTTCAGGGCGCTCGCCACTAATAAGGTCTGCAAGCGCCTTGCCAGAGCCTGCCGCCATCGTCCAGCCTAAATGCCCATGGCCAGTATTAATATATAAATTATCAATTTTTGAGCGGCCAATTAGCGGCACACCCGATGCTGACACCGGTCGTAAACCCGTCCAACTTTGGGTGGTTTCTGGGTTCACAAAAGCGCTAGACTCAGGGTAAATCGCCTGCAATAAATCATAAAGATTCTGCAACCGCCCAGGATTTAACTGGGTATCATAACCGTTAAACTCTGCCGTACCCGCCACCCGAATTCGATTCCCTAGCGGCACCACCCCAGCGTGAAGCGAATGGTCTATCACAGGCATGCTAGGCCCGCCCTGCCAGCCATCAAGCGCTAGGGTTAATGAATAACCTTTACAGGGGCGAACCGGAATATTAACGCCCACTTTATTCGCCAATAACGGCGTGTAACTGCCTGCAGCCAATACAAATGCATCGGCATCTAACTGGCCTTGGCTAGTGTTAATGTGGGTGATTTTGCCCTGGTGCTTAATAATATCGCTTACTGTGGTGTTATATAAAAACTGCACCCCTACTTTTTCAAGGTAAGTTGTTAGCTCAACACAGTATTGATGGGCATCGCCAAAGCGATCTTCAGGAAAATAAATACTCCCCGCAACCTTACCTTTTAGCGGGGCCAATGCAGGCTCAAGTTTAAAGGTGTCATCACGGCTGAGCATAGTAAACTTAACCGCTTCAGGCTGAAGAAACTCGGCCATGGCCAGCACTTCATCCAGCTCCTGTTGCTGACGACAGACCTTAATGGTGCCACTGCCACCACCCAGATCAGTCAAACCGATTGCTTGGGTCATATCATCAAGCACATCTAGGGTGTATTTCGCCATGCGGGTGTTACGAAAAATACTTTGCTCGTAGGTTTTACGGCGAGAGTTTTTTAGAAAGGAGAGCCCCCACAATGCCAGCGAGGGTAATGCTTTAGGTCTGAGTAGTAATGGCGAGTCTTCTTTGCCAATCATTTTTAGCATATTAAAGAACACACCTGGTGCATTCCAAGGATCTGACAAACTGGGGGTCAGTAAGCCGCCGTTGGCAAAACTGGTTTCAAGGCCTGCACTTTCACGTCGATCAATCACTGTGACTTGATGCCCTTGAGCATGTAGCTGATAAGCGGTGCTCAAGCCCAACAGTCCACTACCAATAATAATGATATTCATGTTTTCCCCTCAAGCATTACAGCGCTAATTGGTGGCTAATCTTTTATCGCTAACGCTTCAATTTCAATGCGCGCACCCGGGATCAATAAATCAGATCTCACAGTCGCTCTAGCAGGAGGATTATTAGGGAAAAATTCAGCATAGGCCTGATTAAAGGCGGCAAAATCTTCAACGTGGGTTAACCAAATGGTATTTTTTACAATGGCGTCCAGCGTTAAATCTTGCTCTGCCAATAAGTTTTTGATGTTGGTTAGCACTTGCTTGGTCTGCACGGTGATATCACCATCCACTAATTGATTGTTCTGATCAAACGCCATCTGCCCAGATAAAAAAATAAACCCACCAGCAGCAACCGCTGGAGAGAAAGGTAAGCCTAAGGCATTGTTACCTAATACTTGTTTAGCCATTTAAATTCAACCTTATATCAATGATGTCATGATGATTAAAAATCATTATAGGAGTAATTATTTGGCCAACACTGCAATCAAGATGACACTTGGGTAACTCTTGTTAATAAAAAAACACTAACTGCACCCGCATGTAACAAATTAGCACCATTTATTACTATGCTGTCGACCTCAGTCATGGTAGATATAATTAGCAGCCTTTTAGGGTGATGGCTAAATTTTTTACAAGAAAAAGGCCAATATAACAATAAAATATGGCCGTCAATTTCAGCATAAATACTAAAAATAATAACCAAAGTGAGCTCTAGTATGTCGAATACAGCTAATTGGATTGCGTTATTGCCGCAACACATCCAAGACGAAGTTACTGCAACATTTAAAATAAAACACTTTAGTGATGGGGAGTACGTTTACAGAAAAGGTGAATCAGGTGCTGGCGCGGGCCAATATCAAATACTCAGTGGTTCGGTTCGTCTAAGGGTCATTGCCGACAATGGTAAAGAAGCCACTTATGTGATTTATGGCGAAGGTGATTGCATCGGTTTTTTATCAGCCATTGATAATGATGTGCGCCCGCAAGATGTTATCGCCATTGGTGAGGTCAGAGTCGGTAAAATTTTATCGAAGGACTTCGAGCAATTAACTGAAAAATATCCCATTATTTATAAAACACTGTGTGAGCATGTGGCCTATCGTATTCGAGAGGTGTTTAACATGTATGAGTATGGGTTATTTTTTAATTTAGAGCGCCGCTTAGCCAATCAAATATTATTTTTACTGGCCTTTTCAGCCACTAATGTTCCTAACTCTGCTTGCCAAGAGCTTGAATTTACCCAAGAGATGTTAGCCTCTTCAGTAGGTGCGACCCGTCAGGCCATTAACAAGTTACTGAAAGATTGGTCAGATGCCGGATTTATTGAATATCACTATGGAAAAATCCGTATTTTAGATTCTGAGCCGTTAGCCAAAATATCTGGGGTGGATAAAATGATCACCTCTCAAGTGGCTGTTAAAGCCATCGCGTCATAGGCGTAAATAGGCTTAATTGCCCGCAAGTTATGGGATGAGTTAATGACTGCTGTGACGAGTTGAAGTTAATAGCTCACTTTAAACATTAAGTTAAATAGCATCAAAAAAGCGCAGATTATAAAATAATCTGCGCTTTTTATTTATCGTCAAAACCAAGGTTAAGCGTTAGCTAGACCAAGGTTACACCTGCAAGGCTAAAACTTATATTGTCCTTTAACGCCATAGGTTCTTGGCTGGCTGTACTGAGCACGTCCTATGCCCAAAAATGAGGTCGAGTTATGAATTTGCGACACATCATCTGCCAGATTTTTACCCCATAAGAACACATTCCATGCGCCTGACTCAGCTTCAAAGCCAATTCTTGCAGCGCTTTCACCGCGCTCTTGGTTTAAGTTACTGACGGCATTATCTGGGTTTGAGTAAAACTTATCCCGTTTGAAGTAATCAGCCTGAACCACAAAATCGCCATAGTTCAGTGAATAACGATACTCAGCGCCAATGCCATAGGTATATTTAGGCGCTTCAGCTAATTGATTACCCGAGAAGTCAGTACCAGGGCCTGCTGGCTCTGGAAAAGCTTTAAATTCAGCATCAGTGTAACCATAGTTTGCCCACAACTGTAGACTGTCGATAGGTTGCCATTGCAGCTCAAGTTCAAAGCCTTTACTTTCAACTTCTGCGGCATTGGTAATAGTAATGGCCGTGCCACCTGATGGCAGTTGAGTAAAGCTTTGCACTTGGTAATCATCATGTTGTGAGATAAACACATTGGCATTTAGATTTAAGGTGTTATCTAAAAATGGCGACTTAAAGCCAATTTCATAAGAATCAACCGACTCATCTTCAAAAGGTAACGCTTCGGCATCATTGATTAAGTCGGCATTATAACCACCGCTTTTAAAGCCGCGAGAATAGCGGGCAAATAGCAGTAAATCTTCAACAGGGATCCAATTTAAGCTCACCGTAGGTGATACATCTGATGCGTCACGTGACTCTTTGGCTGATAAATTAGTAAACAAGCCTGAAGTATCAACAATGGTGTAATCAATAGCTTTCTCTTCATAGGTGTAACGAAGACCTGCGGTGATACTCCACTGATCAGTAAATCGATAATTACCGTGGGCAAATAGCGCATATGAATCGGCATCAACATCAGCTACACGGCTAGCACCAACATACACTGGTGGCGCAGCTGGGTTAAGTGCAGGTGCAAAGGCTTGGACATCTGAGTCACCCTCAATACTTTGGGTTAGGTAGTAAGCGCCAACAATGTAATCAAAGCTTTCATAGGCAGGAGAAGCGAGTCTTAACTCTTGAGAGAAGTGAGTTGAGTCTTCTGTTTGAAATTCAGTAAAGGCATAGGGCAGTGGCGAATAGTCTTCATCCACATCACTTAAGTTCCATTCTGAGCTACGTAGGCCTGTAACCGATGTTAATTGGAATTCATTGGCAAAGGTATGATCAATGGTCAGCCCGCTGCCTTTAATGGTGCTATCTAACCTTTGGCTTGAATCTAATGACACCACATTGACATCCGGTGCGAGTGGATCATCGACTTTTTCACCCAGTAATACGTTGGCTTTATTTTCAACATAATCAAAGCTTAACGACACGTTGGTATTCTCACCCGCATGCCAATAAAATTGCGCTCGGGTTGCCAGCTCATCTTTATTATTGAATTCATCAACAAATTTATCTGCTGGGATCACCCCCAGCGGATCGCTGTTTTCAACAAAACCATCACGATCGGTTTTCGTCACTGACAAGCGCCCTGAAAAATCTTCAGAAAATGGAACATTAATACTGCCGTTATAGCTTTGCAGGCCAAAGTTGCCAATATCCACACCTAAACGCCCGCTCAGCTCATCTGAATGTGGTCGTTTAGTAATAATATTAATCGCACCAGCAACGGTATTTTTACCAAATAGGGTTCCCTGAGGGCCGCGCAATACTTCAACACGTTCAACATCTAACGCGGATTGGTTAGCAGCTGATGAGCGCCCAACCCAAACGCCATCAATATATACCCCAACGCGGTTATCGTAACCTGGGTTACGTGAGCGATCACTAATACCGCGAATACCAAAAGATGGTGACGACTCTATGTACCCAGTGACAATCATGTTCGGCACACTAAATTGCATGTCTCGCACATCTTGCGCGCCTAGCCTTTCAATATCGGTCTCGTTCATGGCACTGATGGCAATAGGGACTTCATTAATTGATTGGGCACGTTTTTGTGATGTCACCTGAATGACTTCAATACCTGTGGCGTTGTCTTGTTGCGTAGGGTCATTTTCTTGTGCATAGCTTGGAGCACTAAGCCCCAGCAAAACCACACTAATTGCGATACCTAATTGTGTTCTCTTCATCGTCGCACCTGTTTATTTATTTTTGTTTATTGGATTATTTTTATAAGCAAAAAACAGCACGCTCCCAAACTGCGCAACTCAACAACTTTGCCTTTATCTAGGGGTAACAAACTGATTAGAGGCAATCTGTCACCTAGATTACAAAGTGGTAACTTTCACGCAACAAACAAAAAGATTTCATCTTAACATTTGCCAGCAGCGTCTTTGTCACTGGACTGACAACTGCTGTTTCGGCGCATAATGTTCAGCAAATGTAATCAATGTGACAGTGTGGTGATTGCTTAAGCCCCTATCTTAACGTTAACGTTTTGATTACAAGTTGGTGGTGGCATGAAAGATTCAAATAAAATTCGCGTGGGGATCGGTGGGCTATTTCATGAAACAAACACCTATGCCACAGAGTTAACTGGGCCGACAACCCTTAAAGATTTAGTGGTGTATGAAGGTGAAGCGCTATTAAAGCTTGCGGGTACTGCCATGGGCGGCGCTATTGATGCCTGTCTCGAAAATGACTGGGAAATCGTCCCAACAGTATTCATGCACGTTAACACCACATTCGGCACAGTTACCGACGATGCTTATGCCGCCGTCAAGCAGCAGCTGTTATCAACATTAGCCAATGAGCCAGTCGATGTATTTTATTTGATGGTTCATGGCGCAGGTATCGTCCAAAGCACCTCAGATTTAGAAGGCGATCTGGCTAAGTCCATCCGCGAGGTCGTTGGGGTTGACACCAAAATCGTTGCCTCAACTGATTTACATGGCAAAGTGACAGATCTTATTGCTCGTGAATATGACTATTACACCACCTGTAAAGAATATGCCCACGTAGATTTTAATCCTTGCGCCAAAGAAGCACTACTCACTGGGGTTAGCGCCTTTTTAAATCAACTGACGCCCACCATGAATTACCAGAAAATTCCGATTTTATTGCCGCCTTCAACCACCATGGAGGCAGGTACCTTTGGCACCTTAATCCGCGATAAGTGCCTTGCCTATGAAGAAAATCCTCAAATACTCAATTGCTCGGTAATGCACGGTTTTCCCTATCAAGACACTGAATATTGCGGCATGTATGTATTAGTGACCACTGACAACGATATTGTGTTAGCTGAGCAAATTGCCACTGAATTTGCCCAATGGATTTGGGACAACAGACAACTCAGCCTTAATCTGCCACCTAATGTCGATCAAACCATTGCCATCGCAACCGATATTCTTGCCACTAAAGGCCGCTATCAAGCCCCTGCCGCTTTTTGGGAAAATGATAATAAACCGATTGTGATTGCAGATATCGGTGACAATCCCGGTGGCGGCTGTACCGGTGACACAACCCATTTGCTGAGTAAAATCCTCACCACCGACTTGGGTAAAGTGGCCTTTTTTAATATTCGCGATCCCCAAGTGGTAAAGCAAGCGATTGAGGCGGGTGTTGGCGCAACGATTAGTGTCAATTTAGGTGGCAAGTTAGATCCACTTCGCAGTGGCAATCCTATTGCGTGCACAGCTTATGTAAAGTCGATTTCTGATGGCATAGAAACCATTCGTGGCCCTATGTTAAATGGTGTGAGCTTCGATTTAGGCCCTTCAGTGAGACTCACCGTTGGCCAAGTGGATGTGATTGTGCAAACCGGTTTAGGCCAAGCTTTTGACGATGTATCGGGGCGTGCCCACGGAATTGATATTTATGAATACGATGTGGTTTGCGTTAAATCATCAGCACATTGGCGCGCCTTCTACCAAAAAGTAAGTGATCACTTACTGATGGCTGACTCACCCGGGCTTACCACCGCCAGAGTGGGCGAATTTGCGCATACCAAGCTCACGCACCCTATATATCCCATTGATAATGATGCCAGCTTTCCCATTAGCGCGTAAACGCTTCGCCGATAACAATAATAACAAGGATCATTTATGAAAAGTTCCAGCAATGTCATCAGCGACGATGGCGCATTAAACGCCGAAAACCGGCCCACAACTGCCGAAGATAGCAAGGCGACCAATCGCTATTATGTGCTGTTTATGCTGGCGCTAGTGTGCGCCTTGGCTTATATGGACCGCTTCGTATTGTCGGTGTTAATCGAACCAATAAAGCACGACTTAAGCCTTTCTGATACGCAACTAGGTTTGTTAACCGGCTTTGCGTTCGCCTTTTTCTATGCTGTGTTTGGTATTCCCATTGCCAGACTGGCTGATAAATATAATCGTCCATTGATCATCTCTGTTAGTGTGGCGCTGTGGAGTGCCATGACTGCAGCTTGCGGTATGTCAGTTAACTTCATTCAACTACTATTAGCCAGAATTGGCGTCGGAGTGGGTGAGGCAGGCTGTATTCCTGCCAGTCACGCCATGCTGGGGGACTTATTTCCCGGTAAACAAAAAGCCTTTGCGATTGGTATTTTCCAAGCTGGCGGCACCGTTGGTATTTTAGCGGGATTAATTTTAGGCGGCTTACTGGCCAACAGTGTGGGTTGGCAAATGACCTTTATTTTTATGGGCCTGCCCGGTTTAATCGTGGGCTTGGTGGTTTGGCTGACAGTAAAAGATAACAGAGGCCTAGATAGTGTCAGCAATCCGCTCACCAATGCTGATAATGATAAGCTCAACCTTATTGCGACCATCAAACATCTGCTAACACAAAGAACCTATCGAAACCTGATGTTAGGGCTATCTATGGGCGCGTTTGGTAATTATGGCATTGTGCAGTGGCTACCGTCATTTTTAATCCGAACCCATCACATGAGCCTTGAAGAAGTCGGTGTTCTTTATGGTTCGGTAATGGGCTTTGGTACCTTGTTTGGTACCTTGGCAGGGGCGTTTTTAGCCCCTAAGATTATTGCTAAAGATCAGCGCTGGGAAGTCAAATGGGCCGCATGTTGCTTTGTGATTGTCATTCCAATCTTTATCGGCAGCTTTTTAGTTGCTAACTCAACGCTGGCACTGGGGCTATTATTTTTAGGGGTATTTACCTTATCAACTGGGACTGGGCCATCATTTGCCGCAGTGCAAACCGTTGCAGGACCTAAAATGAAAGCCATGGCCGTGGCACTAACCATGCTGTGTATGGCAATTTTAGGTCAAGGCTTTGGACCATTAGTGGTTGGCATGGTCAGTGACGCTTTAGTACCACAGTTTGGCGAGCAATCACTGCGCTATTCCCTCAGTATCTCAATGATTATTTTGGCATGGGGTGCGATTCATTTATTTAAAGCATCTAGCACTATCGTTAAAGACAGTCAGTCGCTTTAATTAACCTGTCATCAACGGCTTAGGTAATACCTAGGCCGTTAGCTATAACATTGCCATCATAGATACCTGTCTGCTTGCTGGTTTTACAGCCAAAAAATCAACATGGCTCGTCGCTAACCTCTGCCTTTAATCCCCCCTTTGACCTGCGCTTTGAGCGTTAATACCTCAGCTTAAACATTTCTGGTCTACAGTATGTATAAACTAAATTATGCCAATGCTTTTTAACCGACTGATAAAATCGTAAAAATAGCCAAATGTAGGTATTCAGTAAAGCACATTTCGGTTACTATGCGCGCCAAATAACGACTCCCTTTTACCCTAGAGTGACCATGCAAAATGAACGATGACAACTTCATTGAAAAACGCCGATTTATCATAAGATTAGGTAAGGCGTTGCACAAATTTGGCACCCCGGCATATCGCCTTGAGTCCCATTTACAAACGGTCTCTACTACCTTGGGGATTGAAGGCTATTTTTTGATCTCGCCCACTTCAATGACCTTCGTGTTACAGCATGATACTGAGCAAGAATATAATCATGTGGCGCGGGTCAAACCAGGGGAGTTAGATTTAGGCTCCCTTGCCCGCACGTTTGATTTAGTTGAAGAGCTAACCACAGGTCAGCGCACCTTAACCGAAGCCCTTAATCGCCTAGAAGAAATTGCCAACAAGCCTAACCCTTACGGCCATAAATTAACCTTGCTGTCTTTTGGCGTCAGCGCCGGCGCTTTTGCAATGCTGATGGACACCAGTTGGAATGATGTGTTCTGGTCAGCCATGCTAGGGCTACTGGTTTATGGCATGGTTTTTTGGGCTGAGCGCTCGTCACGAATGGCAGAAATGCTTGAGCCCCTTGCGGCGGTGATATGTGCGATTCTTGCCTGCGGTATTGCCATATTAGACCCTAGTATTAATATTCCTGTGGTGATCCTCTCTGGGATTATTATTTTTATTCCCGGTTTAGCATTAACACTGGGGCTTGCGGAGTTAGCCGCGCGGGATCTCATCTCAGGCACAGCCAGAATTATGGATGCGATGATGCTGCTGTTTAAGCTGTATTTTGGCGCCGTATTAGGCATGACACTGGGTAAAGTCATGTTTGGCGAATCAGTGCATATTGAGCCTTACGCGCTACCAATTTATGCCTCGTGGGCGGCGGTGCCATTACTCTCAATGGCGTTAGTGATTATCTTTAAAGCCCGCCTTAAGGATTCACCTTGGGGCATTTTTGCCGGTATCGTGGCGTATTTTTCAGCCATGATTGGCGGCTTATATTTAGGCGAGTCTATTGGTATTTTTGTCGGCGCACTGGCGGTGGGCATTTACTCCAACTTATTTGCCCGTTGGATGAAAGCACCGGTATCCATTGCCCTACTTCAAGGCATTGTTATTTTGGTGCCTGGCAGTAAAACCTATATCGGCTTAAACGCAATGATTTCAGGTGAAACCATGCTCAATCAGGCCCATATTGGCTCACAAGTGTTCTTGATTTTTATGTCACTGATTGCTGGGCTTATATTCGCTAACGTCATCGTACCGCCAAAGCGAAGTTTATAGCTTCTTAAATAATAGCTTCTTATATAATAGCCTCTTATATAACCGCCCTTTTAAAATGGCCCTCTAAAAAAGGCCCTCGGCAACACCAACAAGGGAGCACATCGCTCCCTTGTTGATTTTTACGCAAAAAAACAGCGAAATTCAAAATACCCGCCATACTAAGATAAGGCATTTAATTTCAGCTGTTGAAATTTTAAATGCTATTTACTCAATAGCTTAATTAGCTATCCCTTCTATAAATAATTGAGTAGGTACCATAATAAAAACTAATAATATTGTGATAATTCGCGCTAATTGCGCTTTAGCCATTATCCTTGTTATTACCTTGATTATCTCTATCGCCGCGGCACATGCTGAGCAAATTAACAACCTGCAGCATTCAGCCTCGGCATTGGTAATGACAAACAGCAAAAACCAGTCAACCCCCTTTACTGTCGATAACATTATCGTGCAGAGCAATGCTATTTTTGATGAATCAGACCCTGATGCCTTCTTTATTCACCACTGGGCCAACTGGCTACATATCAACACCACTGAAGCAACGATCCTCGATAAGCTTACGTTCACTGAAGGCGATGAGGTAAATCAAAAAACCTTTGCAGAATCCCAGCGCTTACTGCGAGCCGAGCCTTACCTGCGAGAAGCCAAAATTTATCTCGCAGAAAAAGATCCTAGCGCAGAGAATGAGCAAGATACTGTGGTGGTGGAAACCTGGGATAATTGGTCACTCTTGCCCACCTTCAGCTTAAGCTCTAGCGGTGGTGAAACTAAGTTTTCTGTCGGGATAAAAGAAGATAACTTGATGGGACGCGGCATTAAAACCCGCTTTAAATATCAATCAAATGCTGATCGAACCGGTTATAAGTTTGGCATTTCAGCACCACTAAAATTCATCAAACACGCCACAATTGCTGCCAATTGGTATGATAATAGTGATGGTCAAGCAACCCAACTGTATTTTAATAAGCCGTTTTACTCACTAGATACCCCCGATAGGTATTTCGCAGAATACTTAACCGATCAACGTATTGATACCTTAAGACAAAATGGCCAAGACGTTAATGAGTTTGAGCATAATGTCGATTATGCCGCTATCGGCTATGGCTGGCTTATTGATAAAACAGAGGCGGATTTATCGCGAATTAGCTTAGGTTTTACCCAAGATAAACACCAATTTGAGCCCAGTGAGACCTTCCCAAATCAAGCCTTGCCTGAAGACAGAGACTTTTTATACCCTTGGGCAAGTTATGAATACTTACAAGATGATTATAAGGTGTTTACTAATATCCATCTAATTAATAATCATGAGGACTTTAACTTAGGCTGGCGTCACTTTGTGCAATTAGGCATTGAGACTCGCGATGTCGCCGAAGAGTCTTCTGTAGGCTATCACCTAACGGTCAGTAGCAGTCGAGGCTATCAACAACAAGATAATTTATTCTTATTTAATCTTACTGCTGAAGCCAGCTTTAACACCAGCCAAGCCGATTACTATAATATCAGCATCCAAGGTGAATACTTCCACCACATTAACCCTAAATGGACCGCCTACGCTAAAACCCGCTTAGCCAGCTCGCAAAATAATTACCTCGATGACCCCTTTGCCCTAGGCGATGATACAGGGGTAAGAGGTTATCCTAACGACTATCAATATGGTGATAATCAATGGTTGCTCACGGGAGAAGTCCGCTATTATCCCAACATCAATTTATATCAACTTGCTGAACTTGGCTGGGCCACCTTTGTGGATATTGGACAGGCGTTTGGCGGGCCTGATGACAATAATGAAGTCAACGCCCCCATTGGCAGCATTGGCATTGGTGCCAGAGTGTATTCATCAAAATCCAGCTACGGTAGTGTCGGCCATATTGATTTCGCGGTGCCCTTTACCAGCGGCGAATATGTCGATGATTGGGAGTGGCGCTTTCAAGTGAAAAATCGTTTTTAAACTGACACTTGTCGTTACTGCTGCAAGCTTAATTTTACTCTCTAACCACTAAGGCTTTTTAACCGCTGAAAAGCCTGCTATTTTTTGTTTCACTTGCTGTTCTTGCTGTTTATCATCAATGCGATAGATGCTTTTTATTCGGGTGGTGAATTGCGGCTCTGCCGCGGTCGATACCGTATCAAAACCCGCTTCAACTGTCCCCAGTTTCGATGAGACCAATAAGGCTTGTGCAAACTGCAAATTATTATCAATGCCATCAAGCACCAGTAAATAACTTTGCCTTGGGCGCACGTCAATAAATAAACTACGGCTATCGATACTGCGCCAACTATCAAGTCGAAAATGACTAATCGAGTTAACCTGCTGTAACTCATCAAACTGATACATGGCCGCTTTTTGCTTACTGGCTTGCGTTGCGGCGCAGCCAGTAAGTAATAGCATGAATCCTAAGCTCATCAACTTGTTTACAGACATGGTATACCCTCCTTTTAATTCATTACGACTAAAAGCAAACACCTTAAAAACAACTGCTTACACCGCATTTTTCACTTACAATGAATAACCATCACTAAAATTAGTTTCAGTTTATTTATATAAGTTTTTATAATTCGGTACGTGTTCAACCCACTTAGGTGGCGTGCCAATATATTGCTGCACCGCTTTAATAAACTCACTCACTAGCAGGGTTTGCTTACGATGCGGATAGACAGCATATATGCCAGTATCCATAGTGGAAAGTGAATAGCGGGTTAATAATGGCACTAATTTAAGCTCAGTAATCGACTGATTTAAATTAAATAAATCAATATGAGTGTAACCTAAGCCATCCTTCACCGCTTCAATAATGGTTCTGACATCGCTGACTTTATAATTCCCCTGCATTTTATAGTTTTTAAACTGTTCGCCATGGGGCTGCTGGGATAAGCGCATCTGATCTAAGATGACATTACCATTGCTATAAATAACCGCAGGCAATTGAATTAACTCTTCTGGGGTTTGCGGGTGACCATGCTCTGCCAAAAATGCTTCTGATGCCAAGATGGCAAAGTGGGTCTTGGCAATTTTTTTTGCAATCAAATTCGACTCTGTGAGCTTGCCAATCCTAAAAGCCACATCAAAGTGATCAGAAATAATATCGGCGCGTTTATCATCCAATGACAGGGTAACTTTTACATTGGGGTATTGCTTCATAAATTGGCTGATGACAGGTTGCAGATACTCCTGACCAAAGAAGATAGACGAGGTAATTCTAATAATCCCTTTTGGCTCAGACTGGTATGAATCGGCAATATTTTGGATTTGATTTAGGGTATCTAATAACGTCAGGGTTTGTTCGAGGATCTCTTCCCCTGCTGAGGTTAATGAAAACGATCGCGTTGAGCGATTCAGTAATTGCACCCCTAACTCGGCTTCTAACTTTTTGATTTGCTTTGACAGTAACGAGTTATCCATATCGTGCAATGCCGCCGCTTTAGTAAACGAACCCTGCTGCACCACATCAAGAAAAAGACCCAGCTGTTTAGTAATCGATTGCATTTATCATGTCCTTGGAAGCAAATTCAAATAAGCTCGAATAAGCGTACTCAGCTAACTTTAGTTAAACTAATCATAGCTTGCTTACCTACACAGATGAATTGTGCGTAATTTCGGTATGTTGTCTGCTAGCGAATGGCGCTATTTATTACCAGCAGTTACGGCCAGCAGCAGGATTAACGACCGTGCTCGTATGCCATAATAAGCTCTTTAAAAGTTCGCACTCCAGACGTTAAAATCACGTAATATACAGGTTGTTTTTATTAAATTCAGACTTATAAAGATCTGTTTATATTATTTTAAGTCGTTAATCACAAAGCAAGATAAGGTGTTTTATGTCAAATAAAATTAAACTGGATATCGTTTCTGATGTGGTTTGCCCATGGTGCGTGGTCGGTTACAAAAGTTTGCAGCAAGCCATTAAAGAGCTAGGAATAGAAGACAAAGTTGAACTTGAATGGCAACCTTTTGAGCTCAATCCTGATATGCCTGCAGAAGGTGAAGAATTAGGTGCACATGTGGCGCGTAAATATGGCTCAAGTGCTGCAGATAGCGCCAAAGCCAGAGAAAATATTGCTCAGCGCGGCGCCGAGTTTGGTTTTGAGTTTAACTTTGGCGACAACATGCATATCGTTAATACCTTCGATGCGCATATATTGCTGGATTACGCTAAAAAGTTTAATAAGCAAACTGACTTAAAATTACGTTTGTTTAGCGCTTATTTTACTGAGCATAAAGATGTCTCTGATAGAGCGGTATTGGCCAATGAACTTACTGCTATTGGGCTTAACGTCGATGAGGCCATGGCATTATTAGATAGCCCCGACATCAGAGGGCATATTAGTGCTGAGAAAAATCAATGGACCGCTGCAGGAATTTCTTCGGTACCGACGGTTATATTTAACCGCACTAGTGCCTTAAACGGCGCTCATCCGGTTGAGTCATATAAACAGGTACTGACGCAACTATTGGCAGAGTTAGAAAGTAACTAATGGCTACGGTGAGACGTTTCTTTTACGGCAAATTTTTCAAATGCACCCGAATAAACAGCTTCAATAAAAACAAAAATCCACTGTCGATTATCTTAGCGATACTCTGATAGTGGATTTTTAGTTAGCTATATTTGAGCCACGTTTAGCAAAAAATTTACTTTTGCGTTTTACGGTAATGGTCAAAGTTTTGGATGTAATCTTCCATGTTGCCTTCAAGCAGCTTGCGGTACTCTTCAGTGTAATAGGCCACCATGTCAGCTTTTTTCTGCTGCATCTCTTCGGCATTATCAAAACCAGTAGAAGCAAACCAAGCATTGTAGCGGGTTAAGGAATACATGAATGAAGCGCTTACTTCACCCGTTTTTACCTTGGGATTTTGATTAAACTCATTAGCAACATTAATAAACTGACTAGCGCGATCGAAAAAAGCTTTATCTGGTTTTGAATCAAACATGATAGATCCTTGTACTGAAAGTTGCCTGTAGCGGCAAAGTAAAATAGCAATGGTAATAACCTACGTGCTTTTACGCTGGTAAACCTTAAGGTGGTTCACACTCTGCAATAATGATGCTCCGTAACTGTGAGCGGCATCAATATGTCGAGAAATCACTGAATTTAACACATAAAAAAACCCTACTGATCATTAAGTAGGGTTTTATACTTTCTAAACTTTAACGCTAAACTTTAATGCTAAATCAGCATTACTGACCTTTAGCTTTACAGTTAAATTCACCGCTGTAATCAAAGTTAAAGTTGTAAATAGTGAAACCTTCAGTACCTTCTTTAGTACCGTCTTCACCGTCTGTAGACAAACCAGTGATTTCATTAGTTGCACAGCGAATACCTTCTTCAAGTTTAGCTGAGCTAAATGAAACACTTTCTGTCGTTGGCGCGATAAGCTCAAACACTTTAGCGTTCGGGAAGGCTAAGGTGTTATCACCTTCTTGCTCAGCTAAACGATCAGCTAAGTAGAACTGCACCAATTCACGGTTATTAAATGCCGCTTCTTCTTTAACTAGCTCAGCATTATCAACACCTGGCATACGCGAGTTAGATGCACGGTAGTTGTTAGTGATCACATAGATTTCTGCGTCATCAGCAATTTCAACACCGTTATAGGTAAGCTCAACTAACTGCTTGCTGTCTGTTGTATCAAATTCCCAACCATTAATGTTGGTGTACTTTGATTGGTTTTCAACGTTGATTGTGTACTTAAGTAGCCCTTCACCTGACTGGTTAAAACCAGCGTAGAAGGCATCAAAGTTATAACCAGGGAAGCCTTCAACAAGGAAAGTCTCACCTTCAGCTAATGGTAAGCTGTTATAAGCATTTGAGTTAACCCACTCAATCCAGTTTTTCATATCCGCACCGGTCATTTTTAAAACGGCAGGGGTATTGTTATCAAATACATAGATATCAGCAACTGAAGCGTTAGTTAGCTCACCAGTTTGAATGTTGGTGTAATCGGCACCGCCATTACGACCAGATTTAAATGGCGCAGATACAGACATGAAAATAGCGTCTGCAGATGCATCAGCAAACTCGCCTTCTGCTTTCCATTTATTCAGTTGATGAAGCTGTGCTTGGTTAACCACTTGCATGGATAAATCTGGTACCACTTGTGGGAAGAAGCTGTTCATGTTGACATCGATTTCAGCAATCATTGCTGACATGTAATCAACGGTACCTTCATGCTCTTCAACTACTAGATCTTCAATAAGAACATCAGACTCATTTGGAATTAGTGAGCGCAGCTCGGTTGTAGAGTGAGAATGGTCAACAGTCCATGTCTCGCCGTCATCGCTAGATTTAAGTTTAAGATCAATCACCCCTAACTTAGCACCCCAGAAACCTGGCATGATGGCTGGAATACCATTAATTAAACCAAGCTCAGGATCAACCCCTGGAATTTCACCGTATTCATTATTTGCATTCGGGAATTCACGGTGGTCGTGACCAAACATAATGGCATCAACACCGTCTACATAAGCAAGGTGTAAGGTTGCGTTTTCAGCAAACTCATCATTATTGTCATTGAGGCCTGAATGCGGGATAGCAACAATAACGTCTGCGCCTTCAGCCTTCATCATAGGCACATAATGTTCGGCGGTTTTCTTGATATCAGAAACCACAACATTACACACTAAGTGTGAAGCATCCCAGCCCATAATATCTGGTGGTGTAAAGCCAATGACACCGACTTTAACATTGTATGATTCACCATTTTCGGCAATAAACTCACGGTCTAAAATGACATATGGGTTATACATATTTTCTGCGGTGTCATAAAAATCTTCAGTAATGCGTACTTCACATTCATCTGCTGCATTGCTGACTTTTTCAAGCGAGCTATCAGCTTTCCATACGTTTGAGCTAACATAAGGGAAATCTGAACCTTTAAGCGCTTCATCTAGGTATTCAAGGCCATAGTTGAACTCATGGTTACCTAAGTTAGCTGCATCATATTCTAAATAGTTCATCGCTTTGTAAACCGGATGCTTTTCACCTTTAAGATGCTCAGCACCTAGCGCTGCCATGTAATCGCCCATTGGGCTACCTTGGATTAAATCGCCATTATCAAATAACATGCTATTGGCGACTTCTTCACGCGTTTCAGCAATCACTAAAGAAGTACGTGCTAAGCCCCATTCAGGCAGGTTGGTTTCGTTGTGTTCTGCGCTCTCAAAGTAATTGTATGGCATTACATTGGTATGAATATCTGTGGTTTCCATCAAACGGACTTCCATGCTAATGGTATCGTTTTTTGGTTTATCGTCTGATGAGCTATTACAACCTGTAAGTACTGCTGCAACACTGGTAGCAAGCAGAAGTTTCTTAGCATTCAATTTCATATTTATTCCAGATAATTATTTTATTTATGTCTGTATGCCGAATTATTGCCACAGATTAAGATTGGTCAATTAATCTCAAGCAATATTTCAGCATCAGTAAAGGCGGGAGTAAATTAAATAAAACATACAAATAAGTAAAGTGAAGATTTTATTTCAAACAATAATAAAAACAAAAAAACAGCTTTGAATTTAAAGTCAAAAAAATAACAACGCAGAAAACAAGCAACAAACGTAAAAATAAAAATTACAGATATAGTTTGAAAAACAAGCTTAAGACTCACGGCTAAAAACCTTAAGTCTTAACTTACCCCTCATAAATATTTCAGTTAATATAAAAACAGCACATATATTCAACAAGTATCTCTTAGGATAAAAAATATCCCTCAAGATATGAATAAAAAACAACACTCTGAATTGTTTCGACAGCAAGACACTGCCACAATCAAAAACATAAAATAATTAAAGTACAGACAGATAAGATAAAACCAAAATTTCAGACCTCTATTTTACTCTAGCCTTTGGCACCATGTTTAATTACAAACCTTAGCTTTTATGATTGTGATGATTGGTAGAGCTTATGTCCCAGTCAATTGAAATGACACTTGTTCTTGAAATGATCAATAAATTTCAAATCTGACCAAAATAGAAAACAATTCAGTACTACTCGCCTACTGCTACTGATAACATTATAAATATAAAATTAGTTTTGAAAATTTAAATTAAAAACCTGGCTGCAACAAGTGTTTCTCACAAAATAAACACCAATCAAGCCGCAAACAAACACCTGAGCAACAACAAATAAACATCTTAAGCCTCGCCGCGACACTTTAAATTACCAACAAATTAAATGGCAATTAATAAAAATAGTTTCTTAAATTATTCAAACCCTAATTATTAATAACCTACAGCAGTTACAAAATGATTAGATTGTTAATAAAGACATAAGCAAAGATAAAATAGCAACACTATTTGTAAAATACAGACATAGAGACAACCCAATTTAAACAGTGTAATCAATTATCAGTTAAATATAATTTTATTATCGAAAAGTGCTTAATTAAAAGTGTAAGAATTATAACTAAGTCCCTGGTAGATGATATTGACTACTACTGAATTCAATAGTACTTATAAAGGTAAGAGCACATATAAACTGATTGCCAATTAATATGTGCTTAAGTGTCTGATTGACGATTAAAAGCCCGAGCCTAGGTTAAAATACAATGCCCGCTCCTCTTCACTGGCGGCGACATCCACTCCCATATGAATGCCGTAACGTCTGGCAATTTGATAGCGAAAGCCAACACCATAAGCATTAACGGAGTCGCTGCTGTCTTGTATTGATTCCGTCTCTGTCTCTGTTTGGCCGTAACCGTAAAAGGTCGATACCGTCCAGCGGTGATCTATGTGATACATCAACTGCGCTTGTAAGGTGCCGACTTGATCACCTTGATAGCGAAATGCTGATACACCACGAAGATCAACATAAGGCTTAGTGGTAGGTGAAAGGCTGGTGTCTTTCTCATACAATTCCTGATAACTAGCAGCGACCGCAAAGGTCCACTTTTTAGCAATAGGGAAATAAAACTCGCCACTGGTATCTAAGGTACCGTAATGACTGTCAGAACCTAACGCCTCATCATATAACATGTATTCAGCCGATAAAATGTAACCCTTTTTCGGGAAAAACATATTATCTCGAGTGTCATACTCGGCCACCAAACCAAGACCTGAGGTGGTATGTTTATCGCCCAGTGCGGTTTGCAAAAACCAATCAACTACAGCGTTTGATGATGAGACACTGGACACTGACCATAGCTGTTTTAAGCCCAACAATAATGGCGTATCAGCCACTCTAAACTGCAGTTTTTGCATCGCAAAGTAAGCTTCGGTAGTGGTATCAAATTTGAGGTTTTTCCCTTCAGGTAGTAAGCCACCTAAATTAGTATAAATATCTAAATTCGCCTTAGCAGCACCTGCGCCGCCGGTATAACGAATACTATCGTTTAACCAAGAATGACGGTGCCCCGCAAAAGCAAACCAAGTACCATTGGCTGTCGCGCCGCCGCCCACCAAGGTCATTGCTGCAGGAATTAACTGGGCGCCGCCATCAATAGACTCAAGGGCTTTTTGTTTACGTAGTTCTTTTTCTTCATCGGTTTCGTGCAAAAACAAGCCCATCAAACCACCACCAGCACCAACTGCAGGCTCAGTAATTAAAATAGGAACCGGTAAAAAACCATAGGCATTTTCAGCGAGGTGATAGCCAAGATCAAATTGGCCATCTTGCTGGTCAAAAAAATAAGACTGTTCAGCAGATGCTTGCCAAGAAGCCATCGCTAAAATGCATAATGAGATTTTTTTAAACATGAAGTACCTAACCAAGTAAAAAGAGTACCAGTACTGAATCGGCCGTCCCCAAAAATACCAATATGGGTTAGCACAATAAAACTCAGCAGCATTAACGATAAAAATTATGACTTAATTAAAGCAGTTTTTCGACTCACTGTTGAAGGATCGAACCATTCAATCCCATCACAACTAAGGTTCAGTGCAGTGTGAATACAAAAAAGCCTATCTATCACAGGATAAATAGGCCAATTCTAATTCTAATTTAAGCAAATGATTTAACTCATTTTTCTGATAACACTCACAGGTGCAATCCGTAATGCCCAATGCAAAATAGCCCATGGCCAGCTTGGCACAAAAGCGTTGGGCTTTTCTTTATTGATGGCCTTTACTAGCGCCTTACAACCGGTTTCGGTATCGACAATAAAGGGGATTTTTTCAACCCCTTCATTGATCTCACTTTGAATAAAACCAGGGTGAATACAGCTTACTTTTATCGGGGTATTCATTACATCAATACGTATGCCTTCACTAAGAGATGTTAGCGCTGCTTTAGTGGCTGCGTAAACTGTCATCGCCCGTCTAAAACCACGTACTGCACTGACAGATGATATGGTGACTAAATGCCCTGAATTTTGAGCCCTAAAGATAGCCATTGCCGCCTCAGCCTGTGCAAGCGCGGCAATAAAATTGGTTTCTGCTGTTTGTTTATTGGCATTAAAATACCCAGTACCAATGGAAGCACCTTTGCCCATGCCCGCATTAATAATAATGCGGTCTAACGGCCCCATTTCAGCGTTAAATTGATCAAAAACGCTAAAAACCGCATCATGATCATTCACGTCTAAGGCTTTTATAAGCACGTTAATTTGCGGGTTAATTTGTTCTAACTCAGCCTTGAGCTCAACTAACCTATCCATTCGGCGCGCACACAGTGCTAAGTTAGATCCCTGTTTTGCAAATTCAATGGCCATTCCTCGACCTAAACCCGAACTTGCCCCGGTGATCAAAATATTTTTTCGCATCTTATTATCCATTTTATGATGAGTTATTTTTATTATTTACATGGGCTATTTAAGCCCATTTTAGGCGCTGTTACAGCAAAAATAAGCACTTAGGTGTAAGTAATTATCCTTTTATCCCCTTGTTGCTCAAATATATCGTGCTCATTTAATGAAGACAATGACCACTGTTTATCCTGACCTCTGGCCACCACTTTGGTCACGCCGCCATTGACTAATGACCAATTAATATCGACAAACTGTGTTAGCGGCAATCCCAATAATAAACTGGCAATCACGCTAATCGGCCCACCTGATGAATAGACAAAAATGGTTTTACCGTGATGTTGACTCGTTAACTGCTTAAAGGCACCAGTGACCCTTTGCTGAAAATCACTCCAAGATTCTGTATATAGGTTGTTTTCATTTAACTTAGCCGTTGCAGATGCCTGTGTCCACTGCTCCATAGCGCCGAAAAAGTGCTGCTGAAAAGCCGCGAGAGGATCGGGCTCTTGAGCTAAAAATGCGCGCATTTTACTGGGGCTGGTAAACTCAGGATGATACGCACCGAGAATATTTTGATGGTCATATTCATTCCAGCCAGCATCTTGCTCACTTAAACTTATCAGTGCATCATCGGCCAAACCAAAGGTATCTAGGCTATGCTGCGCGGTTTGCTGATGGCGTAACATTGAGCCTGTTATCACGAGATCTGGCGTAATGGTTTTATTGGCTAAATATCGCCCCACCAGCTTAGCCTGCTCAATGCCTAAATCAGATAACTGATCATAATCATCGGCATGAAAACTGGCTTGGCCGTGACGAATTAGAAAAATTTTACTCATGGTAAGTCCCATCACTAAATGCTGAATTTGCTGCGTTAAGCGCCTTATATAATGCCCATAAACCGTTTTTACATCCAAATGCTAAATCATGCTCAACAGCATTTAAAGCCCGTAAGAGCGACCTGTTTATTTCATTAACATAGCCTATTTTTAAAGGGGATTCGACAGTCTTTAATCATGATACAAAAGAAGCCTTTTTAGTTACTTGATTAGGAAGCAAAGAATTGAGTTATGAGGGTAAGTGATAGTGAATTAGAGCGCTTTTATTCGCATTAAGAATTACGCAGTCCAAGTTGGATTGCAGTGCCAAGCTTGCACCCACTTAGGCACCTGTGCTGCTGGCATAGGTTTAGAAATACCATACCCTTGAGCTACAGTGCAGTTAAGCGATAATAACTTATCAGCTTGCGCCTTGGTCTCTACCCCTTCGGCAACGACCCCAAGGTCAAAAATATCAGCTAAACCGATAATAGCCTTCAAAATGGCCAGATCAGACGTATCTGTTAACATATCCCGAATAAAGCTCTGATCAATTTTTAATTTCGTAGCAGGCAAGCTTTTAAGGTAGGTAAGTGATGAGTAACCGGTACCAAAATCATCTAAGGCAAACTTAACGCCCATTTGTAAACAGGCGTTCATTCGCTGACTAATTTTAACCATATCTTCTAAGGCACTGGTTTCTAATATCTCCATTTCCAATAGCTCGGGAGAAATATTAGGGTAAGCGGTTAAAGCTGCAGCTAAGTTGGCGACAAAGTCACTACTTTGCAATTGGCTGGCGCCAATGTTGACACTAACGGGAATCGTTAAGCCTTTTTCTTGCCACTCATCTAGTTGTTTAAGTACAGTATCAATTACCCACTCGCCTATTTTAATGCTAATTAAGTGGTCTTCAATCATGGGTAAAAAGACTTCTGGCAGCAATAATCCTTGTTGCGGATGCTGCCAGCGCAGCAATGCTTCAACCCCCACTACTTTCCCTGTGTTCATATTTACTTTAGGCTGAAAATAAAGAACAAACTCTTGGTTTTCGTAAGCCTGAATAATACACTCAAGGCTCTTTCGTTTCGTTTTCGAGGCTTCAGCAGAGTCCTTATCAAAAAATAAATAACAGCTTTTGCCTGCGTCTTTAGCTTGATACAGCGCATGATCAGCTTGTCTTAGCAATAAGTCTGGATCGGTGCCATTTTGCGGGTACAGTGTTACCCCAATACTGGTTGAAGCTTGCAGTATTTCTTCATTGCAAATAATACTTTGCGATGCAGCCACCAGCATCCGCTGTAATACTGGTTCACAATCACTGGCCTGTTCTAGGTCACTGAGTACTGCAACAAACTCATCACCGCCAATACGCGCTAAAAAGTCTCCTGCACGCAGCGCACTTTTTAGCGCCTGTGAAATTAAAACTAAGAATTGATCGCCAGTGCTATGGCCGTGGATATCGTTAATGGCTTTAAAGCCGTCTAAATCAAGATAAGCCAGTGCCAGCTTTTTACCGCGTCGCTGGCTCTGTTTTAGTGCCTGCGCTAACTTATTGGCCAGTAATGCTCTATTGGGTAAACCAGTTAACATATCGTGATGGGCGGTATGCTCTAGTTGCTGCTGGTGCGCTTTTTTATCGGTTATGTCAGTAAACATTGAGACATAGTGCATGACCTTGCCATACACATCACGCACCGCACTGATTGATTGCATTTGCGGATAAATTTCGCCGTTTTTGCGTTTATTCCATATTTCATCACACCAATAGTTATGCTGTTTCAGCGTGCTCCACATACCGTCGTAAAAGTCTGCAGACTGTCGACCCGATCTGAAAATTCGTGGGTTTTTACCAATGGCCTCTTGACGGCTAAAGCCTGTTATCTGAGTGAAAGTGTCATTAACTTCAAGGATATTGCCCTTTAAATCGGTGATCATGATGCCTTCATGAGCATGACTAAAAACACTGGCGGCAAGTTTTAATTTTATTTCAGATTTTTTAGTGGCGGTAATATCTGTCAGTGCGCTAAGGCATTCAAGGCCATCTTCGTTAATAGTAAGCTTTAACTGTACCGTGCTTAGCTTATTATCGATGTTAAGTTTTATCTCACTGTCTGGAGAGTCAACGCCTTGAAAAGTATTGGCAAGGTGGGCGTTATATTGCAGTAGGGAGTCTTCAGTTAAGTATGCTCCAAGGCGTTTACCCAGTATATTTTTACGGGGCATACCTAACATACTTGCAGCGGTAAAATTAGCCTGAGTGATATACCCAGTGCGATTTAGCGAAACATAACCTACTGGGGCTAAATCATATAATGCTTGATAGTTTGCAGCGGCTGATTCGGCGATATCTCTGGCCACTATTAGCTCGTTTTGCTGCATCTCTAATTCGATTTGATGCACCTGTAACTCATGTAGTAATCGATCAGCTGCAACCTCATCCGCTAGTGAGCAGCGCTCATTGCACTCATTGCAATCATGTTTATGCTGACACTGCATAGAATCCTTACGCAATGAATTCAGGCTTTGAATAGTTGGCTTTATACCCTTGTTCATTGCGTGCACTTGGTCATGGCTATCTTCCTTTGCCTTTGGATATCACTTTGCTATTCCATCTTGCAAAGTTTCTCCAGATTATTTTGTACATCCACCAATAAATTCCTAAGCTCTGCTTCAGAGGAGTTATTCCCCCGCTTAAGTATTTCCCTTACATTATTTAAGGTTTTTAAGTTGTGCTTTTTATCGGTAATGTTTTCAGTCACACAAACAAACAGACCTTGTTGTTGTGAGTACATTGAACATTCAAACCATTGCTTAGTTTCTTTTACGTAATACTCAATTTTTTCTGGCTTGCCAGACATAGCGACGCGACCACAAGCAGCCATAAAATCACTATTCGATTGGAGGATATTTGGAATGACTTCACTGCCATTTTTTCCAATTACGTCATGTAGTTCGGTTATGCCAACATAAGCGTTGTTTACTTCAAGATAGTTGAAGTCTACCGCTTTGTCATTGTTCAAAATGATTCTTTTATAGGCAACTGCATGGGAGGAATTTTCAAATAATAATCGGAATCGCGATTCCGATTGCGTCATGGCAATACTCGCCATTCTGTTTTCAGTATTGTCACTAAAGGTGATCACTACGCCATCGATGAGGTTTTCTTGGGTGCGATAAGGCATGATGCGCACGATATACCAGCGACCATCATGGGTTTGCACCTCTGTTTGCTGAAATATCAGGCTCCGCAGCACTTCGCAGGCATCATCAGCCAAGGCGGGATAAATTAACGAGCTAACTAAATCAGTGATCGGACGACCAACATCACTGGCAATGAGTTTGAAAATACTGCGTGTTTCAGTGGTATAACGGCGCACCTTAAGATCGCTATCTAAAAACAAGGTGGCAATATTGGTGCTATTAAGCAGGTTTTTCATGTCATCACTGGCTTCTGACAACTCATTAACTTTAGTGTTTAGCTCATGATTGACGGTTTGTAATTCCTCATTCATCGACTGCATTTCTTCTTTAGAGGTGGTCAGCTCCTCGTTAGTACTTTGCAGCTCTTCATTGGTGCTTTGTAATTCTTCATTAGTCGACTTGAGGTTTTCTTGTGCAAACTGCATCTCATTGGTGGTGATCCTTAAATCATCCCGAGCCTGTTGCAGGACTTGGTTTAAGGCAACTATTTCATCAGTATCAGTAGCGCTATCAACGCCATCAGCGCTACTGTGCGTGCTTAAAGCCGAAGTCTGCATTGATGATTCACTAAACAGCACCAATACCATGCCACACAGACTTGCAGGTTGCAGCAATGGTTGCACACTCACATCCACTTGCACTGTATTGCCATTAGTCCCCACACTAATATTTCTTAGTTCAGCCTTCTTCTTTTGGCGCACAGCCCGATTAAACACTTCACTTATGGGCGCAGTTAAACCTTCACGAGCCATTGCAAATAGATTGTGATTCACTTTACCGGCTGCGGGCTCTAAATAATTGCCAGTTTTACCATTGATATAGACGATATCCGCTTGCTCTGTGGTCAGCAACGCCGCTGGCACAAAGTGCTCTTGCAACAGCGATTGGGTCAAGTCTTCTAAGTTCAAATCATCAACTCCTTGGGTTTTAGCGGGCACCAGTTTTTCAAACATTTGCTCAGGTGAATAGCCACCTGAGGTTCTGCTTGGAAAGCTCATTAAATTAATCGGTTCAATTGTCTCGCATCGCTGATAAATACGCAGTTTTTCATGCACAGCACTAAACAGGACGTCGTCTTTACCTATGGTTTCAGAGGTGCCTAACACCAGCACCCCACCAGGATTTAAGCTGTAATGAAATAAGGGGATCAGCTTTTGCTGTAAATCCGCTTCTAAATAGATAAACAAGTTTCGACAACTGATTAAATCAAGCTTAGTAAATGGTGGATCGGTGACCAGATTTTGCTGGGCAAAAATAACCATCTCCCGTATTTCTTTACCGATGCGGTAACCTGCCTTATTGGCCACAAAATAATGATCTAATCGCGTTTGAGCAATATCATCTGCAATACTCGCCGGGTAGATCCCAGCTCGGGCTTTTTTAACCGCGTCATTATCAAGATCGGTGGCAAATATCTGCAACTCAAAATGCTGGGGATAACTCCCTTGCTTTAAGGCTTCTTGAAACACGATTGCCAATGTATAAGCCTCTTCACCGCTAGAGCAAGCAGGTACCCAAGCTCGCAAGGTGCCGCCTTCTGGGTGTTTAGCCAGCAATGCTGGAATAACCTCATCCTGAAGCTGCAGCCAAACCTGACTGTCACGGAAAAAGTGTGTCACACCAATGAGTAACTCGTTAAACAGCAGTTCATTTTCTTGGGCATTACTGCGTAAATACTGAGCATAGTCAGCAATGCTGGTGAGCTTATGCAAAGCCATGCGCCGCTCAATACGTCTATAAATGGTGCTTTTTTTGTAACGGGAAAAATCATGCCCTGTATGGGATCGCAGCAAGGCGATGACTTTTTTAATGTCGTGGTGATCTTGTTCAGTATTTTCAACCTGAATAGGCATGTGGTTGAGGTAATTAACCACATTATCCATTAACACATCTGCGGGTGCTACAGCATCAACTAGTCCGGTATCAATGGCACTTTTAGGCATACTGGCAAATTTGGCCGTATCAGGGCGCTGTACAAACACTGCACCAAATTTTTCTTTGATAGCCCGTAACCCAAGCGTGCCGTCTGAGCCCATTCCCGACAGAATCACCGCAATGCTTTGAGCCTGTTTATCAGCCGCTAAAGACTTAAGAAAATAATCTATCGGTAAATGTAACCCATGGGGCTCAACACGAGGAAATAGCAGTAATGTCCCATTTAAAAGAGTTAGGTCATAAGCGGGCGGGATAACATATACATGATTGGGCTTAACCATCATGCGATCGCTAATTTGTAGCACCTTAAGCGGGGTTACACGCTGCAACAGCTCACACATAATGCCTTTATGGTGAGGGTCTAGATGCTGCACCACCACAAAAGCCATACCGCAATCAGCTTTAGCCTGGCTTAAAAACTGCTCAATGGCCTCAAGGCCGCCAGCAGAAGCACCAATACCAATAATAGGAAAGTCAGCCTTTGTCGCCGACGTTTTTACATCAGTTGTCAGCGGAGTCGGCGCGGTAGCAGCATTGGGCTTTTTCATTATTTGAAGTGATTTTATGTTAAAGAAGTCGAGTTTAGATAATGCGCCCCATGAGCAAGAAACTCAATAAACTTAGCCTCATTACTGATTAATAAGGACTTTAATACATATATTGGTCGTAATTACAGACGATTCAATCATAGAGGTTAGCACTAAGCACCTCTATAACGGATGATTTAGCTATTGTATAGTGGCCATTAATATTCACCTTATCGCATTAGTTATTATTAAATAAAGTGCCACCCATTGTTAATGTTTGAAAGTCATGATAACAATAGCCTTCATCATTAACGATTAGCAGGTTGCTGCACCTGTGTTTTTCGGCCGCGAAAGTGCTTAACCCAATACACTAATAAACTAGGGCCAATGTACATAGTTAAACCATATACCCCTGCGGCAATAGCATACTCAGGTTCATGCAAAAAACTGATCGCAATTAATATTGCCAAAGCCGCATTTTGCATACCAACTTCAATGCCTAACGTTAGTCCATCAATAATGGATAATGAGCACAACCTAGCCAGTAATAGCCCCATCATTACCGATAATATATTCAGTGAAATACTCGCCAGAAAGACTTGTTCAAATGATTCGAGTAACAACTCACGCTCTTTGATTATCAGGGCAATAATCATAGTGAGCATAAAAAACAGTGAAAACCGCCTAAAATACACTGCCACTTTTTGTGCCCAAGATGCGTAATGGTGCCGAATCACTATGCCTATCAATACAGGCAGTAAAGTAATCAGCACCAGCCCTAAGGCCGCTGCCAAAATTGAAAACTCTGTCGCTTGATCACCTACAAATAACAGCACCGAGTAACCAATAATAAACGGCGTGGTAAACACACAAATTAATGTGGATAACGCCGTTAAACTGACTGATAGTGCTAGATTTGCTTTAGCTAAATGACTAAAGACATTAGACATAGTGCCGCCGGGACAAGCTGCAAGGATCATCAAACCTACCGCCAATGCAGCATTAAGGTCTAACGCGATACAAATACCTAGCGCCAACAAAGGCAGCAGAATCACTTGCCCAAGCAAACCCACTATAATGGGTTTAGGTGTGCGCCATAAGCGCGTAAAATCTTGCTGAGTTAAACTCAACCCCATACCAAGCATAATAAAGGCCAATGCCAGCGGTAATAACACCTCAGTAAAAATTGACGCTTCCATACATCCCCCCCTGATGTCCATTGATGTCCATTGATGTCCATTGATGTCCATTGATGTTATTTATCCCTGCAGGTACTTTCTACTGGCACTTTTTGCTGACGCCTATAATCACTGTTTGCTCTCGCTTTAATCAAGAAAACGACTATCTTGAGCAAGCACTTGTTGGAACAAGGGCTGAAAGTTACCCCATGTCACCAAGTCAGAACCATTAAACTGACGGGTTTTAGTGGCAATTTCATCGCTAATAAGCTGCATATTGCCCGCTGCTTGTGCCAATAATTGACTATGGCAACAACTGTCCATCATCACAAAGTTAGCCACCGCAGCATCTACTGATTTAGCCACGGTTAACAGCCCATGGTTTTGTAAAATAACTGCGGTATTATCAGCTAATGATTCAGCAATCATATCGCCTTCACTTAATTCAGCGACAACTCCTGTGAACGCATTAAACACACTGTGATTTTGATAAAACATACAAGCATCTTGGGAAATTGGCGCTAATAACTCACCCGAGGCAGAAAAAGCGCGACCATAAGTGGTATGCGCATGAGCAATGGCATTCACATCCGGTCTGGCATGATGGATCCTAGAATGAATGGCAAAAGCGGCATTATTAATGGCAGAGTTCCCCTCAATAATATTACCCTGGTGATCAACCCTAACTAAGTCAGAGACTGTAATGTGGCCGAAGTACATCCCAACAGGATTGACCCAAAAAGTCTCTGGTTCAATGCAGTCACGCAAGGTAATATGCCCTGCTAATCCTTCATCAAATCCTTTAAGGGCAAACGCCCTAAAACCTGCCGCTAAGCGCTGCTTTTCATATTCACGTTGCTCTAGCGGATCGCTAAATGTCGCTGGCATTGGTAGCTTATATTTCTCACTACCTATGGTCATGCGCTTCGCTTGTTCCATCATATGACTATTCATTAACTGTTCCTTTTTTAACTCATGTTAATCTAATGTAAATAGTCGTAAGATAAATAAAAGTGATATAAATTTATGGCGAAACATTAATATGATGCATAGTAAGATTGATTTAAATTTGTTCTTAGTGCTCAAAGCTGTCTATCAAGAAGGCAGTATTACCGCCGCTGCGACTAAACTGCATCTTACCCAGCCAGCGGTTAGCCACGCACTAGCACGATTACGAGACAAATTTAACGACCCACTGTTTATCCGCCACGGCAGAAAAATGGTGCCTTCATCCGTTTGCCAGAACATTATTCCCCAAGTGATTGACGGATTAGCAGTGTTAGAGCAAACACTGTCAGACAATACAGCCTTTGATGTCAGTCAACATCAGCGGGAGATTAAGTTTGGTTTTCGCGATATTTTAGAATCGATATTTTTCCCAGTATTGGTCACTGACTTACTGACAAATACCCCTAATATCACAGTAAATAGCCGTCAAGTTACACAGGTTGAAATGGAGCCCGCGTTAATGCATCAAGACTTAGATATTGTCATTGATGTATTAATGCCAACCCATGACGATATTCGCCACACACTAGTGTGTAATGAGCGGTTTTCGTTAATATGCCGCCAAGGTCATCCGATATTGCAAGACTTAACCTTAGCCAACTATGTTAATTTCCCCCACGCCTTGGTCACCTTAAAAGATTCCAAAGTTGACCTCGTGGATATGGCGTTAGCGATGCACGGGCTTGCGAGAAAAATAGCCTTGCGATGTGAGCATTATTTTGCCGCCACCAGCGTGATCAGTCGCAGCGATATGTTACTGACTATGCCAAATGCTTACGCCAGTCTACTCAAAGATAAAATGCCCGTGAGTGTGGTAGAGCTGCCCTTTGAAGTACCCGATTTACCTGTCTATATGTATTGGCATAAACAAGCGGAGCATGACCCATTAAATGGTTGGATGCGGGATAAACTGTTAAAAATAGCAAAGGAAGAGTTAGACTTAAGGGTTGAGCACAAGCAGCCATAAAAGAACTCGTAACTCACACACTCCTTATTCTACAAAAGGGGGCTTTGTGATGTAATAACACGCTGACTTACAATCACTATAGCGCCTATTTTATTATCGTCTAGACACTCAATACTCTATTACAGCCAATGAAAAGCCAACCAACATAGCAACCATGTTATTTTGATCCATATGCTAGTAATTGAATCGATAACTGAGCTATTTCATGGTTTAGACATGAAATAAGTACCATCATAATTCACTTTATTGCATGAGTTATTACAAAGCGGTCTATTTAAAACAGCGGTTGACGATAGACAGCAACAAGCGGGTTCACCATAATCTCCTTTCAAAATAGCAGGCACACATAAACATATGAAAAATATATCATTTGTTTAGTTTCTGTTTAAAGTTTGTTATCAAAAATAATTAGTTGGTCTTGTGGAAATAAATAAAAATCAAGCGGTGATGGCCGTTGCCATTTTGCTATTAACCTTAGTGGTTGGTGCGACTCAATTAGCCAATGACGGGCTGTTTTTACGCTTGTTATTAGGCCTTAGTTTAGGCTTTGCGTTAGCCAAAGGCGCCATCGGTTTTGCAGGCAGTATTAACCGCGCTTACCGCCGCGGCTCTACTCAATTATTGCAAACCCTGATGTTCATGTTTGTGATCACTGCCATCATCAATGCCGGTTTATTGCTTAACGCTGATAGCCAGCACTATGATTTATGGATTAACCCCATTAATGCAGGGCTATTGATTGGCGGCATCATGTTTGGCGCAGGTATGAGCTTATCCAGTTGCTGCGCAACGGGGATGATGGTGGAGTTTGTCAGTGATGTGCCAAGAGCAGCAATCACCTTAGTGTTTTTTGGCGCGGGGGTCTTTTTTGGCTTTCCATTGCAAAGCAGCCAAAGCTGGATAACGGATAGCTGGTTTTCATCAGCAAGCTATCAAGGTAAAGGGGTGTTTTTACCCGACTTGTTTGCTGGCACGCCGCTAAATGGTTACTTCATGTCCATTTTAGTGACCATAGTTTTAGCGTTAACCATGGTGATTATTGCCAAGAAATATGAAAACTATCGCCGCCGTAAAGGTTCATACTTAGGTGTGGCAGGTGAAATAGAGCGTCAACAGCTTCAATCCCAAAGCGTTAACCGTGATGCAGACACACAGTTCACGTTATTTAGCCGCAAAACATACCAAAACTGGCTTGCCAGCCTGTGGCAAATGCGCACCACGGCATTAGTCATCGCAGTTATTTTTGGCATCATGATGGCAAGTACCGGCTCAGGCTGGGGCGCATCGACTCCCTTTGGTATTTGGTTTGCTAAAGGTTTGATGTTGTTTGGGGTTGAAATGAACACCATTACTGAAATAAGCCAACGACCAGAAGCCATGTTCAGTACGCCTTTTTTTGAACACGGGGTATCAGTACAAAACTTCGCGATTTTCTTAGGTACACTCATCGCGGTGTTATTTATGGGTAAATTTAAATTCTCATTTGCCATAAACCACTCAACAAAACAGCTGGCATTGTTTGCTTTAGGTGGACTGTTAATGGGCTTTGGTACACGCTTTGCTAACGGCTGTAATGTCGGCGCCTTGTTCACCCCCATTGCTAATTTCTCATTATCTGGCTGGGTGTATTTACTGGTACTTGTCATCGGCGCCATTGCAGGTAACCGTTTCCAACAAGCGGTAATGAAATAAGTTACTGATAGACTAGACAGCAAAAAGCCCGCTTATCTTTCGATAAGCGGGCTTCGTACTATTAGGTGAGCTGGCCGATAAGCCGGGTCCTGTCTTGGACAGTTATTCATCTAGGCCTGCAATCGCTCACAGGCTCAAGCGACCTACCCGGTCCCAACGCGAGCAGCGCCATACGGGACCCTATTTGGTCTTGCTTCGGATAGAGTTTACCTTGCTACGAACTATTACTAGCCGCACGGTGCGCTCTTACCGCACCCTTTCACCCTTACCAACCGAAGTTGGCGGTCTCCTCTCTGCTGCACTTGTCGTCGGTTTACACCGCCCAGGCGTTACCTGGTATCCTGCTCTTTGAAGCCCGGACTTTCCTCCCCGTTCTTGCGAACGCAGCAACTGTCTGGCCAACTCGGCGCGGATTATAGCCTAAGCCACTGCAACACACCAACTAAAATATGGCTTTATGGCAAACCATATGAAGCTGAGGTAAACAGGTTGAGCTAACTACTCAGCTCAACCTATTCTCTATAGACCGATTTCTAAACCGTATTTGTAAAGCGCATTCTTTTTAAGGCCGTAGATTTCGCCAGCCAATGCCGAGGCTTTTTTAAGTGGCAGTTCTTTACATAGCAATTTTAAAGTATTGATCACCACTGTGGGTATTTCTGAATCACTGTCACTGCGGTGACCATGGATCATTAATACGATTTCGCCTTTTTGCTGATTTAAGTCATCTTTAACTTGTTGCAGTACAGCGCCTGCTGCGCCAGATAAAAAGGTCTCAAAGGTTTTAGTCACTTCACGGGCCATGACAATTTCACGGTCTTCGCCTAATGCCGCCACAATTGACTCTAAACTGTGCACTATGCGATGTGGTGATTCATAGAAGATTAAGGTTCTTGAGTCTTCTTTAAGTGCTGATAATTTGTCTAAACGGCCTTTTTCTTTTGAAGGTAAAAAGCCTTCAAATGAAAAACGATCTGAAGGTAATCCTGATGCACTTAAGGCGGTAATTGCTGCGCAAGGGCCCGGCAACGGAATAACATTGTAACCTGCTTCACGCACCTGTTTGACCAAGTGGTAGCCAGGATCTGAAATGAGCGGCGTGCCCGCATCAGAAATAAGTGCCACAGCTTCACCATTACTCAGCTTTTGAATAATCCACTGGGCTCTGTCACGTTCATTATGATCATGCAACGCCGTCTTACGGGTTTCAATGCCAAAATGACTGAGCAATTTACCACTATGACGCGTGTCTTCACAGGCAATAAGTTTAACGTTATTAAGCACCTCGATTGCACGGCTGCTGATGTCTCCTAAATTGCCTATAGGAGTGGGAACGATATAAAGTGCGACCGATAGGTCCATAACTACCTCTGTATTGACTATCATCAAGACTTTCGCCAAGTGAAAGAGCAGGTTAAACTAGAGTCAGCATCTTACCAGAGTGAAGCCCTGTGTTAAAAAGACTGAATACAACTAAATTTGTTTTCGCCGCCATTTTATCAGCCGTGTTATTTGGTTGTGCGACTCAACCTACTGAAAATAAACAGGCTATTGATAGCTCAATGGCATCCGTTGAACAAACGGCTAATGTTTATTTATCTGCAGCAAGCAATGCTAAACAGCCGCAAATTCGCGACCGCTATTTGCTACTTGCCGCCCATGCTTATATCAATGATGGCAATTTTGTTGCCGCAAGCAAGCTTTTGACCTCGATGAAAGCTGATTTGCAAAGTGATTTAAGCATTCAGGCTGAGTATATTTACCTTTCTGCGCGGGTGGCTGAAAACACCAGCTCAGATGCCGATGCATTAGCAATTTTACGCTATCCTAACCAATGGAAATTACCCCAGTGGCAAAGAGTCACTTATCATCAATATAAAGCCCGCTTATTTAATCAAACTAAGCAGCCTATTGATGAGCTTAGACAATTAAGTTTACTCAGTTTATATCTTCCGCAGCAGCAAGCCTTTGAAGTGAATGACACTATTTGGCGTACGCTACAGCCACTGCATGAAGAAACCATTAAAAGCTTTATGAGTGACAACAGCAATCCCACCTTTTCAGGCTGGTTACAGTTAGCCTATATTGCCAAACATTATGCGGTTGACCCATCACAGCTAGTTCGCTACTTAGGCGAATGGCAACAAACCAATCCTAATCACCCAGGTGCGAGCAAGCTACCTTCTGATTTAGAGCAAGCCTTAAATGCCAAGCCGTTTAAACCGCAAAATATTGCGGTGCTATTACCGCTTACGGGCAGCCGCGCTGATGTTGCTGAGCCTATTAGACAAGGTCTGTTAGCCAGCTATATGGCCGCAATTGAAGACAATGTGGAGCTTAATTTTTTTGACACCAACCTTGGGGTTGAGCAGGCCTATCAAGCTGCTATTGCTGCAGGTGCTGAATTTGTGATTGGGCCGCTATTGCCTTCAGCAGTTGAAGAGCTGCAAGCCCTCAATGAGCAAGGCTTACTCACTGTGCCGCAGCTGTATTTAAATCAAACCGACAGCTTTACCCCAAAAAATGATCAGTTTTACTTTTCGTTATCGCCAGCACAAGAAGCCAGTGATGCCGCGCAAAAACTGTATGAAGATGGCATCACGCTACCGTTATTGTTAGTCAGTAATGACTCAACGGGTAAACGTATGGCAGAAAGCTTTAATAAAAAGTGGCTTGAGCTCACTGAAGACAATGCTGAAGTCCACTTTTATGATCGCGGCGATCAGATGAAGCTAACAGTACAAGAAGCCTTAGGTGTTAAAGACAGCCAAGCGCGAATTGCTAGAATAAAAGAGCTGATTGGCAACAATATTGAAGCTGATTTTCGCTCACGTCGTGATATTGATGCTATTTACATGATCTCAGCCGCAAAAGATTTAGTGCTATTAAAGCCCTTTTTAGACGTCAATTTTAGTGTGTTTGCCGATCCGGTTGCCCTGTATACCACCAGCCGCAGCCGTTTAAGTGGCAGCTCGACTCAATCGGCTCAAGAGCTTAACAACCTGATGATCAGTGATATCCCTTGGTTAATGGGCACGAATACTGAAACCACCATGGTCAAAAAACTCTGGAGCAATTGGAATAACAGCCAGAAGCGTTTATACATCATGGGTTATGACGCCCTTGATTTAGTCAATCGTTTAGCGCAAATGCGCGCCTTTCCTGGCTACCAGTTCAATGGCCGTAGTGGCGCATTATCGGTGGATGAAAATGGCGTAATTGAGCGTAAACTCAGTTGGGGTAAATACCAACGAGGCCAGCTGCGCCCATTATGATGTCGTCAACTGTGGGTCAAGGCCAACAGGCTGAATTAACCGCGCGCACTTACCTTGAACAGCAAGGCCTTAAGTTTGTGGCTCAAAATCAGCGTTACCGCTTTGGTGAAATTGATTTAATCATGCGCGACCAACAAACTTGGGTCTTTGTTGAAGTAAAATTTCGCTCATCAACCCAATTTGGCGGCGCACTCACCGCCCTGTCTGCAGCACAGATTTCTCGCATCAGAAAAGCAGCCCAACAGTATATACAAACCCATAAAATCAATGCCCCATGCCGTTTTGATATGGTTGCCATTAACACAACCGACATTCAATGGCTTCAGGGGTGTTTTTAAACAGCCATTTTTAGCTATAATGCTGCTCAATTGAAGAAATAAAGCATGCTAGCAACACTTTACCTTGTAAGGATTTAACCCATGTTAGAACGTATTAAAGATAGCTTTACAGAGTCAATTCAAACCAAGATTGATGCTGCTGAAGCATTACCAGAGTCGATTGAGAAAGCGGCTGAAATGATGGTGCAATGTCTTTTAAGTGGTAACAAGATCCTAGCCTGTGGTAATGGTGGCAGTGCAGGTGACGCGCAGCATTTCTCAGCTGAGTTATTAAACCGCTATGAAATTGAGCGTCCACCGCTACCTGCTATCGCGTTAAGTTGTGACACTTCAACCATTACAGCTATTGCTAACGATTACAGCTATGACGAAATTTACTCAAAGCAAATCATGGCACTGGGTCAACCAGGTGATATTTTATTAGCAATTTCGACCAGCGGTAACTCAGGTAACATCATTAAAGCCATGGAAGCTGCATTAAGCCGTGACATGACTATTGTGGCATTAACCGGTAAAGACGGCGGCGCTATGGCGGGCTTGATGAGCGCTGGCGATGTTGAAGTACGAGTTCCATCCAATGTCACTGCGCGTATTCAAGAAGTTCACTTATTAGCAATTCACTGCTTATGTGACAATATTGACCGCACTCTGTTCCCACAGGACGAGCAAGCATGATAAAAACGGCTCTTGTCATAGCAATACTTTTCCTTCTTCAAGGCTGCGCTGGCGTGGTGATGGTTGGTGCTGTTGGCGGGGCCAAAATGGTCAATGATGAGCGTAGTATGTCGACACAAATCAGTGATACCAATGCCGACTTTGAAATTACCAGCGCACTGTCTAAGCATGAAGATATTCATAACCAGACCAATATTACCGGTGTGGTGTTAAACAGTAATGTATTGATGATTGGTCAATCTCCTAACTCAATGTTGCGGGATAAAGCCATTAAAACGGTACAAGAGCTGGAAATTGGCGGCAAATTACATAATCAAATTCGCATTGGTAACCCTACCTCATTTACCACTCGCAGCAACGACACTTGGGTAACAACCAAGGTTAAAACGCGGATGCTAAATGAGAAGTCTTTGGATGTGACCCGAGTTAAAGTGATCACGGAAAACGGCGAGGTATTTTTACTGGGGTTAATCGATCGCGAACAAGCGGATATTGCGGTTGATATCGCCCGCAATACTTCTGGTGTACGTAAGGTAATCAAAGTATTTGAGTACGTCGATAAAGATGACTAGCTCAATAACTCATCATTAGACTGCCAATAAAAAGAGTTTGTATAGACTATTTTTATTGGCTGTTGCTAATGAGTAACCTTCTATTATTGCGTTTCGACCAACCTATTAGCCAATACTTTACGCTTGGCTATCAAGACTTTTCCACATATTGAAACGAGTGTTGTCGGCAGCACAATCAACCCAGCTCCCAGCCAACCGAGCCCATCTAACCATTCCCCAAACCATACCCATCCAAACATGACACAAAATAGTAATCCTGAGTATTCAGCCACGGCGATTTCAAACCATTAGCCTTTATTGGCAGCTCACAAAAAGCCAGCTTGATGCTGGCTTTTTTTGTCTTAAAAAAACAGATACTACACAATCATACCGATTTTCTCGTAGACCTTTTTGATCGTCTCTTCTGCACGAGCTTGTGCCTTTTCAGCACCGGCTTTAAATACTGCATTAAGATAATCTTCATCGGCTCTAATCTCACGGTAGCGCTCTTGCAGCGGCTCAAGCATAGCGACAACTGCTTCACCGGTAGCGACTTTTAAGTGACCGTACATTTTGCCTTCAAAGTCTTTTTCAATTGACTCGATTGACTGACCATTACAACCTGACATCAGGCTTAATAAGTTTGAAACGCCTGGTTTTTCTTCAACGTCAAAACGCACCACTGGTGGCTCTTGGCTATCGGTCATGGCTTTTTTCACTTTCTTCATAATCGCTTTAGGATCATCAAGTAAACCAATAACGTTGTTACGGTTTTCATCCGACTTAGACATTTTCTTAGTCGGCTCTTGCAGTGACATGACTTTTGCGCCCGTTGGCGGAATAAACGGCTCTGGCACGACAAACGTATCACCATAGGCATTATTAAAGCGCGTCGCGATATCACGGGTTAGCTCTAAGTGCTGCTTTTGATCTTGACCAACAGGTACTTCGTTAGCTTGATATAGCAAGATATCTGCAGCCATTAATACAGGGTAATCAAACAAGCCAACATTGATGTTGTTTGCATGCTTTTGCGACTTATCTTTAAACTGGGTCATACGGCTTAGCTCACCCATTTGGGTGTAACAGTTTAACGCCCAGCTCAGCTGTGTATGCTGCGGAACTTGAGATTGTAAAAATACCGTGCTTTTTTCAGGGTCGATACCGCATGCAAGGTAAATAGCTAAGGTATCTAAACAGGCTTCACGTAGTTTCGCAGGGTCTTGTCTTACAGTAATTGCATGTAAATCAACTACGCAATAAATACAGTCGTGGCTATCTTGCATGTTAACCCATTGACGAAGTGCGCCCATGTAGTTACCAATACTCAGCTCACCTGATGGTTGAGCACCACTAAACACGATAGGTTTTGCAGTCATTCGTTTATTGCTCCATTGATGTTGCATTCATTTCAGCGGATAAATTCAGTAGCGCTAAAATTTCATTAAATTGTTCACATACTGCCGTTGGGCTGCTCAGGGCGATATCTTCACCGTAGTTGTAGCCATAGGTCAAGCCAATTGAGCTTAGACCGGCAGATTTCGCAGCGAGTATGTCATTCTTTGAGTCACCTACCATAAGCAGTTGTGCTGGCTCAAGTTGCCATTGCTGCAAAATATGCGTTAATGGCAATGGGTCGGGTTTCATTTTTTCTAACGAGTCGCCACCAAGTACAAGATCAAAAAACGCACTTATACCAAAAGACTCAAGTAACGGTGTGGTAAATTTGTACGGTTTGTTAGTCACAATTGCCATGTTATAGCCAGCAGCTTTTATCTGCTTCAAGGTGCTTAACACGTTAGGGTACAAGCTACTGTGTTTTTCTAAATGAAGCCCATAGTGGTGCATAAACCTTGGCATAACTTGCTCTAATTGAGCGTCAATAGCCTGCGTATCAGTCACTTGTGGTTGAGCAAACATTAAAGCGCGGCGCATTAACATATTGGCACCATTGCCAACCCAGCTTCTAACTTGCGCTTCTTGTGCGTTAGGTAATGATAACTCTGTTAGTGTTGCATTAGTTGCCGCAGCTAAATCAGGAACGCTATCAATAAGTGTTCCATCTAAATCAAAAGCGATGGCTTTAATATTAGAAAATACTGTCATAATTAGCCTTCAACTTTTGCTAGTTCATCACGCATTTGATCAACAACTACTTTGTAATCAGGTTGATTGAAAATAGCAGAGCCTGCGACAAACATATCGGCGCCTGCAGCGGCGATTTCAGCAATATTATCTACTTTTACCCCACCGTCGACTTCTAAACGGATGTCATAACCGCTGGCATCAATAATGTCACGCACTTGCTTAAGCTTAGCCAGTGTCGATGGGATAAATGACTGGCCACCAAAACCTGGGTTTACTGACATTAATAAAATCACATCCAATTTGTCCATCACATGGTCAAGGTAATGTAATGGTGTACCAGGATTAAACACTAAGCCTGCCTTACAGCCTGATTCTTTAATCAGCTGTAGGCTGCGATCAAGATGTTCTGTGGCTTCTGGGTGGAAAGTTATAATTGATGCGCCTGCTTTAGCAAAATCAGGAATTAGACTATCAACAGGCTTAACCATTAAATGTACATCAATATCAGCAGTAATGCCGTAGTCCCGCAACGCTTTGCATACCATAGGGCCAATGGTTAAATTAGGCACATAATGATTATCCATAACATCGAAATGAACAACGTCAGCACCGGCATCTAAAACGGCTTTAACGTCATCACCTAAACGGGCGAAATCGGCAGATAAAATAGATGGGGCAATCAAAAATGGACGCATAGTCTTCTCGAGGCGGTTATAAGTGACAGTATTTTACCCTTTGCAGAGAAATCGCTCTAGTCTCAATCGCTAATAAAACTTTTTCAACAGCAAGAAATGTAAATTTTAGTGCTATGTCGATATTAAGTTGATCTAGATCACACATGATGACTGTTCAATATCTAAACAAACTTGCTATAATGCGACACATGTCACTGTGTATTGTGAACAATCTTCTGCTAGGCAGCGTATATGCCAATGTAGATAGATGATTAATCCCTTTTGAATAATTTCTGAAAGTATAAGACAAGGATAGCCCTTATGATGTGCCGTCAGCTAAAAATGAGTACTAAGCAAACAGGTAAAGTAACATTAAAACCTGCTGTTAGCTTATTTTCGACTAGCGCATTAATGCTTGTTGCCTACTTTTTCATGTCAGAAAGCGAGCCCGCCTTGCAAGCTCAGCAATGTGATTGCTCTGACAATGTTGCCTATAACGCGAGTTTACCCAGTAGCCATCCGACTAACCGCTGTGCAGTTGATTCAGATAATGTCAGTTGGGGAAGTTGGGTAACAGGCAATAGCCGCTCAAGTCAGTTTCACTTTTTAGATTTATTGGAGTTACTGCATAGTAATGACCACAATAGACCAATAAGTGATATGCCAACGAATAACCCTAACGCACTTTAATGTCTATTTGGCAGGTATTTACCAGTACTATCGCCGCATTTTTTGGGGTGCAAACGGAAGATAATCGCCAACGTGATTTTAAGCAAAGTCGATCACCCTTACCCTTCATCTTTATGGGCATTGCACTGGCAGTGCTGATGGTTTTATCGCTAATATTGATTGTTAAGCAGGTACTGAGCTAAGCCACTATTTATCAGCTAAGCCTTTGCTTAACTCAAGATTTAATCAATAACTTCTTGATAATGATGATCATATAACGCCATCACTTCAGCTACTTTCTTACGTGAATTACCCTTTTGACTAATATTGCGCTGTACGTCTATCGAGGCCATTTTTGCGCCGCGATATAGCTCTCGAGTCAGTGGAATATCATGATTACTGATCAGTACCGGGATATCACGCTCAAGTGCAGTGTGGCGAGACTTTCTCGCTAATAGCGCTTGGTCGTCAAGACTAAAACCTGGGCCGGCATAGGTCGTAAAACTTGCTGTAGTTGATAGCGGAGCATAAGGAGGATCACAATAAATGACATCACCTGCTTTTGACATATCAAATGCTTGCTCGTAACCCACACACTCAAAAATCGCTTTTTGAGCTTTTTCAGAAAAATAACGCAGTTCTTTTTCAGGAAAATAAGGTTTTTTGTAAGAACCAAACGGGACATTAAAGCCGCCTTTACGGTTATAACGGCATAAACCATTAAAACCATGACGATTCATATATAAGAAATAAACGGAGCGTAAAAACGGATCTTGAGTTTGGTTAAACTCTTCACGCACTCGGTAATACTGCTCTTTTACGTTCATCTCTGGAACAAACATGGCCTTTGCTGCTGCAATGTATTTCTCAGGCTGACTTTTAACAATATTATAGAGGTTAATTAGATCATGATTAATATCGCATAGCAGATATGAGTCGTAGTCAGTATTGAGAAACACTGATCCTGCACCGACAAAAGGCTCAACTAGCCTTTCACCTTGAGGTAAATGTTTTGCTAGCTCATCAACGAGTTTAAATTTTCCACCCGCCCATTTAAGAAAGGCTCTATGCTTTTTAGTCATGAATACCATTTACTAGCAAAATTAAAGCAGATGATTGTACTCTTTTTATTGAGAATAATCATTGCTGATTTAAGGGCTTTAACTAATTAATTTGAACTAAGTTGATAACCTTGAAGATCGCTGAATTTTCGAACCCAAGGGGCACTTAAACCGAGTTCGGTTTGTAATTTAAGCGCTTTATCTTGTGCTTGGCTGGCGTTATTAAACTGCCCAAATAAGACAACATGACGTTTATTATAATTAGCACGAATTACAGCGGTTTCATTATCTAATTTTAACAAGATACTGTTAAGTGATTTGGGTTCGATAACGCTCGCCAGTTGTAATGTGTAACCCGCTCGATATTGCAGCTCGGCTAACGCTTCATTGGCTGTGGCAATATCGTCAGTATTGCTCAGCGCTGCACTGTTGTCAGTAAGCTGTAGCTTATCGGTTTCAATAATGACCAATGTCTCATCAACTTCAGCGGTATCAATATCTTCATTTACCACTAACTCAGCTGCTATTAATTCACCAGCCACTAATTCAACAGCCACAGTATGAACGCTCTGGTAATCCTGTTGAGTGTTTGCTGCTTCGATTTCAACTGCGCCACTTTTTGTAGTGCTGGTTAATATTTGCTGCTCAGTAAACAGCTGTAAAACAAGATCGCTTGGCTCATTAGCCGCTATTAAAGATTGCTGAGATGGCAAATGTAATTGAAGCCAAGGCAATAATAAGCTTTGGCCATAATGATGGTTTGCCCATTGCGCTGGAGATTCTGGCGCTTGGTAAGCCCTAAAGTTAACTTGGTTTGCTTCAATAGATTCTGCTGCGGGTTCATTATAAAAAAAACCGACAATCGCTAAGGTTAAGCACAGCAGCAAGCTGATCACCCCTAAGGGAAAATATTTTGGCCAGCGTTTTGGCTCTTCAACCTTATCCTCAAGCGCAAGCTTAAGTAACTCAATCACTTCGGTAGGAGTACCCATTTGTTTTTCAATTTGTGATTGAATGATTTCGCGAGGTATAAATGGCGTTTTATTGCTTCTAACTAATAAAGTGCGATATAGGCCTTCACGTTCAGCTAAGGATAATGGCTCTACCTCGACATGAAGCAATAAATCCTTCATGGTTTTAGTTAATTCATTAAACTCTGCAAATGATTCAGTGGTGACCGTAAAAGTCAGTGATACCGGTTTATCCGCACAACGGATTTGAGTCAGCACTATACATTCTGCCCATAATTCTTTAGGCAGCAAATGTGCATCATCAATAATGATATGCAGCGGTTTTGTTAAGCTAGATTGGATGCGAATTAAGGTATCTGATAGCGGTAAGGTATCATCAAAAATTGGTGATGAAATCAGTTGGATCAGTATTTTACGCCGAATTTCAGCACTATCAGCGTGCATTGGGCAGATAACCAACGCAGAGTTATAGTTATCAAGCTCGCTCGCCAATGCTGTAACTAAGGTGGTTTTACCTGAACCTTTAGCGCCGCAGACTAATACTAGCTGCTCACTATAGCTGGCAATATGTTGTAGCCGCTGAACTAAAGCTTCTTGGGAAGGTAATAAAAGCGTTTGTTGAATGTCCACAGCTCCACCATTAGACAAAAAAGCTTAAACTTGGCTAATGACGTCAGCTAATAAAGACTCTTCAACATCAGAGAATACATCAGCAGAGCCTATTGAGGTGGGTAAAACCAATCGAATTTGACCCGCGAGAACTTTTTTATCTCGCTGCATATGCTTAATAAAGTCAGCAAAGTTCATTGAATCAGGAGAGCTTATCGGTAAATCAAACGCCAACATCAAACGAATAATTCTATCGACATCTTTTTGCTCGATTAGACCTAACTTTTGCGATGTTACCGCCGCCATAATGGTTCCGGTAGCAACAGCTTCACCATGTAACCATACACCGTAGCCCATTTCAGCTTCGATAGCATGACCAAATGTATGGCCTAAATTTAGCAGTGCCCGTACACCACGCTCTGTTTCATCTTGGGTAACGACATCAGCTTTTATCTGGCAGCATTTAGCAATCGCGTAGCTTAATGCTTCGGTATTTAATGCTTTTAATGGAGCAACATTTTGCTCTAACCAGCTAAAAAAATCGCTATCCCAGATAACGCCATATTTAATGACTTCTGCCATTCCTGCAGCAAACTCTTTTGCAGGTAATGTCGATAAACAATCGGTGTCAATTAATACCAGTTGTGGCTGATAAAAAGCCCCAATCATATTTTTACCAAGCGGATGATTTACTGCGGTTTTACCACCAACAGAAGAGTCCACTTGAGATAATAAGGTGGTTGGAATTTGAATAAACTCAACTCCCCGCTGATAGCAAGATGCAGCAAAGCCGGCCATGTCACCAACGACACCGCCACCTAGTGCTACGATTACACAATCACGGGCATAATTATTTTCTAACAGTGCAGAAAAAATTAAATTTAAGTGAGTTAAATCTTTATATTGTTCACCATCCGGCAATACAACCACACCTATATCACTACAAGATGCCATAGCTTGCTGCGCTTGTTTCAAGTACAGCGGAGCAATGGTGTCGTTAGTGACAATAAGTGCTTTTTTACCGGAAAGGTAATCGGTGAGATAAGCGTTTTGTTGCAATAAATTCTGGCCAATATAAATGGGATAACTTCTTACACCTAATTCAACCTGAACTTGTTGCATAAACCTACCTAAAAACCGAGTTGCTCAATAATTTGATTTGCGACAATCTTCGCGCTTTGTTCATCAGTCTTAACTATTACGTCTGCAATCTCTTCATACAAAGGATTACGAACGTCAGCAAGATCTTCAAGCACTTCACGTGGATCATCTACCTGAAGTAAAGGTCGACGTTTATCACGTTGAGTACGAGCCACTTGCTTATCAATTGTTGTCTCAAGGTATACAACGATACCGCGAGCCGACAGATGATTACGAATGTCTTTGCTTTGTACAGATCCGCCGCCAGTAGCTAGGACAATGCCCTGCTTTTCCGAAAGGTCGGCGATGACTTGAGCTTCACGTCGACGAAAACCTTCTTCGCCTTCAACGTCAAACACCCATGCAATATCTGCACCTGTGCGTTGCTCAATCTCGTGATCTGAGTCGTGGAAATCTAAATGCAGCAGTTGGGCTAAGTGACGACCAATTGTGCTTTTACCTGCGCCCATAGGGCCTACCAGAAAAATATTGCGTTTTTCAGCCATTGTATATACGTCTGAATCTTATATGAAAAGTATGCCTTATCGACTTAAACTCAAGCCGACCTATTATTTAACCTTGCTCTAATGAGACTTGACGGAGGATTATCTCAGTTATGCACCAGTTGTTGCAAGTGATGTGAGCGATTTATAGTGAGTTTATTAAAAATAAATAATTTAACCCTAGATTCAGCGAGTTTAAAAAATGACGGTATGTTTAATGACCTTAATATAATCAAGCAATTAATTATTTTAAGGCAAAAAAATGCCAGCAATTAAGCTGGCATGATTATTTTTTGCTGTTACAGCTTTTCAGTCACGATTTTCGGTGTCACGAATATCAATAACTCTTGACGTTCATTTGTATCTGATGTGTTTCTGAATAAGAAACCAACCAGAGGAATGTCACCTAATACTGGCACCTTACTAACTCGACTGATTAAGTTCTGCTGGTAAATACCGCCTAATACAATGGTTTCACCATTATCAACAAGCACCTGAGTACCAATTCGCTGAGTATCAATAGAAACCGCTTCACCCGTACCAGTTGAAACAACTTCACCACGGGTATCTTGAGTAATTTCTAAATCAAGAATGACACGGTCATCTGGGGTAATTTGCGGGGTTACTCGTAATGACAACACTGCTTTTTTAAATGACACAGTTGTGGCACCACTTGAGGCAGACTCCACATAAGGGATCTCTACACCTTGTTCGATATAGGCCGCTTTTTGGTTTGAAGTGGTAATACGTGGACTCGCAATAATTTCGCCTTTATTTTCTTGCTCTAACGCGCTTAGCTCTAAATCAAGTACGGTTCCATCAGCCATTTTCGCCACACTAAATGCAATACTGGCAGCATTAGAGGCCGAAGAGGGCAAGTTCACATTCAAGCGATCGCTTAGTGCAGGAATAACCCCAGCAACAATATCATTAGCGCCTTCTAGTGACCCAGAGGTACCTCTTTCACCTTGTTGATCAGTAATTCCCCAACGAATGCCTAAATCTTCAGAGACGTTATCCTTAACCGTCACCATTCTGGCTTCAATTAATACCTGCTTAATCGGGATATCCAGTACTTCAACTAAACGATGAATAGTTTCTAAAGTATCTGCGGTATCTTTGACTAATAAAGTATTGGTACGTTCATCAACCGCAACGCTACCGCGATTTGACAATAAGCTTGAATCAGCACTTTTCATCAACTCGGCAATATCGACCGCTTTTGCATAGTTTACCTGAATATATTCAGAATAAAGCGGCGCTAACTCTTTGACTTCTTGCTTGTTAGCCAAATCTTGCCTTTCTCGAATAGCCAGCTCTTCACTTGGGGCAACCATTAAGATATTGCCTTCAATACGCTTATCCAACCCTTTGGTTTGGAGAATTAAATCTAGCGCTTGATCCCAAGGCACATCATCTAAACGTAGAGTGATATTGCCTTCTACGGTATCACTGGTGACCAAATTGAAATCATTATAATCAGCAATAATTTGCAGTACTGTTCTTACAGAAATATTCTGGAAGTTAAGCGACAAAGAACGGCCATTATATTTTTTGTCATCCTTAGCAACGATGGCACGTTCTACTTTATTAATACTCACTTTGAACACATTACCGTCTTGCTTGTATGTGTAATCATAGTTGCCATCAACATCGACCATCAAACGTGCAGTTAAGTCTTCTTTAAAGGTCTCAAAGCTCGTAACTGGTGTATTAAAGTCTTGTACATCCATCACATATAAAAGCTCGCTTTTAATATCTGTGTTATACAATTTCACTTCTAATTTAGAGCCAACCTGAGCTACGTTGGCAGCAACAGAGCGATTATCTAAATGAATTAATAAATCGCCACCACCATTTTTATTGCGGCGAAAATCAATAGTATCAATGCCATTTACAAATGGGTTATCAGCGCTATCAGGCCCAGATACAGTATCGTTAACCGTTAAACGGTAAGTATTACCTACCACTTTGCCTTGATAAGGTTTTACCTCAGCTAAATCTACAACGATGTTCAGTGCGCCATTTTGTTGAGAGGTTTTTAAACTCTCAACCCCAACTCTATCGATAGTAATATCGTCTTTATCGAGGCTTGAAATACTATCGTCAAAACTTAATAGAATTTGAGCAGGTGACGCCTTCAAATCAACTTCAGGCTGAACAATGTCAGATTCGAACACCAATTCTAATTCTAATTGGTGATCAACAATAGAATGATACTTTACATCCACTAATTTATTCGCAGCTAACGCGCTTGGTAATGCACCAAGCAACAACACAGCACCAAGTACGGTTCTGAACAGTGATATTTTTGTGGTCGATTTTTGCATCGAGGCAGAAGATTTCATTATTCCCTCATCCTTCGCATTATTTGCCAGAAAGTTCTAAGTTGCTTGCTCTTTCAGCCCAGCAACCTGAACCATCAGGAATTAATTCTATAATTTCAATGTATTGCGGTGTGACTTCAGCTATTTTGCCATGGTAAAGTCCAAGATACTCACCGACACCTAAGCGATAAACATTGGTATCTGATGATTCAACTAAGGCCCAAACTGTGCCATCTTCACTTAACGTACCGCGCATTTTTAAATTATCTATAGCATACGTTTCTAAGCGCCCTTTACGACGTTTCAAATCTGGCTGTAAACAATCTCTACTTGTGTCAATCACTTCCTCTGTGAGCTCTCGAGAAGGTGGAACAAAAGGACTTCGCATAAGCTCTGCTTGATAGGCAAAATGCTCAAACTTAGGTGTTTCTTTTAACGGAGGAATGCGAGCAACATGCTGGGATTTAGTCGTTGTTACAAACAACTCCAAATCACTTCTGTCACCAATACAACCTGTTAGCAATAGCATGATGAGTAATAAGGGTAAGAGTTTCATTATTTCTTCCCCTTCTTATTCGCAGGTACTTTCGCACCTTCTTTAAATCGATAGGTTTTAGCTAAAATATCCATCGATAGACTACCTGAATCATCACGCTTAATGACAAAGTCATGCAAGCTGACAATCCGCGGCAATTTTGCGACACCGCTTACCATGCTGCCTAATTTATGATAATCACCTACAACTGACATTTTTATCGGGAATTCTAAGTAGAAATCACGCTCAATTTCAGTATCCCAATCTAAGCTATTAATTCGCAGTCCAGCATCTGTTGCTACGAATGTGGTGTCATCCAGTAAACCTGGCATTTCATTTTCAGATGGTAACATTTTTAAAAGTTCTGCAAACTGAGCTTCCATTACCACAAGTTGCTCACGATACAGTTTTAAGTTTGCCGCCAAACGATATTTAGTTTGAAAGTCTTCTTTTAGGGTTATTTCTTTTCTTTCTTCAGCATTAAGGACATCTATCGCATCGGAAATAAATAAATAATAACTGGCGCCAAGTACACAGATAGATAAAAAAGCAGCAAATACAATTTTAACTAATGCAGGCCAAGCGCCAATATTTTCAAAATCAATATCATTAAACTGCTCTAAGTCAAGATTCATTGCTGACCTCCTTGGCTTGAGCCAGTACTGATTTGGTCATCAAAAATAGTCACTCTTAATCTAAACTTTTGCAATTGTCGTAAGTTTTCATTATGACTAACAATTGACTGCATGCTTGGATCATTGAGGTATTGAGATGTTTTAACTTTTCTCATCATATTCGCGACGTTATTATTAGATTCACTGCGACCTTCAATCCACAACAAGCTACCTTTCTTTTCAATACTGGAAAGATAAATTCCTGGCGGCACAATTCTAACTAGTTCATCTAATACATGTGTTGGCAAATTACGAGATTGCTGCAGGTCTAGAATAATTTTAGTGCGACGTTCAATATCATCTTTACGCGCTTTAATTTTTCTAATTTCGGCAATTTGCGAGTCTAATAATGATATTTCAGACTGTAAGTATGAATTTCTAGCACGTTGATCGTCGATAACGACTTCAATAAAACTCAATGCCAGAAATACAATTAAACAGGTCATTAAAAACACTAACGCTAATATGCCAATAAAGTCTCGTTTGTGTTTTTCTCTGGCCTCTTCACGCCAAGGTAGTAAGTTTATGTTCGCCATTGAGCGTAACTCCTAAGCGCTAAACCACATGCAACCATATATTTACTGATACTAGGTTCTATTTGGTTTTTAATATCATCATCAGCATGTAAACAACCTTGAAAAGGGTTAGCAACAATTGAATGCACCCCTAAGTCATTAGCCAATAACGTTGTCATACCTTCAAGTTTTGCAGTGCCACCACTTAAGACAATATAGTCAACTTTATCTTTGCCGTTGGCAGTGCAGTAAATTTGTAAGGTACGTTTTATTTGTTGTAATAATTGGGTTTGAAATGGAGATAACACCTCAAACATATAATTGCGTGGTAAATCACCTGTGACTTTAGCATTTTCAGCTTCATCGTAAGACATACCGTAAAACGATAGAATTGATTGGGTAAATAACTCACCGCCAAATGCTTGCTCACGAATAAATGTCGTTTCGCCATTTTCTACAACCGCAAATGTCGTCATATTGGCGCCAACATCCACTAGCACAACGGATTTTTCATTGGCCCCTTCAGGAAGTTGAGCCAGAATAAGTTCTGCTGAACGCCCTAAAGCATAAGCTTCAACGTCAACCACTTTGGTATCAAGCTCAATTGCATCAAGTGAATCCATTCTTGAATCAATGTTGTCAGTACGGCAAGCACTTAATAACACATCTACCTTTGTTGGGTCGGTAGTGTTGGGATTAAGAGTTTCAAAGTCGATACTCACTTCATCAAGTGAATAAGGGATAAGATTATCTGCTTCAATTTCAATTTGCGCTTCCATTTCTTCTTCATTTAATGAAGCGTCCATGTAAATCACTTTTGTCATCACAGCAGAACCAGAAACAGACACTGCGGCAGATTTAATACCTTTCGGTAGTCCACGCTTTATGTGCCTTAATGATTCAATAACAGCTTCAGAATCACGAATTTCATGATCAACTACAGCTCCTTTTCGTAAAGGAGCTGATATATAATTTTGAATTTTATATCCATCAGCAGTCTTACCCAGCAATATGGCCTTTATTTCATGGGATCCAATATCGATCCCCACCATTTGCGGAGCTTGACGCTTCCAAAATTTAGAAAGCATATTCCATCATCGCATTTATTATTTTATATTTTAAAATAGATTAGCACAAAATCAACTCGTTATAAGTATTTGTATAAAATGTTTCTACATTTTACAACTAGTTTTTTTTTGTTTTCATGTTTTTACTTCACCAAAAACCCTCCCGCTTATATACTAGAAGCCATATTGTCGAACTTTGGATTATTTTGGTGAAGTGGTTTAAACGAATACTTATTGCTATTTTTAGCTTAACTTTATTGGGCGTCGGCACCATTGTCGCTGCTTATTTCTACGTTTTACCAGAATTACCGGATGTAAACTCGCTTAAAACGGTCAAACTACAGACACCTTTAAGAATTTATAGTCAAGATGGTTTATTAATTTCTCAATTTGGTGAAAAACGACGAATACCGGTTGAATATGAAGATGTGCCTCAGCAATTAATTAATGCGGTATTAGATACCGAGGATGCACGTTTCTTTGAACACCAGGGTATCGATCCTATTGGTATTATTCGCGCAGCCGTTATTTTGGTTACTACAGGCAAAAAAAGCCAAGGCGCCAGCACCATTACTCAGCAAGTGGCTCGAGGCTTTTTCTTATCCCGTGAAAAAACCTATATTCGTAAAACGAAAGAAATTTTTCTTGCGCTAAAAATTGAAAAAGCATTATCTAAAGAAGAAATCCTCACATTATATTTAAACCGCTCATTTTTAGGTAACCGTGCCTATGGTGTCGGCGCTGCAGCTCAAGTGTATTATGGCAAAGATTTAGCCCAACTTTCTCTGCCAGAAATGGCCATGATTGCCGGCTTACCCCAAGCGCCTTCTGCAGCTAATCCAATTCGTAATCCGAATCGTGCCATGACACGCCGTAACTGGGTTTTAGGCCGCATGTTGGAAAAACGCAATATCACCGAGACACAATACCAAGAAGCCATAAATGCCCCTATAACCGCGAAATATCATGGCGCAGAAATAGATCTATATGCACCTTACGTTTCTGAAATGGCACGTGATTATATGGTAAATAAGTATGGTGAAGAAGACGCCTATACTAATGGTTATAACGTTTACACTACCATTTCTTCAGATCTGCAATTAAAAGCTCAAAGCGCCCTACGCGATAATGTGTTTGCTTATGATCAGCGTCATGGCTACCGTGGAGCAATTAGCACCTTGTGGACAGATACACCTCTGGCCACCAGCGACATTATAGAAAACCTTAAAACGACCTCTGCAGTACAAGGAATTATTCCAGCAGCTGTCATGTCGGTTAGTGAGCAACAAGCAACTTTACTGAATACTAAAGGTGAAGAAGTTGTCATCCAGTGGAATGGCCTGAAATGGGCTCGCAAATTTATTAACGATCGCCGTCAAGGTAAGCCACCTAAAACAGCAGCGGATATTTTAACTGTCGGTGAAAAGGTATGGATTAGAGATAATGGCGAGTTTTGGCAATTATCTCAAATTCCACAGGTTTCAAGTGCAACGGTTTCATTAGAACCAAGCGATGGCGCTATTCGCACTTTGGTGGGCGGTTTTAGCTTTAGTCAAAGCCAGTATAACCGTGTTACCCAGGCCAAGCGTCAATTAGGCTCTAATATCAAACCGTTTATTTATGCTGCCGCGCTTGAAAAAGACTACACCCTTGCAACATTAATCAATAATGCGCCGATTAATAAGCCCGATACTCGTCAAGGTACGGCATGGCGACCAAAAAATTCACCTGACATTTATGGCGGTCCAACACGTTTACGCATTGGCTTAGCTCAGTCTATCAACGTAATGTCCGTTCGTACCATGCGTCATATTGGCTTAGATAACACCATAGATACCTTAGTTGACTTTGGATTTGACCCTGCTGATTTACCACGAAATGAATCTGTCGCTTTAGGGTCCCCTTCAGTAACACCACTGCAAGTCGCCACCGCCTTTAATGTCTTTACTAATGGCGGCTATTTAGTTGAACCTTATTATATTAGTAAGGTTACTGACTCATATGACAATGTCATTGAAAAAGCGTCGCCTGCACTGGCCTGCACCCCAGATGTCAATGAGATTGATGATGCGACTAATAAGACAACCAACAGCATTGATGACCCTTTTGCAGCAATGGCTAATGAGTTTGTTAGCTCACAGCAAGCGCCAGTTGAAACTGAAAACAGCTTAGACAATACACTTGCTAGTGCTGAGACTAGTTCTAATATTAGTGATACTGGTATTGCTGCTTGTGGAGATGAAAACGCGCGCTACGCTCCTAGGATCATTTCTGAGCAAACCGCCTTCTTAATTACTGAAGCCCTCAAAAGTGTAATCTGGGGTGGCGGCAATTGGAGTAAAGGCACAGGCTGGAATGGTACCGCTTGGCGAGCATCACGCTTGATAAAGCGTCGTGACATTGCAGGTAAAACCGGTACCACCAATGAATCCCGCGATACTTGGTTTAGTGGCTTTAACCCCACTCTCACCTCGACATTCTGGGTTGGTTTTGACGATCACAGCCGTAAACTAGGCAGAACCAGCTGGGTTGCCGATGGTCCTGAAAATCAAATATCAGGGGCTGAAGCTGGGGCAAAAACAGCAGGGCCTGGTTGGAATGATTTTATGAACCAAGCGCTCACGGGTACCGAAGAAGTTGCGAGCATTCCACCTAAAGGGATTATTTCGGCGCGTATTGACTTAGCTAGTGGCAAATTAACCCGTAAAACAGATTACACCACTTCATTTGAATATTTTATCGAAGGCACTGAGCCGACTGAATATGCCACAGAAGAAGTTATCGAAGATGATCTGTTTATAGAGAATCCGGCAGATGATTTATTTCAGTAAATAAATCCACCAGCAGTTATTTTTAAAAATTAGTCTGGTGTTAATGCATTAAAAAGTCCGCAATGATTAATCACTGCGGACTTTTCATTTAAGCCTAAAAGAAACAAATATAAACTAATAAGGCTTACATATTGTTTAGCTATTAGCTTGTTTCTGCGCTAATGCATATTTTACTTGCGCTAACGAGGTACCGCCTAAAGCTTCACGTTTTGCTAAGCATGACTCAATCGTTAAGCACTCATAAACATCATCACTGATAATTGGACTAAATTGCTGTAGCTCTGAAATAACAAAATCTTCTAATGGAGTTTGTTTGGCAATGGCAGCCACGACCACCTCACCAACAACATGGTGCGCTTCTCTAAATGGCATACCTTTAGCGACCAGATAATCTGCAAGCTCGGTAGAATTAGCATAACCTTGCTGAGCTGCGACTAAAGTTCTTTCACGGTTAACTTGCAAGCCACTTAATACTAATGCTGCCATTTCAAGACAAATAGACCAGCTATCCATGACATCAAATAAGCCTTCTTTGTCTTCTTGCATATCTTTGTTATAAGCCAGTGGCAATGCTTTCATGGTAGTAAGAATACCCATTAAGCTGCCATAGACACGGCCCGTTTTGCCTCGAATTAACTCTAAGGCGTCAGGGTTTTTCTTTTGTGGCATTAAAGATGAACCAGATGTCACTTCGTCATCAAGCTCAATAAAACCTGCTTCACCACTGTTAAAGAAAATTAAATCTTCAGCCATACGGCTTAAATGCATCATGCTTATTGAAGCGTCGCTACATAACTCAACAACATGATCACGATCTGACACTGAATCTAAGCTATTTAAGGTTGGCGCAGCAAAGCCTAATGATTGTGCAATTTGATGCCTGTCCATTGGATAAGCTGTTCCCGCAAGGGCGCCAGTGCCTAATGGACAAGTATCAGCACGCTTTAGTGCATCTTCTAAACGGCTAATGTCACGTTCAAACATTTCTACGTAAGCTAAACACCAATGGCCAAATAAGACTGGCTGAGCTCTTTGCAGATGGGTATAGCCAGGCATCACAGCATCAATTTCACGCTCAGCAAGCTTAACAAGTTCAGCAGAGAGCTTTTTCAGTAATGTAAGTGAGTGCTGACCTTCTTTTTTACACCATAGTTTTAAATCTGTGGCTACTTGGTCATTACGCGAACGCCCTGTATGCAGCTTTTTACCTAGGTCGCCTACTTTGGCAATTAAAGACTGCTCCACAAAACTGTGAATATCTTCTGCGCCAGAAGCAATAATCAATTCTGGTTTGTCAGCAACTTCGCTAAGTAGCTCATTTAGCGCACCATGCAATTGCTCACATTCTGCTTGGGTTAAAATGCCCACTGAAGTGATTGCTGAAGCCCATGCAATTGAGCCAATAATATCTTCTTCAATTAAACGATAATCTACTGGTAATGAGTCATTAAATAATTTAAATAATGCACTGCTTTCTTGACTGAATCTTCCGCCCCATAACGCCATGTCGATACCCTCTTTTAACTTATTCTATAAAAACGGGGCTATATGAGCCCCGTATCAATCTTAAATAACAGGAAATTACTTGGTATTTAATGCTCTAATACGGCTTGATAAAGAGTAAAGGCGGATAAAGCCTGCTGCATCTTTTTGGTCATAAACATTGTCGTCACCAAAGGTCGCGAACTCTTCTGAATATAAGCTGTTTGGAGAGCGCTTTTTCACCACACTTGCTTGGCCTTTATAAAGTTTGACGACCACTTCGCCGTTAACTAATTCAGCTAAAGATTCTGACGCGGCAATCAATGAATTACACAATGGCGTAAACCAACGTCCATCATATACAAGATGAGCCATTTGTGCGCCGACTTGCTCACGCCACTCACGGCTTGTTTTATCGAGCACTAGCTCTTCGATTGCGCGTAGGCCTGCAAACATCACTGTTCCACCAGGGGTTTCATAACAGCCACGAGACTTCATGCCCACTAAACGGTTTTCGGTAATGTCGATACGACCAACACCGTGTGCTGCAGCTAATTCATTTAGCTTCATTAGTGCGTCATATGGAGATAGCGCAACATCATCAACATGAGTAACACGACCATTGGCGATGGTTAGCCCAACATACTCAGGGGTATTTGGGGCATCTTCTGGTGCCACTGTCATGGTCCATACTTCTTTGCTTGGCTCATTCCACGGATCTTCTAACTCACCGCCTTCGTGAGAGATATGCCATGCGTTGGCATCACGGCTATAAATCTTAGTCGCTGATGCTGTAGTTTCGATGTTTCTTTCAGCAAGGTAATCAAGCAAATCTTCACGGCTGACCATTGACCATTCACGCCAAGGCGCAATAACGGTTAACTCTGGTGCAAGTGCGGCAAAACAACCCTCGAAACGTACTTGGTCATTACCTTTACCGGTACAACCATGACATACCGCATCAGCGCCAACTTTACGGGCGACTTCTACTTGCGCCTTAGCAATAATTGGACGCGCCATTGAGGTACCCAGTAAGTACGTACCTTCATAGATAGCACCTGTGGCAATAGTCGGATAAATATAATCAGCCACCAGCTCTTCTTTTAAATCGACGATATAACACTCTGAAGCACCTGATGCGATGGCTTTTTCATATAAACCTTCAAGTTCTTCTGCACCTTGACCAACATCAGCACAAAAGGCGACAATTTCACAATTATCATAGGTTTCTTTTAGCCATGGGATAATCGCTGAGGTGTCTAATCCACCCGAGTAAGCTAATACGACTTTTTTAATATTTGGTTGTGCTGCAATTGACATGGTAATTCCTAACGTAAATTTGTTTTATAAAAGCTCGCTAACGCCAGCTGATGAAAATATGATTTATTAACCTAACAAAGTAACCAATACGGCGTTTTGTGCATGCATTCTGTTTTCTGCTTGCTGGAGGATAAGTGAACCTTCACCATCCACTACTTCTGCTGTTGCTTCCACTTCACGGTAAGCTGGCAAGCAATGCATAAAGTAATTGGCACCTACCTTATTCATTAATTCACTATTAACTTGATAAGGCTTAAATTTCGCTTCAATTTCTGCCATTGAAGTATTGTCGCCCATTGAGATCCACGTATCTGTGTATATGGCATCTTGCGGGCCCATTTCACTCACATCCGAGGTCAAGATAAGCTTGCCACCATGCTTGGCAGCCAAAGCTTGTACTTCACAGACAATATTGCCGTCAGGGAAGTGGCCTGGCGGGCAAACTACAGTCATGGTCGCACCTAAGATAGCAGCGCCATACATCAAAGAGTGTGTCACATTGTTACCATCACCTAGGTAAGCTAATTTCACTTTACTTACATCATTAAACTTCTCTGATAAGGTCAAAAAGTCTGCTAAGCCTTGGCAAGGGTGGTACAAATTACATAGCGCATTAATCACCGGAACTGACGCATGTTCAGCAAGACCTGCAATAGTTGTATGCGAAAAAGTTCTTGCTACAATCGCATCTGCCCAGCACGAAATGTTAGTCGCAAAATCAGATACTGGCTCACGTTTGCCTAATGCACCATTTTGTTGATCAAGATAAACTGAATGACCACCTAGCTTGTTAATACCGATATCAAAACTTACTCGAGTACGCAGTGATGGCTTTTCAAATAACATCACCACACTTTTGCCTGCCAGCGCTTGATTATAATCAGCTGGGTTTGCTTTAATTTTTTTCGCCAAAGCCAGTAAGTCTAATAGCTGGGTTTGCGACAAGTCTTTAAGTGATAATAAGTGTTCCATTAGCTTTGCTCCTAAGGCTGAATTTGAGTGCCAACGGATTGTCCGTTAGTTAATGCTATTAATTGTTGGGGTTGTTTCCATGAGGCGACCTGTACGGCTTTGCCCATCCATTGAGCGACCTCTAATGCCGCTTCAACTTTTACTTTCATGCCTTTTTCAATCACACCTTGCTCCACAAGCGAGCTAATTTGTTGTTGATCTAATTGGGCAATTAACTCACCTTTAGCATCAAGTACACCGGGTACGTCTGACAATAACACCAGCTGACCGGCAACGAGTTTAGCTAATGCGGTAGCGGCTTGATCGGCATTGACATTCAGCATATCGCCCGCTGGTGAAATCGCGATTGAACTGCAAATAGGTAACCAGTTTTGCGACAATAAATAAGTTAAATAACTCGGATCATTCGGTGATACTTCCCCCACCAAACCTAACTTTTCATGTTTAATTTTGGCATTGACGATATTGCCATCAGCCAAGCTCATGCCCACACTGACGATGCCAGCTTTAATTGCCGCGGCCTGTAAAATTTTATTCGATGTGCCTGCCAAAGCGCCAACAACAATCGGGATCTGATCAGCAGGGGTAACACGCAGGCCCTCAAGCTTAATCGTTTGCTTGCCATTAGCTTCAAGCTGTTCATCGACCAAGCAACCACCGCCGTGAACAAAAATCACTTTCTGCCCTTGCTGCATCATTTCAGCAACTACTGACATCAACTCTGCCATGCCAGGCTCTGATTGCAACAGCGCGCCACCCACTTTAAGTACGATAACAGGGTTGGTATTAGACATAATCAAGGCTCCTGTTATAGACCGAAGTGAATATTAATGCACTGCAGACCTTGGCTTGCAGCGCCTTTCATTAAATTATCAATGGCGCTAGCGACCACTAGGTAATTGCTTTGCGGGTCAAACTTCCAGCCCACGATACAATTGGGTGTTAGCACCACATCATCGACTTTAGGAAATTGGTTATGCTTTACGCTCACCAGTGGCGAGTCATCATATACGCCATAAGCTTTAGCAATGTCAGCTTCTGTAGTACCCGCTTTAAGTTGCACAGTAATGGTGGCTAAAATTCCACGCTTAAAATTACCTAAATGCGGGGTAAAGATAACTTCTTGACCCAGCTGGGTGGCGATTTCTGGTTGATGTCTATGCCCTAATACACCATAGGGCGTTAAGCTGACTTCACAAAAACTGGTATGCAATTGGGCTTTTCTGCCTGCACCGGTCACACCACTGACTGCGTTAATTACAGGGTAAGCATCAGTTAACAATGGTTTTAATGGTTTTAGCGCTGTGAGTGATGCAGTTGGATAACAACCTGGCACAGCAATCATTTTGCTATTAGCAATGGCTTGCGCGTTCCATTCTGCTAGGCCGTAAACCGCATCAGCAAGCACTGCTGCTTGAGTATGTTCAAAACCATACCATTTAGGATATTGAGCGGTATCAGCAAACCGATATGCGCCACTTAAATCAAATACAGCTAAACCTTGGTTATAAAAGAATGCGGCCAATTCCAAACTAACTGAATGCTCTGTTGCTAATACAACAGCGTCAGCTTGATCAACGATGGCTTGTTTAGCCTCAGCCGATAACGGTGACAGAGGAATTTGAATGTGTTGATAACTCGGGTATAGATCTGCTAATAACCGGCCTTTATCTAGACTGTTTTCAGAAACATATAAGCCTTGGATCGATAGTGACGCTTGCGCATCAATAAGAGCGGTGATTTGTGCTCCGGTATAACCACTAGCACCAATTATTGCGATTTTTTTCATTATGTTGTCATCTTTAAGTCAGTAAACTATTAATTTTTATTTGAAATATGAGCAGGGTGCTCGAGATTAAAACTATCGTCGAGAATAGTTTACTTTGGGATCTGTTACAGTAAATTGAATCGCAATTACATACATATCTATAGTTCTTAAATATTTATCAAGTTATGGTGAATTCCTTAGCTGTTTGCTAGACTAACACAAAACATTACTTATGCAATAATTATGAATGATTATTTAATTAAATATTTATAAAAGGCCCTTATGAACTCACTACCAGAATTAAAAGATGCTTTTAAACAGTTGATTGCACTACCTTCAATCAGTGCCTTAGAAGTAGAACAAGATATGAGTAACCATGCAGTTATTGCACTGCTACAGTCTTGGTTTAGCGACATGGGGTTTGACTGCACAATTAGTACTGTCGCTGATAGCAGAGGTAAACAAAACCTTGTCGCCACCATTGGTTCTGGCAAAGGCGGCTTGTTATTAGCTGGCCACACCGATACCGTTCCCTTTGATGAAGGTCGTTGGAGCCAAAGTCCATTTGAATTAACTGAGAAAGACAATCGCTGGTATGGCCTAGGTACCTGCGATATGAAAGGCTTTTTTGCCCTAATCATGGAAGCGTTAAAAGACATCCCATTAACTGAGTTAAAGCGTCCATTACATATTTTTGCCAGTGCCGATGAAGAAACCACCATGAATGGCGCTAAAGCCTTTGCTGAATCAACATCTATAGCACCAGATTATGCCATTATCGGCGAGCCAACCAGCTTAAAGCCGGTGTATATGCATAAAGGCCATTTAGCCCAAGGTATTCGCGTTATTGGTCGCAGTGGTCATTCATCAGATCCTGCACGTGGGCTTAATGCCATCGAGATAATGCATCAAGTCACAGGTCAGTTAATAAAGCTCAAGCAACACTTAAGTGAAAACTACCGAGAAGATGCCTTTAGCGTGCCCTACCCAACCATGAACTTTGGCCATATTCACGGCGGCGATGCAGCCAACCGTATTTGTGGCTGCTGCGACTTACACCTTGATATTCGCCCACTGCCCGGTATTGAATTAGCTGATTTAGAGTTAATGGTCATTAACTACCTTGCTGAAATTAATAAGCAATATCCAGGCAGTATTGAAGTACGCACCTTATACCCAGGCTCTGAGTCATTTGCAGGAAAAGCTGATAGTTATTGGACCAAGCTGGTTACTGAGCTTGCTAATAGCCAAGCTGAAGTGGTCAATTACGCCACTGAAGCGCCTTATATAAATCAATTAGGCTGTCAAACATTAGTACTTGGCCCCGGGAGTATCAATCAGGCCCATCAGCCCGATGAATATATTGGCCTTGAATATTTAACCCCAACGGTTGAGCTCATTAAAAAACTGATTTATCAAGCTTGTATTAAATAACAACAAGCAGATTAATGGCTTTTGAATTTATCTCATCAGCCATTGACCAAGCAGTTGTCGCTCGCTATTGTGCTAAAGCTTATGGAAAAATTGTCACCGCTTATTAAGTAACTTATGGAGTAATTATGGCAGATCAAACCGCCGATATGTATGCATCCTTGCGTTCTAATGTCAGCAACTTAGGACAAATTTTAGGTGATACTATGCGCGATCATCTTGGTGAAGGTTTTCTCGAAAAGGTCGAGCAAATCCGCATTTTGGCTAAAGAATCCCGCCAAGGAAATGCAGAATCACGCCAACAGATGCTCACTTTACTCAACTCGCTTCCTGATGAAGAATTAGTCCCGTTTGCCAAAGCCTTCAATCAATTCCTTAATTTGGCGAATATCGCGGAGCAATTCCATACCATTAGCCGTAATTGTGATGAGCTTGTATGTACACCGGATCCAGTAGAGCAGCTACTTGGACGAATGCTTAACAGCAGCTCCAATGAGCAAGAGGTTATCCAGTGTCTTGAAAACCTCGATATCGATTTAGTACTCACAGCACATCCCACCGAGATTTCACGTCGCACCCTCATTCAAAAATACTCCGCGGTGGTCGATTGTCTGACAGAGCAAGAAAATCAGCAACTAACTGAGCGAGAAATAGGCCAATCTCATTTACGCTTACGCCAGCTCATCGCACAAATATGGCATACCAATGAAATTCGTCATGACAGGCCAACCCCTGTTGATGAAGCTCGCTGGGGACTTAGCACAATTGAAACATCACTATGGCAAGCTGTACCCGACTTCTTACGCCAGCTCAATGATCATGTACAAGCTAAAACGGGCAAACAAATTTCCACAGACATATGCCCAGTACGTTTTTCTAGCTGGATGGGCGGAGATAGAGACGGTAATCCATTTGTTACCTCAGTCGTCACACAAGAAGTATTACTACGAAACCGCCATGCTGCCGCACGCTTATACCTCAAAGATATCGTTAAGCTGATTAATGAATTATCCATGGAAGATGCCAGTGAAGAACTGATGGCATTAACCAATAACAGTAAAGAGCCCTACCGTGATGTGCTGCGTGATCTACGTAACAAATTACGTAATACCATCGACTACTTAAATATCCGCCTTGAAGGTCATCAAGTCGATATGAAACCTGATGAAACTATTTGGGAACTTGAAGACTTAAAGCTACCACTAGAGCTGCTATACCGTAGTTTAACCTCATCAGGTATGCGGCTTATTGCCAACGGATTATTGTTAGATATTCTTCGCCGTATGGCCTGTTTCGGTATCCATATGCTCAGGTTGGATATCCGCCAAGATGCTGAACGTCACAGCGACGTCATTGCCGAGCTAACACGCTACTTAGGCCTAGGTGACTATGATCACTGGGATGAAAACGAAAAGCAGGCGTTTTTATTACGTGAGCTAACAGGTCGCAGACCGCTTATTCCAAGCACGTGGCAACCAACGGCTGACGTACAAGAAGTGCTTAACACCTGTAAACTGGTTGCAAGCCAGCCTGCGACAGCACTGGGTTCATATGTTATTTCAATGGCAAGTAAGCCATCAGATGTATTAGCGGTGCTGTTATTACTTAAAGAAAGTGGCTGCCAGCATCCAATGCGCGTAGTGCCATTGTTTGAAACATTAAGTGATTTAACCACAGCAGCTGATTGCATGACTCAACTGCTTAATATTGACTGGTATCGCGGTTACACCAAAGGCATGCAAGAGGTGATGATCGGCTATTCAGATTCAGCCAAAGATGCCGGCGTGATTGCTGCTGCATGGGCGCAATATCATGCCCAAGAGCAATTAGTAGCAGTATGTAAGAAAGCAGATGTAAAACTGATGCTGTTCCATGGTCGTGGTGGCTCCATTGGCCGAGGCGGCGGACCAGCTCATAAAGCAATTTTATCGCAACCACCGGGTTCTGTTGATGGTCGAATCCGTGTCACCGAACAAGGGGAGATGATCCGCTTTAAATTTGGCCTACCTAAAGTGGCCGTTCAAAGCTTGGCTTTATATACTTCAGCAGTTATGGAGGCAACCTTACTGCCGCCACCTGAGCCTAAACAGCAATGGCGTGACTGTATGCAGCGCTTAGCAGATGATTCAGTTAAAGCCTATCGCGGCATCGTCCGTGAAGAGCCTGATTTTGTGGCTTACTTTCGCGCAGCGACACCTGAAGTTGAACTAGGTAAACTGCCATTAGGGAGTCGCCCAGCAAAACGTCGTGTCGATGGCGGCATTGAGAGTTTACGCGCAATCCCATGGATATTTGCATGGTCTCAAAACCGCCTAATGCTACCAGCATGGTTAGGTGCAGGCGAAGCACTACAAGCCGCGTCACAACGAGGTGAAGCTGATTTACTCATAGAAATGGAGCAACAATGGCCATTCTTTGAGACCCGTGTTTCAATGCTTGAAATGGTATACATGAAAGCGGAGCCAAACCTTGCTAGTTATTACGATAGCTGCCTTGTTCCTGATGAATTAAAACATTTGGGCATAAAGCTGCGCGCCAGCCTACAATTAGGTATTGATGAGGTATTGTCATTAACCCAATCAGAAGAGTTAATGGCGCATACACCTTGGAACCGCGAGTCTGTTAAGTTACGTAACCCGTATATTGACCCACTCAACTTTTTACAAGCTGAATTGCTCGCTCGTACCCGTAATGAAGATCAAGCATCTAAACAAGTAGAACTTGCACTGATGTTAACCATTGCTGGCGTCGCAGCAGGAATGAGAAACACTGGCTAATGCGCATACTTAAATGTGGTTTAGGTTTACTAATGCTATTACTGACTGGTTGCGCCACTCAGTACAGCATTAGTGAGTCTGAAGTTGAAGATTACCTAAATAACGAGATGCATTATGAAGTCTCCCAAGGTAACCAAGTTTTTGGGCTTCAACTTAAACTCAATGATATGGAAGTAGAATTGGGCCACAAGCCCAATACTATTGCGGTCACAGCCCAAACAAGAATGGCCGTTAAAAACCCTTTTAAATCTATAGAAGCGGATCTTGTGACAACATTTGAGGCTGAGCCTTGGTATGACGTTGAAACCAAAAGCATCTATTTAAAGAAGTTAGATTTGGTTGAGGTTAAATCAACCCCCGCAGATATTGAAAAAATGCTTTCATCAATCACACCACAGCTAATGATGTTTCTTAGTACTTTTCTAGCATCGCAACCTGTCTACGTGCTGGATGAAAATGATGCTAATCAAGCACTAATGGCCTCAATCACCAAAGAGATTGAAGTGCAAAAAGGCAAGATTGTCATTAAGTTTTAAACCTTAATTATGCAACTGAAACAAAAAAAGTAGCAATAAATATTGCTACTTTTTTTATATAAAGACAATAAGCTTAATTACTTATCAAAACGTTTTATTGATGGGTAATCAACAATAATCGCTTCATCTAATAATGCTCTGCGTAACATGTCATAGGCAACTGCAGCGCTTAAACTGCGCACCAAACTTCGTGAGCGGCTGGAAACTTTAATCATCTGACTATATACCGCATTTTTAGTCGCCAGCGCAATGGCCACTGTCCCAACAGGTTTTTCCTCTGAACCTCCATCAGGTCCAGCTATGCCACTAGTAGATAAGGCGTAATCACTATCTAAAATCTCTCTAGCGCCTTTAGCCATAGCCTCAACAGTTTGAATAGAAACCGCGCCGTGATCATCCAAAACCTGTGGATTAACCCCCAGTACTTTGACTTTCGATTCATTGCTATAGGTCACTAAGCCATGATGTAAATAAGATGAGCTGCCTGCAAAATCAATTAACTGGCTCGTTACTAAACCGCCAGTACAAGACTCTGCAACACTTAAACTAAAACCAGATTGATATAAACGTTGATGAATTTCTGCAGCAAGTGTGGGCTTATCATCAGCGACCACTGCAGTACCGAGAATCGCTTTGACTTCTTGGGTCACGCTTGAGAGTTGTCTAATTGCTTCATCGCCACGAGCAAATATTTTAATCTCAATATGTGGCATAGAAGAGCGGTAACCTAAGGTGACACCATCAGGCAAAGTTAAATCCGCTAGGCTATCAGCTAAAGAAGACTCCCCATGACCTATGGTAAGCAGTTTTTTTAGCGCAGTGTTTTCACTAGCTTTAAATTCAGCCTTAATAAAAGGAATAAACTGCTCGGTGATCATGTGCTTTAATTCAAAAGGAACACCGGGAGTAAAAAATAACCATGCTTTATTTAACTTAACTCTAAAACCACATGCTGTTCCAACAGGATTATCAATCATTACTGCAGACTCAGGTAACCAAGCCTGTTTAAGGTTACTCTTGGCCATCACACGGTTGTTACGCGAAAACCATTCAATTAATTTCTCTCGCCATTCAACATTCTCAACTAAAGGCTCCCCCTTAGCTAACGCCATCGCTTCTGCTGACATATCATCACTGGTTGGCCCTAAACCGCCGTTAATAATAATCACATCGGCATGATGGCTTCTATCAATAAATGCTTGAACAAGATCATCTAAGCGATCACCAACTGTAATACGGTGCTGCATTTCAATACCTAACTCCATCATGGTATTAGCAACCCAGGCAGCATTAGTATCTATAATCTGGCCAGATAGTACTTCTTCGCCAGTACAAATCATCTCTAGTTTCATCATTATCCCTAAAAAGCCTGTCTTGAAAAGAAACAACAAGCAAGATTAAATCCGCAAAATAACCTACAAGATAGCTTACCATCATGATAGCTGCATTACGTTACTGCTATTTAATACTGCAATAGGTTGTTTTAAGTTCAACTTGTGCACTCAACAGGTTCTTAAGTGAATTATTAATTGTAAGCAGCGCTATAATCACAAACACAATAAAGCCTGACTCTTAAGTAATAGGCTAATTATTCTATTTAGAAAAATTAGGCCATTGACTTAAAGCTGGTTCTACATTGGCTTATTGCCCACATTTATATTCAGAAAAATATGGTTAAATACTTCAATTATCAGAACTTGTTGATATTTATATCCTAAAAACGAAAAAAGCCCTAACTGTTAAGTCAGGGCTTTATCGACTCTCTGATGAGAGATATTAGGCGCTTGGCGATGTTCAGCTGCGGAGAAATCCTCCGCGCTCCATGTCTGTATAAAGCTTTGCTTTATAACCACAGACATTACACCCTACTTTCACATGGGCATTCGTCCACACTCACCGCTCACGCTGATATGTTGCAGCTAATAACTCAAATTATCAGCATTAGGATTTATTCTTTTTGCCCCAATACGAAAAAAGCCC